>CAJQNS010000120.1 GCA_905479735.1 uncultured Desulfofustis sp.
TGTCGGGCCTTCAGATGCGAACATCCTGATCACGGGCGAGAACGGTACGGGAAAAGGCATCGTCGCCCGCTTGCTGCACTCGGTCTCTGCACGCGCCGAGCGTCCAATGGTAACGGTGAATACCGGTGGGCTGTCCGAGACCCTATTCGAAAGCGAGCTCTTCGGGCATGTCAAAGGAGCCTTCACCGATGCCAAGGTCGACCGGGTCGGGCGCTTCGAGATGGCTGCCGACGGCACCCTGTTTCTCGATGAGATCGGCACCATCCCGATTCAGGCCCAGGAGAAAATTTTGCGAGTGGTCGAATATCATTTCTTCGAACGGGTAGGGAACTCGGATCAGATTGAAGTCGATGTCCGGATAATCTGCGCCACCAATGCCGATCTCCCTGCCCTTGCCTCCCAAGGAAAATTCAAGCAGGACCTGCTCGACCGACTCACATTCGAGGTGCTGTTCCTGCCGCCGCTCAGGCGCCGTGGGGAAGATATCATGCTGCTGGCCCGCCACTTCGGCTCCAGAATGCTATTCGAACTTGGAATCGATGAAGGGCTCAGTTTCTCATCCGAGGCGCTGCGGTCTCTGGAGAATTACCCTTGGGGCGGCAATGTGCGGGAATTAAAAAATGTGATCGAGAGAGCCGTCTATCGAGCCGGTTCGGGCAGGATCAAGAAGATTGACTTTGACCCTTTTGTCTCACCCTTTGACGTTCTCCCTGTCCGGGAGGAGACAATAGCAACTGCCGAGCAAACACGGTCTGTCAATATTTCCGCCGGCTTTAAAGAACTGGTTGGGTCTTACGAACAGCAGTTGCTCAAGGAGGCTCTGGAGGAAGGCAGATTTAACCAGAAGAAGAGTGCCGCACTGCTCGGCCTGACCTACGATCAGTTTCGGGGACTGTTGCGCAAGTATCGTGATCAGCTTGACACAAATTAGGGGGACACAATACCCATCGTGTCCCCTTATGCAGATTAGCTTGATTCAAAACCATTTTGGAGATTTGGGAGACGATGGGTATTGTGTCTCCTCTCAGTCAAGTGTCCGGTAGCCGTAGACGATTCGTGCCGCGGTGCCGAGCAGGCAGATAGAACCGAAAATCCAAGCCAGCGCAGGGAAAAAGGAGGGAAAAAGGCATATAAGAATAAAGAAAATAATGGTTTCTGTACCTTCCGCCAGACCCCCCAGATAGTAGAACCCCTTATCCGGCAGCCGCAGATCTGACAGCGAACGACGCTCCGCCATGATGGCGTATGCGAGAAAACTGGAGCCGGTACCGACGAATGAGAAAATCAAGAATGCTGCAGCCAGGCTGTTTTGAACTGGCTCGGCCAGGGCAAAACCGAACACGACCGCCGAATAGAAAATGAAATCGAGGCAGATGTCAAGAAACGCACCTCTGTCGGTGCTGCCGGTAAGTCTGGCCAGAGCCCCGTCGACGCCATCGCCCAGCCGATTGAGTATAATCAACAACCCGCCCAGCAGATAGAAGTGGCGGGCGATTAAGATTACGCCGAGAAGACCAATAGCGAAGGAGGCGATGGTAATGTGATCGGCCCTTATTCCTTTGTTCCGCAGATTCCCGGCGAGCGACTCAAGCAGCGGTTTCAGGATTTTGAGACTGTAACGATCAAGCATGGTGGTCTTTATTTTAGCTCAATATAGGTTCCGTCGGCTGAATCACTGCGGTCATGGGTAACCATCAGGGCCGGGATGTTCATCAGGCCGATCTGATCGAATACGAACTGTTTGATTGAGCCGCGAAGATTTTCATCCAGTTTACTGAACGGTTCATCGAGCAGAATTGCTTCAGGTTCGGCAAGTAGGGCCCGCAAGAGGCTTACCCGCGACTTCTGTCCGCCGGAAAGAGTGGCAATATCACGGGCCCCAAAGCCTTCAAGCCCGGCTGCCGCGAGGCTGTTATTGACCCGCTCTCGTTTTTGCCGGCGGCTCATCCGGGCAGGCAGTCCAAAGGCCATATTGCCGAACACGTCAAGGTGCGGAAAAAGTAAATCATCCTGGAAGAGAATGCCAACCTTGCGGTGTTCCATTTCGATACCATTCAGGGGGCGGCCATTGAGGGCGATCGTGCCGGAGAATGAAAAGCCGGGGTCGAGCATGCCGCAGATCGAAGCCAGCAGCGTAGATTTCCCACAACCTGAGGGCCCCATGAGGGTGACGATACTACCCGGGGGAGCAGTCAGGCTCAGAGGCTTGAACAGTTGCACAGTGCCGAGACTGATTTTAATCGAGTCGAGAACAAGTGACATGATCGGTTAATTCTGCATTGCCCGGCGATTTCTAAACATAATAGCAGGAAGCACGATGGCTGTGAGAAATCCAGTAAGCGCCAGCAGGAATTGGCTCAAAGCATAGACCGCCATTACCCTTCTGTCCGACCCGCTGGCCAGGCTGACGGTTTCAGTGGTTATGGTTGCAAATCTGCCGGCCCCAACATACAGGGTAGGAAGATATTGCGCAATCGAAACACCGAATCCTACCGCCATGCTGAACAGGATAGGTTTGGTCAGCATAATCAATTTTACCCTGAAAAATGAGCGAAGCGGACGAGCCCCTAGGGCTGTGCCCACATAACTGTAGCGCTGGTCATAGCTGCGGTAGGTGTTGGCCAGCGTCAGAAATACATAGGGCAGCACAAATACAAGGTGAATCCAGATAAGGGTCCCCCAGGAACCTTCGAGGTTGAAAATGATCAGCAATACCTGGATGCCAAACAAAAAACTGATCTGCGGTATAAGCAGCGGCAGGTAGATTATCCACAATGAGCGCTGGCTGATCGAGTCGATTCGGGAGCGGGCCAGATTCTGTTCATTCTCGAAACAGCCGACAACGAGGATGATGGCCAGCAGACAACTCAAAAACGCTGCCAGGGCGCTGACAAAAACCGGCTCGAGCAGATGACTAAGAGCCGTTGACCAATTTGAAAAGCTGAACCGGGCAGGGAAAAAGTGGGGAAATCGCCAGGAGTGTGCCACTGACCAGAGCATCAGGGCAGTTAAACTCAGAACATTGACGCCCAGAAGGATCAGGGCATAGAAGGAGCCGCTTCCGACGAGCAGTTCAAAGGGGGATTTACGTCTGCCGTCCAGAATTTTTCTGGAGGCTATTTTGCTGATGAGATATTCAAGCACCAGCGCTGAACTGATGCATGCCAGCGTCACAAGAAGAAGCAACAGGGCCCCGGCAGCCCCGACAAAACGACTGGAGATATCGGGGTCATGGAACCACCGGTCGATGAGCACAGCCAGGGTGGGTGGCAGCGACGGACCGATGATATAGGCCAGGTCGACCACCGAGAGAGAGTAGGCCAACACTGCCAGCAGCGGCAGCCTGAGCATGGGGTAAAGCTGGGGAATGATGAGTCGGGTCCAGATTCTCAGCCGGTGATAGCCAAGGCTGCGTCCTACCCAGATGGTTCTTCTGACATCGAGTCTGCTGAGGCCGCTGAATATCATCAGCAGCAAAAACGGTGTTTCCTTAAAAAGCATGGTGAGAGTCAGACTGATGGCCCATGGGTCTCCATTAGTCGTCCAGTCGGGTGGATAGGTAAAACCGGACGGAAAGGGTGAAACCGATCTGATCAGCCAGCCGCTTGGTGCAATCAGGAAGCTGAAACCTATCGCGAAAGCTGCATGCGGAAGCGACAGCAAGGGGGCCAGGCTCAGTTCGATGGTGGACCATAATCTGGAGCCGTAGAGGGTTGCTGCTATCCATAGGGCCAGCCCCAGGGACATCAGGCTGGCACCAATACCGGAAATGAAGGTTGAGCGCAATGCTCCGGGCAGGCTTGGGTGGTGCAGGAGCGTGGCGAACGGTTCCAGGCTGAAACGGTTACTGCCGGCAGCTGAGAGATAGCCGAAAGCGGGCGCCCAAGTGAACAGCAGACCGACCAGAATCGGCAGTAGAAAGACAGCCAGGGTAAGAGCAGGGAAAATTTTCAGCCGGTTGCGTCGTCCTGACATTGCAGAGACCGCTATTTTGAATAGCGCTTCAGCCATTCCTTCTCGATGGCAGTTACCCAGGAGGCATGGGGCTCGAGAATCACCGGTCCCAACTCTTCAGGACTGAGGGACGCCACTCCCAGGGAAATGGTGTCGAAAAGAGTGCGCTGCTCAGGAGAAAGTTTGGCAAGCGCCAGTACGGTCGGATCACCCCAGATGGAAGGATCACTTTTGCGGGCCTGAGCTTCGGGGGACAGCAGAAAATCGGCCAGCACCATGGCTCCTTCCTGAGCGCTGCTGTTGAAAGGAATTGCCAGAAAATGTGTGTTTCCGATGGTACCGCCTTCGTGTACGTAGGTTCTGATGCTTTCCGGCAGTTCCCCGGTGGCGATCGCATTGCTCGCCTCGGCGGGATTGAAACTCAGGGAGATGAAAATCTCCCGGTCGGCAAGCAGCCGTTTCATCTCCGGAGCACTCTTGGGCTGGGCCTTGCCCCCGCGCCAAAGATGCGGGTGCAGAGCGTCAAGAAAAACCCAGAGCGGAGCAGTGACCTGGTCGAACTTGCCGATATCCACGGGCTTGTAGAGAAGTTCACGTTCCCCGGTCAATTCGAGCAACGCCTGTTTGATAAAGGTAGTCCCATAAAAATCAGGCGGTGCCGGATAGCTGAAACGCCCTTTGTGGTCTTTGCAGAACTCGAGCAATTCTGCCATGGTTGAAGGCGGGTCGTTTACTACCTCTGAGTCGTAGAGAAATACCAATTGGGCCATACCCCACGGGGATTCCTGATTGTCCACCGGTACGGTGAAGTCGAACAGGGTGGAAACTTTGTTTTCGGTATCGACCAAGCGGTAGTTGGGAAACATCTGGGTATAGGGTGGGAGCAGCAAACCGTTGTCTTTCATGGCGTGGAAGTTCTCACCATTTATCCACATCAAGTCGACACTGCCGCCGCTGGTTCTGCCGCCGCTCTTTTCGGCCAGTATCCTGCTGACCACGTCACCGATATCGGCTACTTTCACATGTTTGACGGTGATACCGTAGCGCTGGTTCACCTGCCCTGCGGCCCAGGAGATGTAGCGGTTGATCACCTCAGAACCACCCCAGCCGTTAAAATAGACGGTCTGGCCTCTGGCGGCAGCGATTATCTGAGGCCAGTCGCGGGCTAGTGCTGGGGCCAGATTGAGCATAATAGTCAGCATTACAATGACGATCGAAAGCAACCGCTTAGGACAATAAGCCATGATGATTTTGCCTCTAAAGGACGTGAAGGGGTTCACACGGTGTCGGATTGGCTACAAGTACCACGTTTTACCCCCTGGTGCAACGGTCGGAGGCGGCGTGCAGCCACCGTTATGTTTAATCTGTAAAATTTGACATGGCCGTTGCTGACCACTATTGTCATTACCTATAAAAGGAGTAACACGATGATGGTTGCATGATGATGCGAGCATCACTTTAAACTGTTCGGGGAGAGATGAGATGCGCTGGAAAGATGGCCGCCGAAGCGGAAATGTCGAAGACAGAAGAGGAGCAAGGCTCTCGGGAAAGGCCAAGGGCGGAGGGATTGGCCTTCTGGTACTGGTGCTGGTCGGTCTATTCTTT
This sequence comes from uncultured Desulfofustis sp., assembly GCA_905479735.1. GTDB lineage: Bacteria > Desulfobacterota > Desulfobulbia > Desulfobulbales > Desulfocapsaceae > JABDQA01. The sequence continues at coordinate 5,560 of CAJQNS010000120.1, forward strand.
GGTATCGATCCTTCGCTTATTCTGCAGTTAGGTGGGAACATGACCGGTCCTGCAGTCCAGGAGTCCCAGTACGTGCCGACGGAGGCAGAGAACGAACTTGCCGACTTTGTCTCTGTGGTGCTGGCCGATACGGAGGATACCTGGGGGGCGTTATTCAACCAGGCCGGCGGCAGCTATGAAGAACCGACCCTGGTGCTGTTTACCGGTGCAGTGAAGTCGGCCTGCGGGTTTGCCCAGGCTGCCATGGGGCCTTTTTACTGTCCCGCCGACCGTAAGGTCTATATAGATCTGAGTTTTTACCAGGATTTGAGAACCAAGATGGGTGCCCCGGGTGACTTTGCCCAGGCCTATGTGGTCGCCCATGAGATCGGCCATCATGTCCAGAATCTGCTTGGCCTCAGCGACAAGGTGCACTCCATGCGCCAGCGTCTTTCCGAGGCCGACTACAATAAACTTTCGGTGCGGCTCGAACTTCAGGCCGACTGCTTTTCCGGTCTGTGGGCCAACCATGCGGATCGTACCCGACATATATTGGAACGCGGCGATGTCGAGGAAGCCCTGAACGCCGCCAGCATGATAGGCGATGACCGACTGCAGCAGCAGTCGCGCGGCTACGTGACACCGGATTCTTTCACCCACGGGTCATCGGAGCAGCGGGTCCGCTGGTTCAGGAGGGGGCTGCAGTCGGGCAACATCCAGGCCTGCGATACCTTCAGTGCCACAACCCTTTAGATCTGCTAAGCGGTTGATCTGCGCTTATCTTCCTGCACGCTTCTCCAGTCTTCCCGCCTGACAATCTTTCTCTGTACATATCTGCACCCATCGGTAATAATAGTAGGGTCATCTACCACAATGCAGCACATAAGGAATTGGTATAAAACAACAAAAAATATAACCAAAGGAGGTGAGTAGAAGAACCCGTAACTGAAATGTTAACCAAAACGAATCAGGAGGGGATATGCGGAAAATTAGATTACTGATACTCTTGTTCGTCGGCGCAGCACTGATGTGGGGACCAGTGAGTCTGCAGGCGATGGATAAAGAGGCAAACACGATTGATGAGCTCGTTTCGATGTTCGATGAGTCTAGCTGCATCGATTGCCACGAAGAGATTCATAACCAGTGGTCCGATTCATGGCATGCCCAGTCAGTTGTTTCTTCACTGGGCAGCATCACCAGCTTTATCGAAAACGGTTTAAAAAAGGAATGGGAAACGGAGGTGACCAAGGGGCAGATGCTGAAATGTCTTGACTGTCACGCCCCTGTGATCAATTACGCATCAGAAAAGCTGGCGGTCGAGATCGCCGAAATGATCGTCACCGCCGCCAAAGAAAAGGGCAAACCGGCCGGTGATGCGGCCAAAAAGGAACTGGCCAAACTCAGAGTCGGCTGCCTCTCCTGCCACAATTTAAAAGCGCTGGCTGTAGCACCGCACTGGAATGGACCAAGGGAGGAAGGCATGATTTATGGCCCCCATGGTGAAGATGCCGGTGATGCCCATGAGACCCTCGAGAGCATCGATATGACCCGGTCCGCCTTCTGCATGCAGTGTCATGGGATCTACACCGCAGCCGACGGAGAGACTATTCAGTGCAACACCCTTTCGGGCAGCTATCAGAATGCTTATGTGGCCAAGGGCGGCAGCAATACCTGCCAGGACTGCCACATGGACGGCGGTCATATCTTCCACGGCGGCCGTGACCTCGACATGGTTAAGAAGGGAATCGGCTTCAATGTCCAGATCAACCCCTACAAGCACCTCCCCGGCCAGATCAAGGATGTCAAGGAACCGGGTAAATGGGTGCCCAGTGCCGTGGTCACGATCTTCATTGAGAACAAGGCCGGTCATCGAATTCCCGACGGCTGACTCTGGTCCGGTCAAGTGGTCCTGGATGTGACCGCGCGAAATATGAACGAAACGGATCCGGAGAAGCAGGTGATGTTTTCTGATCAGAAGAAGTACTTCGAAATCGGCCGTGATATGGAAGGCAGAATGCGCTACGGTGCCTGGCAGATCAAAGAGATCGTTGATCTTACCCTGCAGCCGATGGAAATCAAGAAAGAACAGTTCATGATGAACTTCGACACCGATGTTGAAAACGTGGAAATCGAGGCAGTCCTGACCTATTTCGTCAGCGGCAAGAAGAAAGATGTAGTTTACTCAATTAAAGAGAATATAGCCTTCGATATTGATTGATTTCATTTGGGCCGGGGTCACACGCCCCGGCCCGACCTTTCCTGAACTAACCTGAGTGGTCCGCCGCAATAGGAATTATTCTCAGCTTTAACCTCTATTTATCTTGCGTTACCCCATATCCATGTGTAAAAAATGATCAGGAGAAAGGATCTCTTTGACAGGAATGTGTTTGAACAAGTGGAGTGCGGCTCGATGCAGGCGTGGTCCCGATGCCTGCAGTCTCAACTATCAACGTAAGGAGAAGCTATGAAAAGGGTATTGATCGCGTATTTCAGCAGGACCGGAACCACGGAAAAAATGGCACAGTTCATTGCCGAGGGGATGAGAATGGGGGGCTGTGATGTTGATCTAGTCTCCATATCGAAGGTCAACAGCGATGCCGAGATCATCGGCTATGACGGCTATGTGTTCGGCTGCCCCACCTACCATAAAGATATGACCAATAACATGAAGCAATTCCTGTTCCTGGCTGAGCGGGCCAATCTTATTGGCAAGATCGGCGGCGCCTTTGGATCACATACCCATAGTGGTGAATCAGCTCCAATGATTTACGAAACCATGCAGCATGTCTACAAGATGGACATGACCACACTGGGACCATTAAACCTGACCGAGGAAATGATCAAGACTGATGAGGGAGCCAAAGCTTGCCAGCAGTATGGCAAAGCCGTCAGTGAAATGATGAAGTAGCTCTGAAAACAAGCACCCCCAAAAGATTATTATGTCCTGCGGCAGGTCCAACTGATCCGCCGCAGGACTTTTCACTTGCCGTTATTAGTCAAGTAATCCGAGTTCTAAGGACTCACAGTTTCGTAATAGTTTTCTAATGCGTGGTGAGTAGAGAGGGGTTGCGCCCTGTTTTTTCAGATCAGAAACTTAGGTATATGGAGACAATGATGGCTGCCAAAGTTATGGAAACGGCGCTGAACATCTGGGCGATTTCGGATCAGGTGTGAAAACAAAAGTTGAGGCGCAAGTTCCTTGAGACCCATGGCGAGTTGACACCCAAGAAAGATTTTGTCGGTTTTCTGGTTGCCGAATTCGGTATCGAAAAGAAGACAAAGACTGTCGACGCAGTAAGAGCTGATGGTGATGGATAAGATACAGAAGGAGTAAATAAAAAAATCTAACCTCTGATCAACCTGATGAAAAAAAAAGACGAGAGCAGCAGCAAAACCATCGAAGCGGTCCTGAAAAGCCTTGATTCACAGCCGAGCGAACCGGATGTGGATAGTTATTACCACGAGAGTGTCTATAAAATCCTCAAGGAAAAGCATAAGCGGAAAATCATCAAATCCTCACTGATCAAGTATTATCAATCGGAGGAATTAAAACCGTATCAGGCCGAGTTGATCAAGATGCAGGAGCATCTAGAGCGGACCGGCAAAAAGATGGTCATCTTGTTCGACGGCCGGGATGCCTCGGGGAAAGGCGGTACGATTCGCAGGGTGACCCGGTACATGAATGAGAAACACTACCGGGTCGTGGCCCTGGGCAAACCCAATCCGATCCAGCAGACCGAACTGCACATGAAGCGCTACATCGAGCAGTTTCCCCGAGCAGGTGAAATCGTGCTATTCGACCGATCCTGGTACAACAGGGCCATGGTGGAGCCGGTAATGTCCTTCTGCACGGCCGATCAGTATCGCCGCTTTCTGCGTAAAGTTACCCTCTATGAGAATAATTTCATCCTCGACGCTGGACAGACAATTCTGCTGAAGTTCTATTTTTCCGTCTCAAAGAATGAACAGGCCCGGCGGTTCGAGCGGCGCCGCAACGACCCGCTGCGTCAGTGGAAGCTTTCGGAGGTTGACCTGCAGGCCCAGGATCTATGGGATGAGTTTACTGACAAGAAGATGGCAATGCTGCAGCGAACCCATACCAAAGGCTGCCCCTGGTGGATTATAAAGTCCGATGATAAGCATATGGCTCGCCGTGAGACCATGAAGCTGATTTTGAATTCGGTAAAATACCGGGGCCGTAAAAGAAGTCTCGACTTCAAGCTGAGATCGAAGATCGTCGTACCAGGCGATGTCGAGCTGAAGCGCATGAAGAATCAGAAGAAGAAATACGGAAAACCTCTGGTTTAAATACTTTCAGCCACAAACCTAACTACATCTTGTCACCTCGGCATGAGGATCAACCTGTCGAATCATCCTACTCTGATGCGATCACCCTGCACAACTGGGTTGAGCCTGCACCTGCTGATTCGTTCTAACCGGCTTGTCAGAGACCAAAAAATCTTGTTACTTCTTATGTTTCCATTTGAAATCGGGTAAGCTGGGATTGACCTAGTCAATCGTTTCAATCGAAGACAAAGAGAAATATGCTCTCTCATCTCAGCTTCAATCGCACCGAGTTTGCCGGTTCGCTTGGTGATTTGGGTACACTCCTGCCTCTGGCTGCCGGGCTGATCATAATAAATCGGCTCGATCCAACGGGTATATTCTTTACCATCGGCCTCTTTTATATCCTCACAGGATTATACTTCCGGGTGACCTGCCCGGTGGAGCCGATGAAAGTTATCAGCGGCTATGCCATAGCCATGTCGATTTCAGCTGCCCAGATTCAGGCCTCATGCTTCTGGGTGGCCGTCATTCTGCTGCTCTTTGGTCTGACCGGTCTGATTGATGTGATAACTAGATTTATCTCCAAGGCGGTTATCCGCGGGATTCAGCTTGCCACCGGTATCCTGCTCCTCACCCAGGGGGTGCACCTGATGCTCGGCAGCTCCAAACTGCAGCTGGTCCAGGGAACTGCTGAGCCTTATCTGCAGATCCAGAGGGTCGGCTTTCTGCCGATTGGGTTGCTCCTAGGGCTGGGCCTCGGCCTGCTCTGTCTCGTGCTGTTGGATAATAAACGCTTACCGGCCGCCGTGGTGGTTATTGGTGCGGGTGTGTTGATTGGTCTGCTGGCTGGCAGCCGTCAGGGATGGGAAGATCTGACGCTGGGGCTAAACCTGCCGGCGCTGCTGCCGTATGGTTTGCCGACCGCAACTGATTTCAGCTTTGCCCTGGTGATCCTAATTCTGCCGCAGATCCCGATGACTATCGCCAACGCGGTGATTGCCAATGCCGATCTCTCAAGTCAGTATTTCGGCAAGAAAAGCTCCCGTGTCACCCAGCGAGGGTTATGCGTGAGTATGGCCCTGGCCAATGCCACCAGCTTTTTCCTGGCGGGGATACCTCTCTGTCATGGAGCCGGGGGACTGGCATCACGCTACCGATTCGGTGCCAGGACCGGAGGCTCGAACCTGATCATTGGCATAATATTTTTGTTGATTGCCGTTATGTTCGGGGAGCATACGCTGATCCTCGTCCACCTGCTGCCGCTCTCGGTACTTGGCGTTCTGCTGGTTTTCGCAGGGGCACAACTGGGGCTGACGGTCATAGATATGCACAACCGCAAGGAATTTTTCGTCATCCTGCTGATTGTCGGTATCACCCTGGCAGCGAATCTGGCGGCCGGTTTTCTGGTCGGCATCCTGATCGATCGACTGATCAGCCGAGACCATTTCTCGGTCTGAGCAACGGTTTCGACCGAGAAATATAGTAGAGGGCTGTTACTGTTTATAGATTATGGTGCCGACGTGCTCGCCGCTGAGTGCCTTGGTGATATTGCCCGGAGTCATACCATTTATGATCTGCACATTTTCGATCACCTCACTGTTCTGGATAATCTCCAGACAGGGACGCTCCACAACCAGGTCGTCCTGATCCCTGGCCAGCAGATCGGCGGCACCTATTTCGGCAATGAATTCAGCGTCGGGATCTTTTTTCGGATCATTGGAGTAGAGCCCGTTTTCATCTTTAATAAAAAGTACCGTTTTCGAGCCAATCAGGTCGGCAAGGATCACCAGCCCCACATCGGTCCGGTGTATCGGTATTCTACCGACTTTCGGTTTGATGGCGAAATAGTCGTAGGGGGGCATGCCGTGCATAACCGGGATGATACTTTCAGAGAAGTAGGTGGGCAGTTTGACGATATCACTGTGGGCGATTTTTACTCCACCCCATGGTGAGAGAAGGGTGGCGATCATCAGGGCGTTCTGCTCAGAGACCATGCTGCCGAATTTGGCGATAACCCCTGTGGGCATACCCATCTCCAGACCGATGGTGTAAATATGCCGGCTCCTTGTTCCACCGCCGGTGGTGATGAGCATCTTGTGCTCCGCGCGGTTGGCGACGATTTCCTTTAAAATGCTTGGCAGAGCTTTAACACCGCGGTCACAGATTGACTGACCGCCTATTTTCATGATTTTGACGTCAGGGTAAAGTCGCTCCTGAGGGGCGATATCAAGGCTTTCGATGAACTCCTTGCTGACCAGACTTTCACCCATCAGGGCACTTTTCACATGCAGCCGTTTGCCATCCTTCTCCCGCACCAATGCCATGGTTCCCTCTCTTCTAGGTAGTTCGAATTTCTACTTTCTACTCTTACTCTTTTTGTCTCTTTTCAGTTCGACCAGTTTCGCTTTGGTTTCTTTGGCTAATTGCTCGAGTTCTTTTCTGCGAAAATGATCCGCATAGATCTTCAAATCGATGTCACTTGCTGCAACGACTCTGAAACGCGGGGTCATTTGTCCTTCTTTTGATTTTACCCGCTCTCGATAAAATATTTTACCTGCCATATGATCCTCCGGTGAGATTGTGTTGGGGGGTGAAAACACCACCTACAACATAGGTTCAAATCATTCGATAGCAAGCAGCGGATAAAACTTGAAGGCCAAGAAAAAACACTGCGGCCCAGCTGTTATTTTAAGTCGATATTTGTCGCCATAGTGTGTTCGATGGCGGTCGGGCAGGAAAATGTCTACAGTGTGGCACTTTTTGAAATCTCCTCATAGAGACCTTTCTTCGGGTAGCAGAGGTTTAAGATTCAGATACATCAAAAGAAGACCTTATGAAAACTATTATAAGTATTGACGATACCGACAACGAGCACAGTCCCGGTTCAGGTCAACTGGCCGACGATCTGGCCCAGGAACTGATCCTCCATCGACTGGTCACCGAGGCTTCAGATATCAGCCGGCATCAGCTGTTTATACACGACCTGGTGCCCTATACTTCCCACAACAGCGCCATGTGTTTCACGGTTTGTAATGATCCAAACAATTATTCGGATCTGATCGCCTTCTGTCAGGATTTTCTAAGTCTGCGATCAGCCGAAGGATCCGATCCGGGGTTATGTGTGATAGACGAGCACAATGTTCTTGGCTCACAACTTCTGATTGACTTTGGATTGCGGGCAAAACGCAGTGTCATGACCAAGCAAGCCGCTTACCAGACGGCTGAGCAGGCGGGCATACACCTATCAGAACATGGTGGCACCGGTGACGGGGTGATCGGAGCCCTGGCCGGGGTCGGTTTGCGCCTCTCCGGTTGCGACGGCAGAATCAGAGGCTGGCACAAAACCGGTGAAGCGGGAAGGACGATAACCATAGAGAAATTATGTGCCGTGTTGCGTGTGCCTTGGGCGGTTGATGATAAGGGGACACGGCTGCCTGGATATGCCAGGGTCTCGATCAGCGACGAGAGGATCAAGACGGTGCTGTACGATCATTACGCAGTTGTCCCACTGACCAGAACCGATCAAACGGCAGTTGACTGGGCGACCCTCAGTCCGGCAGAATCCAAGCGATTTTAGCAACTCGTTCCACGACAAAAAAATCGTCGAAGGCTGAGGCCTTGAAGACGGCAACCGTCACTTACTGCGCGGATTCAAGGATCGCCAGGGCTTCGATTTCCACCAGCACATCTTTGGGCAGCCGCTCAACGGCAACACATGAGCGGGCGGGTGCGTCGGTGTCGAAATAGTGCTGGTAAACTTCGTTGAAAGCCGCGAAGTCATTCATGTCGTGAAGAAAGCAGGTGGTTTTTACCACCTCGCCAAGACTGACCCCGCTGGCCTCAAGAACTGCTGAGAGGTTATCGAGCACTTGCCTGGTCTGGGTGGTAATGTCTTCACCTACTATATCACCGGTCTGAGGATCAAGCGGAATCTGTCCCGAAGTAAAGATCATGTTGCCATGTCTGATTGCCTGGCTGTATGGACCGATGGCGGCAGGCGCCTGGTCAGTTTGAATCTTTTGTCGCATTAGTTTCTCCTGAATTTAGAATACTGCAGCACATCGATGATCGACAGCAGGGGACGATTCTTTATTCAATTGCTGCAGATAGGTTGAAATCGTTTGTACCAAGGTACATCTCTATAAACGACAATTGCAAGATCTATCGTCGATCCCTGGCTGATGAATTCTTTGTCAACAATTCGATCTTAAAAAATTTGATTTCAGGCCTGCTGACCAGCTACGTTTTCGGCAGTAAAGTGCTCAAACTTTCTCCGGTATTGCTGTTTGGTGCTCTGGCAGGGGCCTTGACTAGCGGAGCGGCTTTGAGTATCGTCACCCGCGAGGCCAAGTCTTCCGCCCCTGCGCTGGGCTATACCGGTACCTACGCCTTTGCCAATATCATCCTGTCGATGGCTGGTACACTGATGGTTTTGCTCTAAGAAAATCACTCTCTTCATGAAAAACAAACATTTTTATTGCAAAAGAATGGCATGGAATTCTACTCGAAGGAAATAGAATTGTTCGTACCAGGCAGGATTTGTCTGTTTGGAGAACATTCAGACTGGGCCGGGGTCTATCGGCGTATTAACTCTAAAATCGTCCCCGGCAATGTCGTTATCTGCGGCACCAACCAAGGGATATACGCGCGCAGCAAACCACATGCATCACGGCTGATAATCAGGTCCTGCATAACCGAGGGAAGTGATCCGGAATATCTCGACATCGAGATGAATAAGGATCGGCTCAAAGAGGTGGCGGAGTCTGATTCCATCTTCTGTTATGCAGCCGGCGTCGCCTATTACATGATGGAGTTTTATGGAGTAGGCGGCGTGGCAATTGATAATTTCAAAACAACCCTGCCGGTCAAAAAGGGACTCAGTTCTTCTGCCGCCTTCTGCGTATTGGTTGCCCGCTCATTCAATGAGATCTACGACCTGAACCTCACTAAACGGGCAGAGATCGAGGCAGCCTATCAGGGTGAGATCATGACTTCCTCACGTTGCGGTAGGATGGATCAGGGCTGTGCCTATGGCCAGGTTCCCGTGCAAATGATCTTTGACGGCGAGTTGATGACCTCCTATCCAATCGTTCCCGGTGGTGATTTTTATCTGTTGATAGGGGATTTGAAGCGCTCCAAGGATACAGTGAAAATACTTGCCGATCTGAACCGTGCCTTTCCCTTTCCCCAGAACGGCGGGGATCAGCGAGCTCAGGAGTACCTGGGCGGGATCAGCTCCGAAATTACCGATAAGGCGATCCAGGCAATCGAGGCAGGGAATGCTGAAAAGTTGGGCACTCTGATGAGTCAGGCTCAGGAATTGTTCGACGATCATTTGATGAGCTTGTCCGATGAACTGCGGAGTCCTCAACTGCACCGGGTACTTGAGGACGGAGCACTGAAGAGATGGGTTTACGGTGGCAAGGGGGTAGGTTCGCAGGGAGATGGCAGTGTGCAATTTGTCGCCAGGGGGGAGCTTGAGCGCAGTCAGCTTTCGGTCTATCTGAGAGAGGAGTATGGTGTTGAATGTTTTAATCTTGATCTCAGAAAAGCGACGGCGGTTAAAAAGGCTATTATCCCGGTCGCTGGAAACGGCACCAGAATGTTCCCGGCCACCAAAGCGGTGAAAAAGTGTTTTCTACCGATTGTAACAGAGGAAGGGGTCTCCAAACCGATTCTTCAACTCATTATCGAGGAAGCTTTGAGTGGCGGCATAGAAGAGATTGGACTGGTGATCAATCCGGCCGACGAAGAGCTGTTCAACTCCTTTTTCGAGCCTTTGCAGTCCACGCTGCTCAATAAATTGCCCACCCATCTGAAACAGGAGGCTCGCCGGCTGGCCGAGATTGGCAAGCACGTGACCCTGATCCCCCAGGTTAAGCAGGAAGGTTTCGGTCATGCGGTATTGTGTGCGCAAAACTGGGTCGGCTCGGATACATTTATGCTGTTGCTGGGCGATCACCTGTACAAATCTTTTCAGAGTAGTTCGTGCGCCAGACAGGTAGTGGATTGTTTCAATGAACTGGGAGCGAAAAACAGTGTCGTCGGCATCTATAAAGAGAAGCTCAATCACCTGGAGCATTACGGAACTGTCAGCGGCAGCTGGGAAGAAGAGGGTGTGCTGGCTCTGTCAGCCATCAAGGAGAAGCCTACAGCAGATTATGCTGCTGAATTTCTGACGGTTGAGAGGAACAACGTAGAAGAGTTTTTCTGTGTAAACGGTATCTATGTGCTGACCCCACTTCTATTTTCAATTCTTAGCGACAATGAGAGAGGACGAGAGGGCGATGGGGCCGAGTTGGAATTGACCGCGGCTCTGGAACAATTGATTGGTATGGAGAACTGTTATGGCTGTGAAGTCGATGGCGAGCACTTTGATACCGGACTGCCGACAATGTTCGTCAATACCGTCTCGCAATTTGCGTTAAAATAAAAAGCGATGCCCTGAGTGCTGGAAACCGGTCAGCCGTTATTCAGATTCTTGGGGCCGACCCTCATCGGAGCTGACCCGAGCCCCATGTAACGACTCAGCGGCATCCCGTTCGATGGAGCGCAGATGCAGATCCGTCTGTGGGAAAGGTATCTCTATGCCGGCCAGTCTAAATTCCGAATCGATGTCTTCATTCAACTCACTCAAAACGACAAGTTTGTCGCTGAAATCAGCGATCCACACCCGCAATTCGAAATCCAGGGAGCTTGCCCCGAAGGCAAGAAACAGTGCCGCCGGTTTGGGAGTGCTCAAGACAATGGGATTTTCTTCTGCACAGTCCAATAGAATTTTGAACACCTGGGAAATATCGGAGCCATAAGCGACCCCCACCGGAACCCGAACCCTCACTTTCTTCTCGGCCAGCGTCCAGTTGGTCACACTGCTTGAAATCAATTGGGAATTTGGAATTACCACTTCTGCATTATCAAAGGTCTGCACCGTTGTTGCCCTGAGGCCAAGTTCTTTTACTTCCCCCACCTGGGTGCCGACATCGATCATGTCTCCCACCTTGATGGGCCTTTCAAAAAGTAGAATCAGTCCACTGACGAAATTATTGACAATTGCCTGCAACCCAAAACCGATACCGACACCAAGGGCGCCGCCTAATATGGTAATCTGATTCAAGCCAAACCCGAGAACCCGCAGAAGCACAATGAAACCTAAGGTCATTATGGCATAGTGCACCAGTCTGGCGATGGAGAGCTGAACGCCTTTCTCAACCTTGTGGCGGGGAAGGCTCTCCTGGAGCAGGAAGGCTCTCAAGGCGCGGGAAACAAGCAGTGCAATGTAAATGATAAGGACGATGGTTATCACTGAACCGGGCGTTATGGTGAGTGATCCGAAAGTGAACTTAAGCGACAAAATCGCCTCAAATGCATCGAACAGCGTCGGGTAGACCCATGCTATGACTAAAGCGAAGGCTATCCAGAGAACAAAATGGAGAAGCGCCAGCACAGGATGTATTTGCTGGACCATGGTGGCGGCATTATTTTTTATGAACCGCCAGGGTGTGTTGTTCAATATTAGTTCCAATAGTCCGGAAATAAAAAGCAGCAGTAGGCGTATGGTAATGGTGGCGGCAATCAGAGACAGGATTCTGCCGAATAAGACCACGGCGAGTTGATCGTAACCGCTGATACCAGCAACAATGATGAGCAAAGGGAAAATTCCCAGGATCAGCGCCGGCCAGATTTTAGTGCGACCACCTGAATCAGACGGGCGACGCACAATCCAGATGAGATAATAAACGATTAGGCCAATAGAGAGGTAGAAAACGAAGAGAGAGAACAGTATCCTCGGAAGATTGATGAGGGTCAGCAGAATGGTCAGGCCGATGTAGAAAATTAAGTGTCTTGAAAGCCTTGTTTGCCATCTGGTCTTGCAGATAGTTTTGGCGAGGACTGACACGCTAAATAGAAGCGGCAGATATAACAGGGTGTTCCAGTCCGGAGGCAAATTATTGTAATTACTAAGTGCGATAAAGGAAATTAAGGCGACGCAGAAGACGAATATGGAGCTGATCAGAGGACGTTCGGCAAAAAAGGTCCATCCTGAAGAAGATTTTACCAGATTCTGTGAGAATCTTATCAAAGAGGAGAGGATCAGGATTAAAACTAGGCAGGCCGCAACGAACTTTAGGTTCTGAACGAGATACTGAACCTGGTACTTACTGAAAAGAAGAAGGTTTTCCCAGCCCTCTTTAATATGCGATGTGTCGATCAATTTGTAAAAGTCAGCAGAAAGCATGGAGGGTGAAGTCTGCTCGGCTCCTGACGCATTCATTTCATCGATAAGCTCAGATCCGATGACGCTCAGGCTGTAAATTCTGGTCTGCAGTTTTCCGATATCATGCCCGGCCAAAAGGTTGGATCGCAGATTGGTATTGATCAGATCCTTTCCAATACTGATAATGTCCGGCAAACGATAAAAGTCCGGGAAGGTATCGCTGGAATCGTACTCGTTATCAAGAACGGAGCTTACTTCCTGAAGCTGTTCCTCCAGGTTGAGCCATTGTGTATGCCAGGCTTCAAGTTCGCTAATGTTTTTTTGCAGAGTTTTGTTGATTTTGTTTAGTGTGGCCGTGAGTTTGTTGAGTTTACCTTCAAAAGCAGTGATAGAGTAAAATGTGAGGTTGGGATTTGATTTGAGTGTAACCGCATCCCACTCGAGGTCCTCAACTTTATTGTTTATTTCAGGAAGTTGTTCTTCTAATTTGGTTATGTCCGACAGAGATTTGACCCCGAGCTGCAGATCGATCAGTTCTTTGGGCAGGGAGTTTGACCACTTATAAACTTCTATCAAGTCCAGTTTCTGCTCAGCGGACTCAGTTTGCTCTGCGGACTTATTTTGCTCAGTGGTAGTGTTCTCCTCCCCATAGAGAAAAATCGGTGAGAAAACCACTATGATCAAAAGTAGAAGAATAGTAACGAAGGGGCGCTTAGCTAATGTTCCGGGCATATTTGATTCGCTTCGAAGATCAGAAAAATTTAACAGTCATTGTTTGGTAGTAATACCATTTCGCTAAAAAGCCAGTATCAATAGAGAAAGTGGTGCAATATAGATATGCGAGAGGATTGGTGCCGATCATTTGAAACAGATTCATAAGGGCGGCTGCAACTGGAGCAATGCGACCGATGGGATCAGCAATGGAGACTAGCCGGATCTGCGCCTGAGTTCGGTATATTTCTTCATTCCTGGTTTCCCGGCTCGTCGATAGTAGGTGTAGGCTTGCTGAACATTTTGCCTGGTACAGATGCCTTTTTCGTACATGGTACCGACCAGTATGAAAATGTCGGGGTCGTTCTCAAGTATCAGGGGGCTCTTGAGTGTCTTTATCAGGTAGTCGCAGTCTTTTTCGTAGAGGTCCGCTTCGGTCAGGTAAACCGGACTGTCATAAGGGTAGATGGTCTCACCTTTATAGGTGACTTTTTCAATGGCATCGGCCGGGTATTTGTAGGTGATGTCACCCTTTTTGCATCGAAAACAGCCAGGGTCGAGCCGCAGTTTGTCACAGGAGATGATCTGGTTGGTATTGACGACCGTTAAAGTAAACTCAGGCCCCCCGGCCAGCGCAACTTCAGTGAAAATCAACCCCAGTAGCAGCATAGGGCAAAGAAAGCTGGGGCAGAGCACCATCAGTTTTTGGAAGATAATCTTACTGAGCATTTTCCCGTGACCTCGTGCTTTGTAATCATGGGGACACAATACCCATTGTGTCCCCGATAAGTCAGCGCCATCTACGCATCAGGTTCAGTGTAGCACAGGAAAAATAGTTTGTACAATACCGGCACAATAGCTTTTTGAATAGGGGACACAATGGGTATTGTGTCCCCGGCTGCAGGGGCCGTTGAGGTAGGCACTTTAGCCAGAATAGGGAGTATAGTCAGTATAGCCCTCCGGCCCCGGTGTATACCATAGGGACATATCCTCAGAAGGTGTCAGCGGCCAGCCGTTTTTCAAACGTTTTACCAAGTCGGGATTGGTGATGAACGGCCGCCCGAAGGCGGCGATGTCGGCTTGACCAGCTGCCAACCGCTCTTCTGCGTCTTCCAGGCTGTACCCGCAATTGCCAATGATCGTTCCCTGGTAGTGCTCCCGGAATTCGGGTAGGGTCATCGGCTCACCTTTACCATGGAAGCCGAAGCCAAGCCCGTCCATGATATGAACGTAGGCCAGGTCGCATTGGTTTAATTGCTTGATGACGTAAAGGTAAGTTTCACGAAAGTCCTCACTGCCCATGTCGTTGAAAACACCGTTGGGGGAAAGCCTGACGCCGACCCGTTTTGAAGGCCATATTTCTGTGACAGCAGCGAGTACTTCGAGTAGAAATCTAGTTTTGTTTTCGAGACTTCCGCCATAATGATCGTCCCGTTTATTGGTCCGTGAATCGAGGAACTGGTTGACAAGATAACCGTTGGCACTGTGAACCTCGATCCCTGAAAACCCTCCGTCGCGAGCGAATTCAGCTGCTCTGCGGTAGTCAGCTACGGTCTCTGCAATTTCTTCAACGGTCAATGCGCGTGGGGTCTCGTAATCTTTTTTGCCAAGCGGCGTATGAATTTGATCCCCCTGCAGTTTTACCGCAGAAGCAGATACCGGCAGTTCACCGTTGTGAAAATCGCTATGTGAAGCCCTGCCGCAGTGCCACATCTGAAGAAAGAGATGGCTGCCAGTTGGTTTTACCCGGTCAGTGACGAGGCGCCAGCCGTCAGCCATCTCGGAGGTGTAGATGCCGGGAGAGCCGATCCAGCCGATGCCTTGTGTGGATATGACAGTGGCCTCGGTAATGAGGAGACCGGCCGAGGCCCGTTGAAAGTAATGTTCAGCCATCAGCTCGTTCGGCACCCGGGTGTCTCCGGCTCTTCCGCGAGTCATTGGGGCCATGGCAATCCGGTTTTTCAGATTCAAATCACCGATAGTATATGGGTCAAATAATGGTGTGGAGGTCATATTATGCTCTTAAATTTTTTATAATGTTTCCTCAA
>CAJQNS010000121.1 GCA_905479735.1 uncultured Desulfofustis sp.
CGCTTCCGCCAGCCCCTCGCTGATTTTCAAGACGATGTTGCCAACAAACCCGTCACAGACGACCACATCGACATCACCCTGAAATACATCTCTGCCTTCCACGTTGCCGATGAAGTTGAGACGGCTTCGTTCAAGCAGATTGTAGGCTTCTTTTATAAGGGTATTGCCCTTGCCCGACTCTTCTCCGATGGTCAGCAGGCCGACTCTGGGATTTTTAACACTATAGAGACTTGAAAACGCTGATGCCATCACCCCGAACTGGTAAAGATGTAAGGGGCGGCACTCGACGTTCGCACCGATGTCCATAATCATCACAGGTCCCTTGAGGGTGGGAAAAGCTGAGGCCAGACCGGGACGGGCTACATTCTTCAAACGGCCCAGCTTTCTAACACCGGCGGCCAGCGTTGCCCCAGAATTTCCAGCACTTACCGCGGCACTCGCCTGACCGGATTTGACCAGATCAAAGGCGACCATGATCGAAGAATCCTTCTTCTTGCGGATGGCATCCACTGGATTCTCGTTCATATCGATCACCGATTGGGCATGCATGATGTCCAATCGGTCGAGCAGCGTTTGACTGGCTGACGAGGATTGCAGGAGTTCCTGCAATACCGCGTCATCCCCGACTAAGGTGATCCTCAGGTCATCCTGCTCTAAAGCCAGTAGCGCGCCTTTAATCAGTTCCTGAGGGCCAAGGTCGCCACCCATGGCATCGAGGGCGATCTGCATGGTCAGCCCCTATACTTCGGAATCGATGACGTATACGGATGATTTGTTGTATTTACCGCAGCTGCCACAAAGTTTATGCGGCTCTTTGGGTTCACCACAATCCTGGCAGATTGACAGTGCAGGTGTGGTCAATGCGTGATGCGAACGTCTCTTGCGAGTCCGCGAGCGGGAATGTCTTCTTTTTGGTAATGCCATAATTTCCTCCGTTATAAAAACCGGTTTAATGATTTTTCAATTGGCGCAGAACCGCGAACGGTGAGTCTAGTTTGCTTTGGTCGCAATCGCACCTGTTCTGATTCAAATCCGTTCCGCAAGCCTGACAAAGCCCCTGACACGACTTATCACAGAGAATTTGTGATGGAATGCTCAGGTACGCCTGCTCGCGAAACATCTCACCCAGATCGATAACCGGTTCCTTCAGATACAGTCTGTTGTAATCTTCTACCCGACACTCAGTTTCCTGGTGCCCTTGTTCGTATTCCTCGCTGCCGATCATGCAAATATAAGCAAAATCTGCAGCAAGTTTGAGTTTAACAGCCGCGCAACAGCGATCGCAGGAAGAGAGAATCTTACATCTCAACCTTCCCTTGATCATTGCTTCATTGCTGCCGGTGAGCATCGCTGTCGCCTGCCCGCTGGGGCCATCAGCTACAGTGAATTCATCCACCGGAAACCAGTCGTTGTCGGAGAGAGTATAAGTCTTTTCCGACTGATCAAGATCTGCAAGTAATATCTTCATTCCGTCCGGCCCCCTCACTCCGGAAACCTTCCAACGACAAGCGGCTAAACGATCAACAATAATAAATATTATCAAGAAATGCTAGAAAAAAAAATGTTTGGCCGATCCGGCACGAGGCTCTGGTGCCCACGACGAACAACTGGCGCCGAATAGAAAGCAGGAGCACCTCTGAAAATCGTAGAATCTCTGCCAACCTGGCGGATATTTGACCCAGTCGCAGTGACGTCCCAAATAGGACAAATCGAGCAGAAGAGGCGCAGTGAGCGGGTGCCCCTCGCTGAGTCGGGCAAAACCTTCAGGAACGGGGTAGCCCCTCCCTGCATCTCCTCACTATTTACTTTGGAGCAAGCACCTGCTGTCTCAGCCTTCCCTGCGTTACTCGGCGAAATTCTTGTTCTTATCTTCGATGGTTTTTATCAACCCTTCATATTGCCGAGTTTGAATAATCGCCCTGAATTGTTCCTTGTAGTTACGCACCAGGCTGACTCCCTCGATGTTGATGTCGTATACCATCCATTTGTCCAGTTCCCGCTGCATGATATAGTGAATAGGAATCTTTGATCCTTCATAAGGGGTCAGGGTGGTCACTTGAGCCCGCTTGCCTTTTATTCTCTCGGCCACGAATTCAACCGTGCGGCCGCCATATGATTCCAATTTGCCGACGTAGACATTCTCCAGTAGTTTAGTGAACTGGGTGACGAAATAATCCCTTTCCGTTTCAGAAATTTCGTTCCAGGTTGGGCCCAGCACCCGCCGCGACATTTCTTTGAAGTCAAAGCCGCTAGCGATGGTATCCATGATCTGGCTTCTTCTCTGCTCCTTATGTCCATCGCCTTTGAGTGTTTCATCATCAAGAATCCTGATGATTTTGTCGATTACAGGCTGGAGTTGAGCCGTCGGACTATGGTCGTCAGCAATCAAAAGAGATCCGGCAACCAGTGTGTGCAGCAATACGAGTGCTGTAACGATGAGTCGTTTCATGGTCCTCAAATTTTTAATAATTTCTTCTCTCAACCGCTCAGGGATTTATCTCCGAGCGACGATAGTCATAATAGGCCTGACGCGCAGCCACATAGGGATCCAGCGATATCCTTTTTAGTTCTTCATAAACATCGGGGCTGATCGAGATCAGATTGATCCTGCTCACACCAAGATAGGCCATGTCGAAAGTAAGGCTCTCACTGAAATAGGGGACCGGATGCATATAGACGTCACCCAGAAAACCCACAGAATCTCTGACATTGGAAGGCCCCAGAAACGGCAGACAGATATAGAATCCCTCACCTATACTCCACTTGCCGAGCGTCTGACCGAAATCGGCGAGCCGCGGTTCGATATCAAAATCCACATAAGCGGGATCCCCAAAACCGAAGACTCCGAGCGTGCTGTTGATCGCAAAGCGGCTCAAGACCGCACCGGCATCCTCGAATTCCCCTTGCAGCACATTGTTTAGAAACCTGATCGGCGCAGCGAGATTTGCAAACGCATTGCCGATACTTCGCCTGATATCTTGCGGCAGAACAAATGAATAGACGTTTTTAGTCGGTTTAAGAACCCAGAAATAGACCTTGTCATTAAAAACGAATATGGCCCTGTTCACAGGTTCCAGAGGATCAAATATATTGGGTGGAGGCACGTTAAAGACGAAATCGTCCTCGAAAATAGGGTCCCCGAGCACTTCCTCGGGCTCGCTCAGATAAGGGTCATCATCGAGCAGGTCCGGCCCTGCCAGCCCATCCTCTGTTTCCAGCAGCAGGTCCGGATATGGGTTCTCCACACTGGGGTCTATTCCAGCCCCCAGACCGCCACCCCCAGTCTCGGCAGCATACGTTACATGAGAAAGGCCAATCAAGATCACCAAGGTTAATATAAACAGAAATGAACCGGTGCCCAATAATTTGCTTTGCTTGAGCAACTCAGCTAACCGCAAGGACCTCACATAGCATCCTCTCTCGGACTTAAGCATGAACAGAGTGATTCTTTGCAGATTGGACAGCACGGAGATCTCCCTATTACCCAATCGGGCAAGGTTAAAACCTCTGCCTGGAACCAGCCCTTTTCTCATCTATGCCCCTTGAGCCGAACCGCCGGCTCAGCCGCTGCAGACCTGGATATTGACCCACCGGTCGATAGGTTTAATCAGCCTGAGAATAATAAGATATATTAGGTTAAAGTCAATCTTTGTCATGGCCACTTCCAGGCTTTCACAGCCAACTTCCCCGTATTCTTGAATAATGGTGTATTAGTTAATGTTTACGCGGGTCAAAGGCCTCCCTCAGGGCTTCACCTATAAAAATGAGAAGGATCAGACTGCCCACCAGCACTCCAAAAGTGGACAGTGAGAGCCACCAGGCATCAATGTTGGCTTTCCCTTGTGCCAGAAGCTCACCGAGACTTGGTGTCGATGGGGGCACGCCAAGTCCGAGAAAGTCCAGACTGGTGAGCGCCAGAATTGAGGCTGACATTCTGAATGGCATAAAGGTGATCACCGGGGTCATGCCGTTGGGCAGAAGATGGCGATACATGATCACCCTGTTGCTGACCCCAAGCGCCTGAGCCGCTCTCACATAGTCCATGTTTCTCCCCCGAAGAAACTCAGCCCTGACATAGTCGGACAATCCCATCCAACTGAACAAAGAGAGCAGCATAAGCAGAAGCAGCGCGCTGGGCTTGAAAATTGAGGCGAAAATTATCAGTAGATAGAGCTCCGGCATCGCTCCCCAGATTTCAATGAATCGTTGAAAAAAGAGATCAGTCCGGCCGCCGAAATAGCCTTGTATCGCTCCGCAGACTATACCGATCAGAGTGCCGACGGTGGTTAATGCCAATCCGAACAGGATAGAGAGGCGAAAACCATAGAGCAACCGGGCAAAGACGTCCCTTCCCCGGTCATCGGTGCCAAGCAGGTTCTCTCTTGTGGGCGGTGAGGGAACCGGCACATCCAGGGCATAGTTGATGGTGTCGAAATAGTGGCGGTTGGGTGGGAAAAAAGCCCGGTTCTGTCCTTCTCGCATCAACTCTAAGAAAAAGGGGTCCTTATAATCCGTTTCGGTCTCAAAAATCCCGCCAAATGTTGTTTCAGGATAAGTTTTGATGATCGGAAAATAGTAGCTTCCCTGATAGACCACCAGAAAAGGTTTGTCGTTGCTGATAAATTCAGCCCCAAGGCTTAAGATGAAAAACACCAAAAAGAGAAAAAGACTATAAAAACCTCTCCGGTTTCTTCTAAAGCGCTGCCACTTTCTGCGGGCCGGGGATAAGGCCAACTCGCCTTCTGCGCCGATGAGGGATTTAGAATTCAACACGACTGAAGCTGATGCGGGGGTCCACCACTACATAACTGAGGTCGGAAAGCAATCTGCCGACCAGCCCTATGATCGTGAAGAAATAGAGGGTGCCAAGCACCACCGGATAATCCCGGTTCAGCACCGACTGATAGGCCAACAACCCCATGCCCTCAAGGGAAAAAATTGTTTCAATCAACAGACTGCCGGTAAAGAAAGCAGCGATAAAATAGCCTGGAAATCCGGTAATTATGGGGATGATTGCATTTCGAAATACGTGCTTGAACATGACCGTCCGCTCATCGAGTCCCTTGGCCCGAGCGGTCAGCACATATTGTTTGCCGACTTCTTCGAGAAAAGAGTTCTTGGTCAGCATGGTCATCACCGCCAGGCTGCCCACAGCGCTGGAAAAAATTGGCAGCACCATGTGCCAGAGATAATCTAGAATCTTGGCAACAAAACTCAGCTCAGACCAGTTGTCGGAGACCAACCCCCGCAATGGAAATATCGACCAGAAACTGCCTCCACCAAACAGTACGATCAGGGTAATGCCGAGCACAAAACCGGGAATTGCGTAACCGACCAGAATCACCGTACTGCTGAATACATCAAAACCGCTGCCATCCCTGACCGCTTTGGCAATTCCGAGGGGAATACAGAAACCATAGACAATCAGAAATGTCCACAGCCCCAAACTCATGGATACCGGCATCCGCGAGATGACCAAGTCTACCACATCCTTCTGATAATAGTAGGAGGACCCCAGGTCGAAGCGCAAATAATTCCCCATCATTTTCAGAAAACGCTTCAGGGGTGGCTGATCGAAACCATAGAGTTTTTTAAGAGCGTCCAAACGCTCCTGGTCGAGGCCCATATCGCCCCGGTAAGCGGATGTCGAGGAGGCTGCCTCAGCTCCGGCCTGGCCCTGACCTTCGATTTCAGCAACCATCTTCTCCACCGGGCCGCCGGGAACGAACTGGGTAACCATAAAAGTTATCAGCATGATACCGAAGAGAGTCGGGATCATCAGCAATATTCGTTTGATAATATAGATCAACATGATTTCATAAAGAGGAGACGCAGACCCGATCATCTGTTTGCACCTTTTTACTATACTACAAAAGTAAACCGGCAGGCCAGGCCAAACAAAAATTGGTCGCCCGAAATACATTTTCCCACATTGTCCCAGCTGAGCTAAATAATTCAGGCAAAAGAAATTATTGCTATCGGCAGCTAATTTTATTACAGCTTGGCCAGACGACGAGGTCGGTCCCTGTTTTTTCTAGAAATGTCAGGTCCGCCCTCTTGCACCGATCTTCCAGCGACCAGCCGGGTCATTATGATCACTGACGAAAAAAAATTCTCTGCTCTCATCGAACGTGCCTGTAACACCGACTGCGTAGGTCTCGACACCGAATTTATCTGGGAACGCACATATTATCCCAGGCTCGGGTTGATTCAGCTGGCCCTGTCCGACGAGGAATGTTTCCTTATTGACCCTCTGGCAATCGTTGATTTCACTCCACTGGGCAGACTGCTCGCCAATCCCGGGGTGGTCAAAATTCTGCATGATGCTCCGCAGGATCTGATGATACTTAACCGGGTCACCGGAGTCGTTCCTCAAAATGTGTTCGACACCAGAATCGCGGCCGGCTTCTCGGGCTTGCCGTCAACGATCTCCCTTGCCGATCTCATCAACGATCTTCTCGACATCGACCTGGCCAAGACAGAAACCCGTACCAATTGGCTCAAACGGCCCCTGGACCCCTCACAAATTGACTATGCCCTGGACGATGTGCGCTATCTCAGAGCCTTGCGGATATTATTGCTGACCAGAATAATTGTTCCCGAAATAAGGGACTGGCTCCGTCAGGAATTGGATGTGCTCAGCACTCCTGGAGCATATGGTCTCCTTGCCGATAACCAGCGCTACCTAAAAATAAAAGGGAGCGGGTCACTCGACAGGCGCGGGCTGGCTATACTTCGAGAACTTTCATCCTGGAGAGAAGAAGAGGCACGAAACCGTAACCGCCCCAGGGGGCATATCCTCAACGACAAAGTCTTACTGACCATTTCCAGAGAGAGAACTGCATCCCTCGACGCGCTGGCGGAACTGGAAATGCTTTCCTCAAAAAAAATAAAGCGTTACGGTGACCATTTAGTCGCATTAGTGAAAAGTGGATTAGCCTTGAGAGATGAATACCTGCCCGAGATCAATCGACGAATAAGGCTCAACGGGGCCGAGAGGTCTACCTATCAGCAATTGCTGAAATTTCTAGAAGAATTCCATCGAGTCCAGGGAGTAGACCCCCATGCCGTTGGCAATACCTCAGATTTCAAGCAGCTGATAAAGCATCACGGAAATAGCCAGGTTCCTCTGCCTGAAAAATTTTCAGGAGGCTGGCGACAGGACCTGCTGAACCAATTTTTTCAACCCAAACACTGAAATTTCATCTTTGCCGTTTTTTTCCCGATGAGCAGCGCTGAAAAAATTTTCTCTGTCCTGGCTATCTGCTATATCACAGGACTGTCAGCTTTGCTGGTCCTCTTGCCCTCGGCTCGCGAGCTTAACTATCTGCTGCCCCTGTCGCTTCTCGGGGTTGGTGTCAACGTCGGTCTGCTGTATGTGGTTTTCAAAGATATTTTCAGCCGTTCGTTCTCCTCTTCCGGGGTAAAATATTTCTGGGTTATCATCATCTTCATTTTCCTGCCTGCCATCATCATCTATCTCCCCAGACACGGGTTCAGGAAAAGATAAGCAGCCGATTCAACGATTTTTCCGTCCGCCTGATCCGTTCTTGACTTATTCATAAAATCGAAGTATATTTGATATCTTTTGATTTTTTATTTCGGCCGTCCCAAAATTTTATTTGAGGCAGGCGGATCAACCGCCTGTTTTTTTAGTAATAAGTCGGCAATAAAAGCAGGGAAACAAAAAGCAAATGTTTGAAAACCTGACAGACAGGCTCGAGGGAGTATTCAAAAAACTCCGGGGACATGGTGTTCTTAACGAGGACAACATCAAGGAAGCGATGCGTGAAGTGCGCATGGCTCTTCTTGAAGCCGATGTCAACTACCGGGTGGCCAAGGACTTCGTCGATACAGTCACCGAGAAGGCCGTGGGCCGTGAAGTTTCCCAGAAACTCTCACCAGGCCAGCAGGTTATCAAGATAGTTCACGAGGAACTGGTCGAATTGCTGGGTGGCGACACCGAGCATATCCGGCTGGACGGGCATCAACCGGCGGCGATCATGCTGGCCGGACTGCAGGGGTCAGGTAAAACCACCACCTCAGGTAAACTTGCTGCCCAACTTAAAAAGAAGGGCAGGAAAGTCTATCTGGTTCCGGCCGACGTCTACCGTCCTGCTGCCATCGAGCAGCTACAGGTACTTGGTAATCGCCTCGATATACCTGTTCACCCGTCCACCACGGAACTCAGCCCGGTCGATATCTGTAAACAGGCCGCAGCCGAAGCCCTTGAGAAGAATTATGACACCCTGATCATCGATACCGCCGGTCGCCTTCATGTTGATGAAGCGCTGATGGACGAGCTCAAGCAAATTCAGGCTGCCGTGCCCCTGTCCGAAGTACTCTTCGTTGCCGATTCTATGACCGGCCAGGATGCAGTGACGGTTGCCGACAAGTTCAACCAGGATCTCGAGATCTCAGGCGTAATCCTTACCAAAATGGAAGGTGATGCCCGGGGTGGTGCTGCTCTTTCCATCAAAAAGGTCACCGGCAAGCCCATTAAATACGTGGGTATGGGTGAAGCACTGGATGCCCTGGAGGTCTTTCATCCCGACCGTACCGCCTCCCGTATTCTCGGCATGGGCGATGTGCTTACCCTGATTGAAAAGGCCGAGGAAGTAGTAGACAAGAAAAAGGCTGATAAGATCGCCAGAAAGCTCAGGCGCAACGAATTTACCCTGGAAGATTTTCTTGATCAGATTCAGCAGATCAAAAAAATGGGCTCACTTGAGCAGATCATGGACATGGTTCCTGGCATCAATAAACTGAAACAACTCAAGGATGCCCCCCAGCCCGACGAAAAAGAGCTGGCCAAAACCGAAGCGATCATTCGTTCGATGACCCTTAAGGAACGGAAAAATCACAGGATTATCGACGCCAGTCGGCGTCAGCGGATCGCCGCTGGCTCAGGCACATCGGTTGCCGAAGTGAACCGGGTGCTGAAAAGTTACTCGGCAATGCTTAAGATGTTGAAAAAAATGAGGGGCAAACCAGGTGTGATGTCTGGGAAAAAAAGAAGAAAAGCCCCCAAGGGAATGCGAAGATAACGATTTTGAATGGCAGTGAGCCGCACAATTAACACTGGAGGTCAGAAAAATAATGGCAGTTCGAATTAGATTAACAAGACTCGGCAGAAAGAAAAAACCGTTTTACCGTATAGTCGTGGCCGACAGCGAGTGCCCTCGCGACGGTAAATTTCTTGATATCCTTGGCACCTACGACCCACTGCAGGATCCTGCCAAGATCGACATCAACGACCAGAAGCTGCAAGACTGGCTTGGCAAAGGAGCATTGCCTTCCACCACAGTGAAGAGCTTGATCAAGAAAGCCACGGTGGTTGCCGAATAGACCATGAAAGAACTGGTTGCACACATAGCGGAAGCTCTTGTCGATAACCCGGATCAGGTCGAAGTTGTCGAAAACGAAAGCGGTGACATGATCAACATTGAGTTGAAAGTGGCCCAGGAAGACCTCGGCAAAGTAATCGGCAAACAGGGCCGGACGGCCCGGGCCATGCGCTCGATTCTGTCGGCCTCGGCGGCGCGGGACAACAAGAAGTCACGGCTCGACATCCTGGAATAGCTCCAGCTTGTCATGGCCCAGCAGTACCCTTACCCAACCGAGAAGTATGTTCTTGTCGGCCGGGTGACCAGGTCCCACGGTCTCAAAGGTGAGATCAAAGTTTTACCGATTCAGGGATCAATCGGTGGATTCAAAAACTACAGCCGTGTTGCCCTCGTAGCAACCGACGGCCGGATGACTGACCTGCTTGATATCGTCAGATGGCGCCCTCAGGGCAAACAGATCATCCTGAAACTTGATACCATTGACAGCAAGAGTGAAGCAGACCTGACAGTAGCCATGGGAGTTCTCTGTGTCCGGCAAGACAGCCCGGAAGCAATAGAAGAAGATTCTGGCAGCAGCCTGGTCGGACTCGAGGTCGTAACGATCGCAGACCTGGTCGTCGGTATCGTCGACAATATCAGTCATACCGGAGCGCATCCGCTATTGATCGTAAAAAATGGGCAGGAAGAAATTCTGATTCCCCTGGTAGACGAGATGATCGTCGATCGCCAAGAGTCTAGAATTGTTATCGATCCTCCACCTGGGCTGCTCGAAATCAACAAAGCGTAATCCATCGGGGTCTTGTTGATGATCTTCTCCATTATTTCCATCTTCCCAGCGCTGATAGAATCATGCCTGCAGGACGGCATCGTTGCCAGGGCAAGAAATCAGGGGAAAATCGAGATAGAAGTAGTCAATCTTAGGGATTTCACCCATGACCGGCACCGTACCACCGACGATCGTCCCTTTGGCGGCGGTGAAGGAATGGTAATGACCCCGGAACCCCTCAGCCAGGCGGTAAAGGATAGTGCCCGGGAGCAGGCTCAGAACAAACGGGTCATCCTGCTTAGCCCCCAAGGCCGCAGATTCGATCAGGCGACGGCAGTCGAACTCGGCCGCGAACAGCAGCTGATTCTGGTATGCGGCCGCTACGAAGGGGTGGACGAGCGGTTCAGGAGAAAGTACGTGGATGACGAGCTGTCGGTCGGAGATTTTGTGCTCAGCGGAGGCGAACTGCCGGCACTGATGGTAGTCGATGCAGTGACCAGGTTGCTACCTGGAGTACTCGGCTGCTCGGATTCAGCAGCCAACGACACCTTCAGCAGGAGTTTGCTGAAGCATCCTCAGTACACCCGTCCTCGCGTGTTTGAGGATCTGGAGGTACCGGAAGTGCTTTTCAGCGGCGACCACAGCCGAATCGAGAAGTTCCGCTTCGTCGAATCGGTGAAGAGGACCATGGAACGACGACCCGACCTGCTGAAAAAGGCGGTAATCTCCTTCACCAAAAAAGAACAAAGGCTGCTCGAGGCTCACGGCCTCAGAATAATTACTGGCAAGGACGAAAAAGGGTAACAGACGATGCACCCCCAAAAGCTCGACCTGGCCATAGCTCTGCTTCACCAACCGGTGGTGAATAAACTGGGAGAGACGATCGGTTCAGCGGTAACCAACCTCGATCTCCACGATATCAGCAGGGCAGCGAGAACCTATGGGGTAAGAGACTATTTTGTCGCTACCCCCTACAAGGATCAGCTCGAACTGATAGAAGAAATCACCGAACACTGGCAAAACGGTCACGGAGCTTCGGCGAACCCGGCACGTAAGGAGGCACTGGCCCTGGTCAGACCGGTAGACGGGTTTGAAGCAATCATCCAGGAGTTGACCCGTAAATTCGAGCAGAAGGTACTGGTGGTGGCAACCAGCGCCAGACCACAAGCGAATGAAATGGGCTATGAAGCGCTACGAGCCCACATCGCCGGGAACATATCGCCTGTGCTGCTGCTCTTTGGGACGGCACACGGGCTGGCGCCCGAACTTATGGACAGAGCCGATGCGGTATTGCCGCCGATTGGCAAAAACGTCGATTACAATCATCTCTCAGTCCGGTCAGCGGTGGCGATCATACTGGACCGACTGGTAGGTGACAGAAACTATTATTGAACTTATAAAATAAAAAACGTAAACACTAAACACACACAAGGGTTACAATCATGAATCCGATAATCAACAAAATAGATCAGGAACAGATGCGCTTTGATCATCCCGAGTTTCGACCGGGTGACACCGTGAAGGTACACATTCGCATCATCGAAGGCAGCAAGGAACGAATTCAGATTTTTCAGGGAGTCGTCATTAAGCGGAAACGTGGTGACATGGATGCCTCCTACACCGTTCGCAAGGTATCCCACGGTGTAGGGGTGGAAAAAACCTTTGCTCTGCACAACCCGCGTATTGAAAAAATCGAACTGGTGTCCCGTGGACGGGTCCGGCGCTCTCGCCTCTTTTATCTGCGCGAACGTCGCGGCAAGGCAGCTCGAATCCGGGAACGCGGTATTCGTTAAAGCGATCTCGAACCTGTTATCGGCCGGTCCTGCAGTTTTAAGACCAATCGGGTCCGGCCGACCAAACTGATGAAGCCGTTGCTGTCAGGCAGATTCGACCCCGACGACACGTTCCGGTTCGAGCGTATGCTCCTGAACAGGGGCTTCACGAGAATAGCCGGCACCGATGAGGCGGGCCGCGGGCCTCTCGCAGGTCCGGTGGTAGCAGCATCGGTAATCCTTCCGCCGGGTGCAGATCATACCCCTTTCCGCGACTCCAAGCAGACAACGCTTTCCCAACGCTGCAGACTTCGGGATCTGCTCGACAAAATCGGCGCTGACATCGGTATCGGCATCGTCTCTCCCCGCACCATAGATAGAATCAACATTCTTCAGGCCTCGCTGCTGGCAATGAAGCAATCCATTGAAGAACTGATCAGATCCGGCTCGGAACCGGATTTTATTCTGGTCGACGGTAATCAGAAAGTGCTGATCACCATCCCTCAGGAAACATTGATCAAGGGAGATAACAGGTCAGCTTCAATTGGAGCCGCCTCAATCGTCGCCAAGCTTACCAGGGACGAAATAATGGGCAAGTTCCATATCAGCTATCCCGGCTACAATTTTATCGCTAACAAGGGCTATCCGACCAGGGAGCACCGTCAGGCCATTCGAGATCTGGGGCCGTGCCCGATTCACCGATACACCTTCAGGGGAGTGAGAGAGTTTGTCGAACAAACGGATAAGTCTCGGTAAACGAGGCGAAGACATCGCCGTCCAGCATCTTCGGTCCAAAGGTTTTCGCATCGAAGCCAGAAATTATCGGCAGAAAACCGGAGAAATTGATATTATCTGCAAAGACGATGATACGTATGTTTTCGTTGAGGTAAAAACCAGGAAAAACACCGGATTCGGTCACCCGACGGAGGCTGTTGATAGCCGAAAACAGGGGCAGATCTGCCGCACGGCACTCTTCTATCTGAGCAGCAATAATCTGCTCGACAAACCGGTCCGGTTTGATGTAATTGGGGTGATCTGCGACCAAGAAATCCCGGATATTACCCATATCACCGGCGCCTTCGAGGTGCCTTGATTACTACCACCAAGCCAGCAAGCAATTTTCAATAATGTTAGATCAGAAAAGCGGCATCGCGCCAATAGGCATCACCATGGGGTGCCCCGCGTCGATTGGCCCCGAGCTCATCGTAAAATTTCATCTTGCCCGTCCCCGGTCTGAACTGTTTCCGCTTGTCATTATCGGAGATATAGAGGTGCTTGAAAAAATTTGCTCTCACCTCGATCTGAGCATCGATATCAGAACCTGGAAACCGGGAATGAAAATAGTCGACACCAGCCTCAACGTCTACTCAGCATCAAATATCAGACAAGATTCATTCGCTTTCGGGTCCCCTACCCCTGAAACCTCGATAGCCATGGCCTCTTACGTGGAAAAAGCGATCGAGCTGTGTATGGCCGGTGAACTGCGAGCTATCGTCACCTGCCCCATTTCTAAATTCTCGTTGAGCCAGGCGGGCTACGATTTTCCAGGACATACCGAACTGCTGGCTCAGCGGACTGGGACCCAGGACGTTGCCATGATGCTCACAGGCGACTCGTTGAGGGTCGTACCGGCAACCATTCATTGCTCACTTGCACGGGTTGTGCAGAATTTGAGCAGCGAAACCATTGCCCGCCAGATAATCCTTACCGAACGAGCGCTGAAAAGTGATTTCAATCTTGAACCGGTCCGTATCGGTGTTGCCGGTCTCAATCCCCATGCCGGAGAAAACGGCCTGTTCGGCAAGGAAGAGCAGACCATTATTCTGCCGGCCATAGAAGAGGCCCGGAAAAACTGTGATCCCAGCTCCATCATCACCGGCCCTTATCCGCCGGACACCATTTTCTACAAAGCTCGAGGCGGAGCGTTCGATGCGGTAGTGGCCATGTACCACGATCAAGGGCTCATACCCTTCAAGCTCCTCCACTTTGAGGATGGTGTCAACGTCACCCTAGGACTGCCCATCGTCAGGACCTCGGTCGATCACGGAACCGCTTATGATATTGCCGGACAGGGTATCACCAATATCGACAGCCTGACGTCCGCCGTTCGTCTGGCCCACGTCATGGCAGCAAACCGACAACAACAGTTATCCACCTAAAAACCGGCGGGCCCATGGTAGACAAAAGAAAAGGAACCTTCATCGTCTTTGAAGGAATCGACGGAACCGGTAAATCCACCCAGATAGATCGACTTGCTGATGTTCTCCGTCTTTTAGGCCACGAGGTAATAGAAACGCGGGAGCCGACCGAGGGGATCTACGGCAGACAGATCAGAGCGCTCTACCAAAATCGCCATATGGTATCCGTAGACGAAGAGCTCGATCTTTTTATCAAAGATCGGCGCGATCACATCGATAATCTCATAATCCCCTCGCTGGCGGCGGCGAAAATTGTTCTCTGTGACCGCTACTACCTGTCCACCGCTGCCTACCAGGGAGCAGCGGGATGTAACCCCGATGAGATCATAGCCCGGCATGATTTTGCCCCAGAGCCTGACCTGGCAATCATCATCGAGGTCGATCCCCGGACCTGTATCACAAGAATCACGGAAAAACGAGGTGATCTGCTCAACGATTTTGAACAGTTGGAGAGCTTGAAAAAAGTCGATAGTATTTTCAAGCAGATGGACTTACCGTATATTGAGCGAATTGACGGGTCGGCATCTGAAGAGCAGGTCCACCAACAGGTGGTGCGGCTGATCGACAGACTGCTGCCCCACTTAACTCTCTCAGACACTCCGGAGCCTCTGTGATATCAGGCCGATTTAACACCACACTGGCAGTGCTGCTGCTCACCCTGCTGCTTTCCAGCTGCGCCATCACAGGCAACCAGCTCAGCTCTGAAGATACTCCACCTCCCGAAAACCAAGATCTCTCCTGCTCCTACTTTTATTTTCTCTGGGGAACTCACGCAGAATATGAGAAGAATTTTGATGAAGCGGTCGACGCCTATGAAAAAGCCCTGGTCTGCGACCCATCCGCTCTTTACATCAAGCACAAACTTCCGCTATTGCACCTGAAAAAAGGCGACACCTCACGTACCATCGAACTTCTGGAAGAGAACATAGAAAACGATCCACGGGACAGTGCCAGCAGAAAGCTGCTGGCCGGCCTGCTGGTTCAGCAGAAGAAGATCAACCAGGCGATCGACCAGTACGAAGCAATCCTCTCCTACGATCCGGAAAACGAACAGGTCCTGCTTCGGCTTGGCGTCCTGCTTGAGCAGATGGGTAAACCGCAAAAGGCACGCCGGACGCTGAAAAAACTCATCTCGGTTAACCCCCAAAGTTATTTCGCCTACCTGGCGCTCGCCCGAATGAGCACTTCGCCAGATGAAACCCAGCGCTACTATCTGAAAACGCTTGAGCTCAACTGGTCCACCGAGCTTGCCTACGAAGTTGCTCAGTTTCATATCGAGCAAAAATCATACGACCAGGCCATTAACATCCTGCGGGAGATTCTGACTCAGGATGACTCCCAGGAGCAGGCGCGGCTGCTTATCGTTCAATCTCTTCTTGGATCAGATCGGGAAGAAGAGGCTATCGTCGAACTCAGTCTCATCCCCAGGTATCGCAACTCGCCGGTCCAGCTCTCCCTGGCGCTTGGCAAACTTTATGTACGCCTCGAACAATACGATGAGGCCATTGCCCACCTGAATGCAGTGCTTGAAGGACAGAATAACGGCTCCGCCCGCTACCTGCTTGGTGTCTTGTATTCAGATCAGGAGCGCTTTGCTGAAGCGCTGGAAGTCCTGCAGGGTATCGAAGATGATCAGGAGGAATTTGAAGACGCCGTTTTTCTGAGATCGCGGCTTCTCAATCAGCAGGAAAAAACCGAACAGGCCCTGGAGATGCTCAACGGCTACATTGATGTAACCTCGACCCGCAGACCACTTTTTTACATCATGGCTGCGTCGCTTTATAGGGACAGCGGGCAAATGGAAAAGGCAAGCACAATTCTGGCCTCAGGTTATGCTACCTATCCGGACAATGAGCGTCTGCTTTTTGAATACGGTCTGCAGCTCGAACGGACCGATCAACTCGACAAGGCCATCGGCGTCATGGAGCAATTGATTATCATCAATTCGGATCATGCCGAAGCTCTGAACTTCGTCGGTTATTCATGGGCCGACACTGATCGTCACCTTGATCGAGCTTTGACCTATATTGAGCGGGCCATGGAGCTTAAACCGGGCAACGGCTATATCCAGGACAGCCTCGGTTGGGTACATTTCAAACTCGGCAACCTCGAGAGGGCCAGAGCGGAGCTTCTGTCCGCCTTGAAATTGCTGCCCGAAGACCCTTACCTGCATGAACATTTAGGCGACGTATACCGGGCACTGGAACAGAACACCAAGGCACTCCGATCATATAAAGCAGCACTCAAATACTTCGATGATCAGGCTCAGAAAGAAAAAGTCGAAAAAAAAATCGATGCACTTCGAAAAAAGTAGCCTGACGCCAGGGACTCTTCTGCTCCTGCTCCTCCCTCTCCTGTTGCTGACCAGCTGCGCCAGGCCGCCATGGACCGCCATAATCGAGGAGGAACAGAAGAGTGCAGTCGAGCAGACCTTTCTTGAGTTTAGCGAATCACAGGATCGCTGCCGTAAAAGTTGGGATGCAGAGGTGGATATCAGCTGGAATTCAACTGTCCGGAACTATGCTTTCAGTGCCTACTACCGGGTACTGGGACCTTCTTATTTAAAGCTGATCGTCAGCAATCCATTGGGACAACCGCTTAAGGCCATAGCAACCAACGGGACCACCTATCAGGCCGTCGACGCTGTCGAACGGTCAATAGTCACCGGCAGCCTCCACTCCTGGGTGCTTAGCCATGACCTCCCGCTCAATCTGGTAAACGGATCCTGGCTCGACTGGCTCGAAGGGCGATCTTCGGCCACCATCGAACAGATCGGAGAAATACGGCACGACTCTCAGGAAAGAGGAGCATGGCTGAGTATCGTCGGGACTGAGAGCAATGAAATCGAGGAGTATATTCTGCTGGACGGGGAGACTAAGAGAATCGTCGAGCGCATCCTCGTTGATGATCGCAAAGGTTCATTTGCAACCCTTGAGTACCAACGCTGGGAAGAGATTGACCGGTGTTTCTACCCTATCCTGCTGTCGATCAGCGGATTGCCCCTGGGTGGGCAGGTTGAGTTGCGGTTCTCGGAAATCAGGCAGACCGATTTCGCACCCGCAGACTTCAACCTCGATTTTCCCCAGGGATTCAGCAGAACCTGGCTGCCCTAATTGCTCACCTCAGAACCATTCTGAAGCTCTTTGACGATAATCACAAACAGATTGTCCTCTTTGAAGAAGAGCTGCTGAAGATCATAGTTTCGGGTCGGTACCAATACCAATTCAACCCGCACCTTGGCTGGGTCGGGCTCTTCTGCGATTGTTATTCGAGAGACAAACTGACCTCCAGCTTCGATTTCAGGAGGAATGTTCTCACCGATACTGGCATCAAGAAAGTGACAGATAACCCTGGGCTCACCTTTTTCAACACCAAACACCAAAGGAGGATAGAAGTGATTGAGCCTGAACATTACCGTTTCGCTTCCGTTAATCGATTTTTCAAATGAAACATCCAGCAGTACCGGCTTGATGTCCTCGACTTGAATGCTCTGCTGTCCGTCCTTCTGCTCCGGCTCGTCTCCCTGAGATACCTCTGCGCTGGCCGTCTGCCCATCATCCTTCTCACTAGACTGCATGCTGGATGTCTGTCCAGCCTCCTGCTCCGAAGGCTGCATCGTGGGTGTCTGTTCAGCCTGCTGCTCCGCAGACTCTACAGTGGGCGTCTGTTCGGCCTCCTGCTCCATAGTCGGCGTTTCCGGGTCGGTTGTATCATCAGCTACCGAAGCTGGTTGGTCAGGCTCAAGAATTGTTTGGGGGGATTCGGCAGAAACCTCTGCAACTGCTTGACCTTCATCGCTCTGTTCATCCCGGGTCTGCTCCTGTGCAACTTCCACTGGCTCAGGTTGAACAGGTGGAACAGGTTGAACAGGTTGAACAGGTTGAACAGGTTGAACAGGTTGAACAGGTTGAACAGGTGGAACAGGTGCGGTGCTGGGGGTATGTACAACTTTGGGAGAATCTACCACGATTCGCTGAGGTTGAGAGGTTGCTTGTTGTTCCCCAGCTTTTGCCTCAAAATCGGGAACAAGGGTTACCACCAGGTTGTTATTTGAAACATTGAAAGTCTTATCATACTGATAAGGGCTATCTTGCTGAATATCGACAACGACCCGGGTTCTTTCAGGGTCAGTGTGCCTGCCAACCCGAACACCGGCAATGATGTCGCC
>CAJQNS010000122.1 GCA_905479735.1 uncultured Desulfofustis sp.
ATGGGCACCACCGGCCCCTCCTCGATAAACCCTGATACCGGTGCCCCCTACGGGCTCGATTTTCCGATGATGACCATCGGTGACATCATCGAATCCCAGAAAGCCCTGCTCGATTACCTGGGCATCTCCTCTCTGCACACGGTGGTCGGTGGTTCGGTCGGCGGCATGCAGGTGCTGGAATGGTGTGTCCGCTATCCGGAAATGGTCCGCTCCGCCATCCCTATTGCCACCACCATGCGCCACTCGGCTCTGGCCATTGCCTTCAACGAGGTGGCGCGGCAAGCCATTATGGTCGATCCAAAATGGAGCAAGGGCAACTATTACGATTCAGAAAAACCGGACCTCGGTCTGTCGGTGGCTCGCATGATTGGCCACGTAACCTACCTTTCCGATGAGGCCATGCGCCGCAAATTCGGCCGCAGGCTGCAGAACAAAGCAAATTTTTCCTACGGGTTTGACGTCGACTTCATGGTTGAGAGCTATCTTCGCTACCAGGGCTCAAAGTTCGTCAAACGTTTCGATGCCAACTCGGTACTCTACATCACCAAGGCAGCTGACTATTTTGATCTGGTCAACAGGGAGCCCCCGGCCAGGTCGATTCAGGATATCCGCGGTGTACCGATCAAGTTTCTGGTGATCAGCTACACCTCCGACTGGCTCTACCCCACCTACCAGGCGAAAGAACTAATCCAGGCCTTGAAACGGGCCGACCTTGACGCCAGCTTCTGCGAGATAGAGGCCGATTGTGGGCATGATGCTTTCCTGATACCGGATCAGCGGCTGGGGACCATGATTGGAGGATTTTTAGATGGTGTTCCCCGGAACTGAGCAAATGCGCTTTGATCTCCAGGTAATTGCTTCCTGGATCGAACCCGGTTCGAAGGTGCTCGATCTGGGCTGCGGCCATGGTGAACTCCTGGCCTGGCTCACCGCCAACAAGCAGGTCAGCGGTGTCGGCATCGAACAGGACCAGGAAAAAGCCGCATTCTGCATCGCCAATGGGCTGAGTGTCCTCCAGGGTGATTTCAATGACGAAGTTGACGACTATCCCGACAAACGGTTCGACTATGTTATTCTCAGCCAGACCCTGCAGCAGGTTTACGAGCCGGCCCGACTGCTCTATTCGCTGTCCAGAATCGGACGTCGGTTCATTGTCAGTTTTCCCAATTTCAGCCATTTTTCCATCAGGCTTCAACTGCTGTTCAAGGGAATGGCACCAAAGAGCAGGGAACTGCCCTACAACTGGTACGACTCCCCGAACATTCGGGTCATCACCTTGAAAGACTTCAGGAACTTTGCCCGTGACGTGGGTTATCGGATCGTCGAGGAAACTGCGATTAAAACAGATCATCACGCCAAACATGGCAGAGCGGTCAGATCCTTGATCAATATCAGGGCAACTTACGGAATTTTCATGATCGAAAAAGAGGCGGGACCATGAGCACAGAAGATAAGTCGGCGACAGAACTCAATATCACCCTGGTGGGAGACATTTGCGACCATCAACATGTAAGCGCCGCTTCCAGACACCATCTTATCCCGGAGGTGGTCAAAAATCTAATGCAATCCTGGAGTACCAAGGAATGCTATGATCACATCAGCCCGGTGGCGATACCATCGCACAAGGCGATTATCACCATCATCAAGCAGGCGAGGCGCATCCTCTTTCCGGGCTATTTCACTGCGGCCCGGCTCCACGCCTCCAACCTGGAATATTACATCGGCAAGGAGACTACCGAACTTTACGACAAGCTCTCTGAGCAGATAGCCATGGCCATCCGCCACGACTGCCGGCGGCAGGACAGGCCATGCACCAATTGCGAACAACGGGCCAGCGATCTGGCCTACCGCTTTATCACCACCCTGCCGAAGATCATCTCGATCCTGGCCCAGGATATCAGAGCTACATTGGAGGGCGACCCCGCCTCCAAGAGTCCGGATGAAGTTATTTTCAGTTATCCCGGCCTGCTGGCTATCTCCGTCTACCGTCTGGCCCACGAGCTTTACACTCTGGATGTACCGATCATTCCCAGAATCATGACCGAATGGGCCCACGGAGAAACCGGCATCGACATCAACCCCGGTGCCCAGATTGGGCCGGGCCTGTGCATCGATCACGGTACCGGCGTGGTCATCGGCGAAACCACCATCATCGGCAGAAATGTGCGACTCTACCAGGGCGTCACCCTTGGTGCCCTGTCGTTGCCCAAAAATGCAGTTGAATCACTGCGAAACAAAAAGCGCCACCCAACCCTTGAAGATGACGTAATCGTCTATGCCAACACCACCATCTTGGGTGGTGGCACCGTCATTGGAGCTGGATCGGTTATCGGCGGTAATATCTGGCTCACCGAAAGCGTCAGCACCGGCACAAAAGTACTTCTAAAACGGCCGGAGCTGATCTACTCCAATTCAAAGTAGCACCATTACAGGAGAACACCATGGCTCTTACTCTGACCCAAACATACGGCTGTACCCCGCTGCTGGCCCTTCAGCACCTGGGCAAGGACACGGGTGCAATTCTACTGGCTAAACAGGAATCGAGAAACCCGATGGGCAGTGTCAAATGCCGGATTGCGGTGGCGATGATCGAGGCTGGCATTCGCGACGGTCTGATCAACGACGATACCCTGATCGTCGAACCGACCAGCGGCAACACCGGCATTGGGCTGGCCTTTGTCTGCGCTTCCAAGGGGTTGCGACTAACCCTTACCATGCCCGACTCGATGAGCGTCGAACGCCGCACCCTGATGACCCACCTGGGGGCCGAGCTGGTCCTGACCCCGGCTGCGGAGGGTATCAAAGGGTCGATCGCCATGGCCGAGAAAATCCTGGCCGAGAACGACAACAGTTTCATGCCGAACCAGTTCGGTAATCCGGCCAACCCGGAGGTTCACCGGAAATCAACCGCTGAAGAGATCTGGCTTGACACCGACGGCAAGATCGACATCTTCATCGCCGGGGTGGGCACCGGCGGTACCATCACCGGAGTTTCAGAAGTGCTCAAGGAGCGCAACAGCAACTTAAAGGTTATTGCCGTTGAGCCGGCAAATTCACCCGTGCTCTCCGGAGGCACCCACAGCCCGCATAAGATTCAGGGCATTGGCGCAGGTTTCGTTCCCGAGGTGATGAACACGGAGATCTTAGACGAGGTGATAACGGTGACCAATGAAGACGCCTTCGAGACCGCCAGACTGCTGGCCTCTAAAGAGGGAATTTTCTGCGGGATCTCATCGGGGGCCGCCGGCTGGGCTGCGCTGCAGGTTGCCGGCAGACCGGAAAACAAAGGAAAATGCATCGTCTTTGTCCTGCCCGACACCGGAGAGCGTTATCTGAGCACGGATCTGATCAGCAGCTGATCGGCGGCGCCAGCAGCTTACCAGACGCCACTGATCTCGGCCCTGCAGAACGGGCAGCTGCCCTCGACCAGCAGGTTTTTGCCTACCATGAATCCGTGTCGGGAAATGACCGTCCTGGCGCAGAAGGAGCAGAGCGTATCCTCTCCTCCACCACCGTGGACGTTGCCTATGTAGACATGCTTCAGCCCCGCCGAATGACCGATTTCCCTCGCTCTCTTCAGCGCACTTGAAGAAGTGGGCTGCCGGTCCGTCATTTTGTAGGTGGGCCTGAAAGCCGAAACATGCCAGGGCAGACCCGGATCCACGGAACAGATGA
Organism: uncultured Desulfofustis sp.; assembly: GCA_905479735.1. GTDB lineage: Bacteria > Desulfobacterota > Desulfobulbia > Desulfobulbales > Desulfocapsaceae > JABDQA01. Next base: position 3,676 of record CAJQNS010000122.1, read on the forward strand.
AGGAGGCGAGACGCTGCAGCTCCTCGTCCGAGTCGTTGAGATCTGGAATCACCAGGGTGGTGGCCTCCACCCAGACCCCCCGGTCCCAGAAATATCTTACATTGTCAAGTACCTGCTGCAGGCTGCCGCCGCAGGTAGAGGCGTAGAACTCCTCGGAGAAGGCCTTGATATCAATATTGATGGCATCCAGCACTTCTGCGAGGGCGACGGCGGCTTCGGGGGTCATATACCCATTCGAGACGAAAACATTGTTGATTCCCTGTCGGCGAGCCAGCTCAGCACACTCATGGGCAAACTCAAAAAATACCGTTGGTTCCGAGTAGGTATAGCTGATTGACCGACACCCCGCTTGCTGCGCGGTAGCGACAATCTCAGCGGGCTCTTTTCGGAGATGTGGGATCCGCTGGACCTGCGTTCCGGCCTGTGAGAGCGAATAGTTCTGACAATGCAGGCAGCTGAAATTGCAGCCCACGGTGGCAATGGAATAGGTCTGTGAGCCCGGCAGAAAATGAAACAGCGGTTTCTTCTCGATGGGATCGACATGTTCCGCTGACACTTTTCCGTAGGCGAGTGCATAGAGCACGCCGTCATTGTTTTCCCGTACCCCGCAGATGCCCCTGCGCTTGTTTTTGATGCGGCAGCGATGCGCACAGAGCCCACAGACCACGGTATCCCCTTCAGCATGATAGAAACGCGCCTCTTTCATTCCATCGCCTCCCAACCGCCGTTTTTCTTCAGATAACAGGGTCTGAACTGGGTTTTGTACTGCATACCTGAGACGTCCTTGATGTAGTAGCCCAGATAGAGATATTCGATGTTTTTCTGCAGGCAGAAATCGATCATGGTCAGGATATTGAAAGTGCCGAGACTGCGGGCAGCCTCTCCGGTATCGAAGTAAAAATAGACCGCATTCATCCAGTTCTCGCCGATATCGATGATACCGTTGCCCAGCAGCCGACCGTCCTTGCGGTAGTGAAGCTCCAGGGAGGTGACGATATGGTTGAGAAAAAACCCGGAATAGTAGCCGAGGGCCGTGTTGTTTTTCTGCGGGTAGCGGGCGGACAGAAAGTGTTCGCAGAGATCCAGGTTTTCCTCGCTCATCTGAACCGAATTGAAATGGACTGAGAGATCACTGTTTTTCTTCAGGGTTCGGCGCTGATTTCTATTGGGGCTGAATTCGGCTGGCTGCAGTCTGATCGGCACACACTGGCTGCAGCCCACACAACGCATGGTATAAAGGCTGTTGCCGTTGCGCCGGTAACCGGCGGCCAGAAATATCTCCATGATACGATCGGTGATCGGACCGAAGAGTGCCTGGTAAAAAGTTGCCGTATAGGGAAGCTGATAGGGACACTCCATCGACATATTGATAAAATAGCGGTCCAATCTGCTCTGCAGTCTGGCAAATTCGAGCTCGCACTGACGATCGTACAAAGACATTCTTCCCCTCGATCGCTCCTTTCTAAACCAGTCCCTGATCGAGCATGGCGTTGACCACCTTGACGAAGCCGGCAATGTTAGCCCCGGCCAGATAATTTCCTTCAGCACCGTAGCTGCCGGCGGCATCGATACAGGTCCGGTGAATCGACTCCATGATGTGCTTCAAACGGCTGTCCACCTCTTCGCGGGGCCAGGCCAACCGCATCGAATTCTGGGCCATTTCCAGACCGGAAACGGCCACACCGCCGGCATTGGCCGCTTTACCCGGTCCATAAAGAATTTTTGCGTCGATGAATTGATCGACCGCTTCCGGGGTGGACGGCATGTTGGCCCCCTCACTGACCAGATAGACACCATTGCTCAGCATATTGGCCGCATCCTTGTCGTTGATTTCGTTCTGGGTTGCGGAAGGAAAAGCGCAGGCGGCGTCATGGTTCCACAAGGGATTGTAATCCAGCGCCGGGTCAACCGGAGTGTAGACTGCCTGAGGATATTTATCGATATAGTCGCTAAGCCGTCCCCGCCTTATATTTTTAAGTTCCATGACATACTCAAGCCTTTCCCGATCGACACCCTGTTCGTCATAAATATAACCGGACGAGTCCGACAGGGTGACCACCCGCCCACCCAGCTCGATGATTTTTTCGGTGGTGTACTGGGCCACGTTGCCGGATCCCGACACCAGACAGGTCTTGCCCTCCAGGGTTTCTCCCCTGGTAGCCAGCATCTCGGCAGCAAAATAGACAACACCATAGCCGGTGGCCTCGGGCCTTATCAGGCTGCCGCCCCAGTTCAGGCTCTTGCCGGTCAATACTCCGGTGAATTCATTTTTCAGTTTTTTGTACATACCGAAAAGATAGCCGATTTCCCTTGCACCGACCCCTATATCACCGGCCGGAACATCGGTGTTGGGACCGATATGGCGATAGAGCTCTGACATGAACGACTGACAGAACCGCATCACCTCATTATCCGATTTCCCTTTCGGGTCGAAATCGGATCCACCCTTGCCGCCGCCCATGGCCAGGGTGGTAAGAGAATTTTTAAAGACCTGCTCGAAAGCCAGAAACTTGATGATCCCCAGATTCACCGAGGGATGAAACCGCAATCCTCCTTTGTAAGGGCCGATGGCGCTGTTCATCTCAACCCTGAAGCCGCGATTTACCTGAACCTGTCCGTTGTCCCTCATCCACGGAACCCGGAACATGACCACCCGCTCCGGCTCGGTGATGCGCTCAAGCACTGCCTGCTGCCGATACTCCGGATTACGGTCCAGAACCGGTTTGACCGTTTCGATCACCTCTTCAACGGCCTGATGGAATTCATACTGTTCCGGATCCCTTGCCTGAATCATCTCAACAATCTGTTCCATTGACTTCTCCTTTTATGATGTATTATCAATCCTTGGTCGTACAGGTGTTGTCTATCAGATCCTCACGGTAGAGGACAATGCCCGTTGATTCCGGTCCCTCGCATTTGACAATCAGCGGGTGGTTCATGCTCAGGTGTCTGACCCAGTTCCCGTCATAGCTGGGCGGAAAATCGAGCAGCCAGTCCCAGTCGATCCGATCGCCGTTGGGACCATCCTTGCCGTTCTTCTCATCTACTGTCAAATAGGGAATTCCCAGTGAGGTGATGTTCTGAAAAAAATGGGACCCTTGGGAAGGATCGGCCCTGAGCAGTTGACTTCTGACCTCGACGATGGCATGCACCGAACTGATATCGCACCATTGCACCGGAATGCCAAGCCAGTGATCGTTGGTACCCCAGCGCCCCGGGCCGATCAATAGATAGTTACGGCCTTCGACCTGGAGCCTGCGATTGAGCTCGCCAATCTCCCGGGCAATATCTCTGGTGGCGGCAGGATCGAAGGCATCAGGTTTGACGAAAATGATGTCGGTAATCGAGGATATTCTGCCATGGCCGAGGCTCTGGGTGGAATAAATGATCGACTGCTCGATTTCATGATCACAGATGCCCACATCGGCCCTTTCACCACCGGTGACCATCGGTCGAATCTGGAGTAGATAAAAGGTTGACTGATCGAGCGTCTGCCCGAGTTGAACGGCAAATTCAATCTCCACTTCACTGCCCATACCGGCCCGCCCGATGGCCAGCAGTTCAGAGAGAATCTCCCCCAGAGGATAAAGTGAATATTTGAGTATCTGGGCAAAAGTAAGGATTTTCACACCGGCCATGTTCACGTCTCGTATCCGGTGCTCCTCGGGAACATAAGTTGAGGCCAACAGCCCCACCGGCAGATCACCGGCCACCTCCTGAACATCGTATCTGGTGAGGTTGGCATTGTAACGGTTCAAGCAATCTGAGTTCTCCATCTCCAGGGCGTAGAGTTGGCGTTGACAATTTTCTAGGATATCCTCCACCGTCGAGAACTGAATGAGTTTCTGGGGATGAGCAGGTGAAAAGCGCAGGTTGCGCTCGCCCTCGACTACGGTTTTGCCAACGCCCAGGGCGATATGGGCAATGCCCTCAGCCGGCCGCATATCCTGAACCGGATAGTAATTGTGCGACTGGGCGACACCCGAAACGGCCGGATACCAGCGTCCCTGATAATCAGCCCCCACCAGTTCCTGGATGATTACCGCCATAGAGTCCTCCCGACCTCCCGATCCAACGCCGCGGGAGAAGGCCTGGGGGCTTTCGAACCAGGTCGAGGCATAGACCATCTTTACCGCTGTCTCGAGTTGCCCGAGCCGTTCATTGAAATCCTCGTGTTTGTTGGTCAGAAAATAGGTGGAATAGAGGCCGGCATAGGGCCTGAACTGGCCGTCTTCAAGCAGGCTTGAGGAACGCACCGACAGCGGAAAGTCAATGTGGAGCAGAAAAGCTTCGAGCTCCTGCCTGAGCCAGGACGGCAGCCGCGCATCGATGAACAGGTCGGCGATATGTTCATCACTCATTTCTGCGCTGAAATATAGATGATTCTGGGTCACGAAGTCATCGAATCCCTGTGCCGAAATGACCGCCGATCTTGGTATGGTGACCCGATGTCGGGCCAGTACCGAAGCGTCAGACTCGGGTTGCTGCAGACAGCCCCACATGAAGGCCAGTCCCCTGGCCTTGCCGCCGATGGGCCCCTCGCCGATTTTGACAAACTCGTTGATCTCGGAATCGTACTTATCCCGGACGAAGCCTGTGATAACTCCCTGCTGTCGAAGCTTTCTGAGCGATCGAATCTTGCTGACAATATTCTTACGCATGGCATCGATCTGATTGATATTACCAATAAAATCACGGTGCAGACTGCGGGCGAGGCGAACTTCCGAACGAGCCATCATCCAGTTTGAGAAGTGATTGCGCAGGGCGTGATACTGCAAACATTCATCGGGAACCTGGCCCAGCTCCCGTTCGAACTCGACGATGTTGGAGGCGCTGCAGATCGGTGAGCCATCGGGCATCCTGAAGACAAAATCTCCAAACCCGAGATAGGTTAGGAAAAAATCATGGAGTTCCCTGTGAATGTCAGGCGACTGTTTGGCGATGAAAACGGCTGGGATTTCCTCGGCACGCCTTTTATTCTCCGTTTCCGAGGAGAGCATCAGCAGCGGCAGATCAGGAACTTGCTCTCTAATCTTAGCAAGAAAGCGCTCCCCGGCACGTCCCTCAACCACGCCTTTTTGCGGAAACCTGGCGTCTGAAATGACGGCAAAGACAAAAGGTTTATAGGTCTCGTAAAGCTGCAGCGCTTCCTCGTAGCTATGGGCCATGAGGATTTTCGGCCGGGCCCTCATTCTCAGCAGCCGATGCCGCTCATTGATGCTTTCATCGAGTACCGCCTGGGTCTGCCTGACCACTTCCCGATAGATAGCCGGCAGAAACAGCGAGCGATAATCCGGAGAGTCCTCGACGTAGATAATGACCCGGACCATAGCCCTGGCGGTGTCGTTGTCGACGTTGGCATGATCTTCGACGTTCTTGATGATGGCCATCAGCAGGTCGTCCTCACAGCACCAGAGAAAGACGTCATCGATCGATTTCCGGTCCAGTCCGGGAGGCAGGGGGAAAAGGCTGCGCAGATTGTGGGTAAGAAGAATCACCGGCAAGTCCGGGTGGGTTTCCTTGATCTGCCGTCCCAGGTTGAAGGCATTCATACCCGCCAGATACGGCATGGTAATGACCAGGTCGTACTTTTTGGCCTTGACGGCGGCCAGCGCCTCCTCTCCAGTTGAAACCCTGGTCACTTTCGGAGCCTTGCTCAGGTTGAGGCCATGATACTCATGAATCAGCCTGGTGGTAATGCTGCCGTCCTCCTCCATGATATAGGCGTCATAAAGACTCGAAACCAGAAGAATTTCCTGAACCTTAAAAGGCATCAGTTCATGAAAGACCTTGAAGTGCGGGTCGAAGGATGTCGGAAACATTGTAGGATTTACGACCATTGAATACCACCCTTCGAGGCGCTAAAACCGTCCTCGCAGTTATGGTGATGCAGTCCAGCATTTATACTCATATAGCGGATCTGCCTTCACCTTACTCTAAAGCCGCTGGGCGAAAAAATAAATCTCCAATTCAAACAGGCGACCGTTTTCTTACTGCCCCCCCAGTACTATGTAGATAAATGGCTGCCACCCTGCCACCAGCAGGAACAGCAGCGTCAAAATGATATTCAGCAGAGCGGCCCGACGGATGAATTGATCGACCAGCCCGTCAGCATCATTCAGCCAGGTTACCATGCTGGCCATAGCCGCGCCTAGCCCCGAGATTACGGCGCCGTGCAGAAAAAGGTAGAGCGGCAAGCCGATTATGACGTAGGGATACTGCAGCAGATCAAAAGGACAGCGGTGGTGGGGCAGCGCATAGACATAAGGACTGACCAACACGGTTATGACCACCAGAGACAGCAGGTAAAACACGACCCAGCCGGCTGTCAGCAGCCAGCCGACGAGAACAAGTGGGGTCCTGGACACACTTTTAACTCGCAGCTGAAAAACTGAACCGGCCAGGAGCAGGACGGTGGATACTGCCAGCAGGGATAGAATTGTGGTGCTGGAGGAATAATCAAAGAGACTGTAGCCTCCGGTTACCTCACCGCCAAAAATAATTCCACAGCAGCTGGTGATTATTTCCGGTTCCAGGTTCACCAGGTAGAGCACAACCAGCAAGGCATCGCTAGCCAGCAAAGGCAGCAGCACGAGCAATCCGAAGGACTTAAGCCTGGTAAACGGAAAGTATTCGGAGCCGATGTCGAGTTTATGCAGGATGATCCACAGGGTACCAAGAAAAATTGTTGTCAGTTTAAAGCCGAGGGCCGGCAATCCATAATAGTTTGCACTGAGCGCCCCGGCTGCGCACATGGCCCCGGTGAGCACGGTGGCAAAATAATCGGCTGCATAGATGAAGATAAAGGCGGAGATTATCTGGACCACAAGTCCGAACTCCACCAGGGTGGCCGCCAGCCAGATCTGCTCCTCGAGTCTGATCTGCCGCTCGGAATCCGAACCGATGTCCCAATACCGAAGTACCTGCAGTGCGGTGACTGCCCCGACGATCCCAAAGATGATTGTCACCGCCGAACAGGTAAGCAGGGCGATGGACCAGGATTCCAGGATCATTGTGGTTCAGAAGGCCGCCGCCAGCGCGCCGTCCCTTAGATAGAGGCAGCGGTCAACCACCGGGCTCTCTGAGACGAGCGGGTCGTGGGAGGCAATGACAATCGTTTTACCGAGCTTCTTGAGGTCCGACATAATCGATAAAAAATCCTCACTCAACCTGGTGTCGAGATGGGCTGTCGGTTCATCGGCAATAATTATCGAAGGATCATTGATCAGCGCTCTGGCCACCGCCGCACGCTGGAGTTCGCCCCCGGAGATTTCAGCGGCAGGGAAATCACTGCGGTGATCTATCTCCAGCTTTTCCAACAGTTCCATAGCCCGTTTCTTTTGCTGGGCCGGTCTAACCCCGAGCGGCAATAACGGCAGGGTCACATTCTCCAGTACGCTGAGTTCGGGGATGAGTTGGAAGCGTTGAAATATAAAACCGATATGCTCCCTCCGGTAGAGGGTCAGAAATCTATCCGGTAATCGGGCCAGTTTTTTTCCACCCACCACGGCGCTGCCAATGGTCGGTCCTATGATACCTCCGAGGATGGAAAGCAGGGTAGATTTGCCTGAGCCGGAGGGACCGTGGATACAGATCGTCTCGTTGGCATCAATGGTCAAGTCGATACCGCGCAGGGCATGGACCTGGTTAGACCCCCCACGGTTGTAATACTTTTCCACTGCCTTGAGCTCTATCTTCATCTCAGATCACCGAATCGGGACGAATCGCTGCACTGTGCCAGGCCGGTATCACGGTGGCAGCCAGATAGGGCAGGACGCTCAGTGAAAAAATGATCAGCAGATCACCGATGCTAAACACCGGGATCAGGGAGACCGGCGGCTTTAGTACCGACCAGCCCAGCAGCACCGGACGGAAGAGTACTCCATCGAAAAACAGCAGATGCATCCAGGCACCCAGATAGCCTAGGCCAAGCGCTGATGCCGAGATAATGATAGACTCCCAGAATCTGAGGGTAATAACATCCTCGGTCTGCCAGCCCACTACTTTTAAAATGGCCACCTCCCGCTGCTGGGCGGGCGTCAGACCGGTCGCCTTGTCCCAGGCAAAGATCGCGAAAGCGGCCATGGCCCCAAACAGACAGGCCAGCCCAAAGCCGGAGCGCCAGCCGAAGGCAACCCGATAGGTCTTGGCGATTCGTTCTCTGGTGACAACCCTGACACCCTGCAACCGCTCCCCGATCTTGTCGGCAATATTGTCGATTTCAAGAGGGTTGGCCACATCGACCAGCAGATCAGTTATCTCAGCCGGTGCCAGACCGAAAAGATCCCGGGCGGCTTGAAGATCCATAATGATCAGGTCATCGGTGACCATCGATGTGTCTGCCCCAAATGCTCCAGCCGTGATGAAGGATTTCAGAGTCAAGTCCGGTCGAAACAGAGAAAAGGTGCGTCGGGAGCCAAGTTCGAGACTTTGCCGGACACCACGACCGATAACCGCATTCTCGGCAACCGTGTCAAGCTGCATCTCCGGCAGATAATCAATTCCCAGGCCAGGCAGTGGTGATTTTTCCGACAACTTCGGATGGCCGATGACGGTATAATTTGCCCCGTTGTTCTCATCGAAATAGTACCCCCACACTCTGGGCCGCACCGAACGTATACCGAAAATATTCTCAAGCTTGTCAACCGCATCCTCGGTGAGGCTAACCTGGCGGCCGGCAGACATCTTTTGGACAGTGATATCGGGTACGGTCTCGAGCAGTCGGCCCGCCGCTTGTTTCAGGCTGGTGGTGGTCAGAGAAAATGAAGCGACCATGAAGATGACCAGGGCGAATATGAAAACTACTACGACATTTCTAGCGACTCGTCTTTTAAAACCGCTCAAGGCATAATCGGCGATATTGAGTTGCCTGTCTATATATCTGAGAGCCATCTACCTCTCCGGAATCCAGAACGAACCGGTGGGAAAATGCTCGATACTGCCGGGATGATCCATGAAAGGTGAGAGTCGGTCGGAAACGGCGAGATGCCTCACATAACGGGCATCGGTGGCGATACAGAAATCACTCAACCCCAAAATTTCAATTGACCGGACTATCCGGCGCTCGGCCTCACTCGAGGCCGCCAACCGCTGGTTCGCTGCCCCAATCAGGCCGAGTTGAGCACTTATACAGACAGCCAGAAATAGAAGAAATCGCAGAGATAGCCGCATCTCAGTTGGCCTGCGTCGCCTTCTTTTTCTTCATTTTCATCATATGCTTCTTTTTCATCTCCATTATCTGAGAAGATGTTATCTGAGCGAAACTGAGGATGGCGGTTCCATGATGATCTGATTTGAAATTTTCCGCCTCTTTCCGGGTGCTAAAAGGAATGAGCTCATCTCCCATCGGCCCCAGCACATCGCTGCCGACCACATAAAGCGCCGATCTGCCGTCGATGTAGTCGAGGGTATAGTAGTTACGCACCCAGATTTCCGCCGTGGACAAATCGGTGCCACCACCATAGCGATCGCTGTTAAAATAGTAAGCCATCATATCCTTGACCCCGTCAAAGACAAGCGGTTTATTATTACCATCAACAATCTGGGCAAGCCAGTGCTCGTAGTTGGCCACGAACATTCCGCACACCGGGCACTTCTCTCCCGGTCCAACCGGATGCAGTGGTTCGCTTGCTCCTGTCGAAGCTACTGCCAGCAACATCAGCACAGCCACCGCGGTTCCTCTCGCTGCTCCCATTTATTCCTCCCCTCTAGTTATTAAGGCAAGTAGGGGCCGAGCAACTCTTGAAGTTCGGCCTCACCAACTCCTCCCAAAATAGCAGTAATGATTTTCTGATCAGGACTGATGAAAATCGTCTGGGGGACCAAACTCACCTGATAATCCTCCGCCATCTTCCCATCCTTATCCAGCGCCACCGGAAAACCGATGTCGAGGTCGTCGATAAACCTTCTGACCCGCTCCTCGGTCTCATTGGCGGTTGCCACGTAAAGCACCTTCAGACCACGGTTCTGGTAGGTGTCGAAATAACTGTTTATAAGCGGCGAATCGGCCCGGCAGTATTTGCATTCTGTGTCCCAAAATCTCAGAATTACCGGAGATCCACGCCACGCTCGAGAGGAGATGGTCTGTCCCTGCAGATCGATGATGCTAAAGGTGGGAGCCCGGTCCCCAATTTTCAACCGACCGGTTTTTTCGTCGCTGCACCCGATTACCAGCAGTACAGTAAGAAAAAACAGTGCAACCGTCGAAAAGAGAATCCAATCCGCTCTTATCCTGTTGAAGGCAGCCATTTAGAAGATATGTTGTGTATTTAGGTCCCCACCTGTTTCAAGTCAGGAAACTAACTCCATCTCCTGTCTTTTACAAGCAGCATCTGCAGACAGTCCTGCATCCTGCTACCTTTTAGTCCCCTGATTTAGCCCGGGGAAAAGGCCGATAATTGTTGTACTTACCGACGCTGAATGCTACAATGTGCTATAGGTAGTTTCCCGTTTTAGATTTTACAGTGGTCAAGGTTTATCATGGAAAAAAACGAATTTACCACCATCAGGAAGAAGCTGGCCAAAACCCAGAAGGAACTCTCCGAACTACTCGGAACTTCTCTCAAAGCGGTAAGCAGCTATGAGCAGGGATGGCGCAACATCCCCGTTCATGTGGAACGTCAGCTCCTCTTTCTGCTAGCCCAGAAAAACAACACTGGCAAGCATGTCTGCTGGGATATTCGTGAGTGTTCCGAAGAAGTTAAGCAATCCTGCCCGGCCTGGGAATTCAATGCCGGTCACCTCTGCTGGTTCATAAATGGCACCATCTGCAACAACGATGTTAAAAAAAACTGGGAAGAAAAAATCGCCGTCTGCAGAAAGTGCCCCGTTTTCAAGGCCCAGATGAACTTTTAGCCCAGATCTCCGGGGTAATTAACATTGCGCCAACTGTCGACGAGATAGTCCGGAATCCCTGGTTGATACACCAATTCAGTGCTGCCCAGTTCACTTATTTTTCTACTCCCCGACGCTATCAAGTCCTCAACGAGAGGACTGCAGCGATAATCGTACCAGGCCAGCAGCGGCTCACTTCTGCCGGTAACCGGATTTCTCGGTAGCACCGCCCGGTACCGATCCTTTCTCTGGGCCAAAAGCCAGGCTATGGACTGCTCGGTTATGTAAGGCATGTCACAGGCGAGAACGAGCCAGGAGGTAAAAGGGCGCTGCTTGACCAGGGCTCCGACACCGGCCAGAGGGCCCTGCAACCCAGGTAGATCATCGATCCGCTCGATCTCTTCCAGTGCTGCTGGCAGTTCACCACGGCCGGAGATAAACAGATCGTCAACAAATGGAGTTATCGTTGCCAAGGCTCGTTCCAGCCAGCTTTTACCTCGCTCATCTCTGATCAGGTGCTTCGGCCGCCCCATTCGGGAACTTCTGCCTCCTATCAGGACTGCCCCAGCCAGCGGAGTCGTAGTTCGACAACGCCCAAGCCAAAGCCTGATCTGCTCAGCGCAGTTTTGCAGATCGGCTTCAGTTCGGCAGAGAAAGGTGCTATCCGGCCTCAGATTTCGAGTTGATGTTTCTGAGGAGGAGAACAGCAGGTGGTTTGAAGTCGTTGCCAAACCTGAGTTTATCAGCACCATATCGGCATCGGCCAAGAAGCTGATCAGGCTTCGTCCCGAAACAGAGGGCGCTGTCGTTCCGGCCCGAGATACGACGACTCCAGCTGCCTCTAACAATCTTATGAGTTTTTGGCAGAGTTCTCTCTGTCGGCTATTTTCGCTCGGGAAAACCGCCAGCGCCGGGAGATGATTTGGAAGACTGACCATGGCTCCAGCTCTCTTAACAGAAAACACTGCCTGACCACAGCGGCAGCACCCCCCGCTGCCGTCCAAGCTCAAAGAACATGTCCACCGCCCTCCTCCCTTCCTCGCCAAGATCAAGTGAAAAATCATTGACATAGAGTTCGATGTGCTGATCTATCACCTGATCATCGGTTTCCTGGGCATGGTGCTTTATGTAGGGGTAGCAAGCGTTGGGATTTGAACGGGCCCATTGCAGGCTGGCTTCGATTCTTCTGCCGGCTTCCTCTCTCAGCAATGGTCCCAGTTCCCTGTTGACGGCGATACAGCCCAGCGGCAGCGGGGCATCAAAAGAATCCTCCCACCACTGGCCCAGGTCCTGAAGACAGACGAGGCCTGACTGACGATAGGTAAAACGGCTCTCATGGATGATAACACCGGCATCCACCTTTCCCGAGGCTACCGCATCGATGATCTGCTCGAAACGCATCTCCACCAGATCGTTGCTTTCCGGGGAGAACATTCTAAACAGCAAAGCGGCGGTCGTATACCTGCCGGGTATCGCAATCCTTTTGTTTTTCAGTGCCGCCGTCGAGAGCTCTTCTCTGCTGATGAGCAGCGGGCCGCAGCCCCGTCCCAGGGCACTGCCGGAATTGAGAATACAATAGGAGTCAAGCAGATGAGCGACGGCATGAAATGACAATTTGGTGACCTCGAGTCTGGATTCAAAGGCCCACAGATTCAGGGTCTCCACATCCTCCAGATGGGGCCGATTAAAAAAAGGCTGCTGTTGATTTCTCGCCTCCTCAACCAGTCTGCAGAAGATGAATGTATCGTTAGGGCAGGGTGAAAAACCAAGAGAGAGCGGTTTCGCTGCAGTCATAAAATATTCCCAAATCTATTGATTATCAGCGCTGCAGCCTGAGCCGCTCTGGCGGCCGCTTCAGCAATCGGCCAGTCGTCTCCCGGCCGATCCTCCACCAGGTTGGAGATAGCTCGAACTTCCAGCAACGGTATTTCGAAAAGCTGGCATACCCGGGCCACAGCCGCCCCTTCCATATTTTCACAGATTGCCTGGTAGCGGGCGGCAAAGAAATCGCCCCGAACTTTCCTGCCGCTGGCTCCGTTGACCGTCACAAAGGTACCCACCGCCGGACTGAGTCTGCCGGCGTTCAGGGCCGAGCGGGCTTCATGGAGCAGTTCGGGGTCAAGCTCGAAGAGGGACGGCGCCGGAAAAGCGTGCTCTCCAAACGGTTCAATCGTATCTTCATAGCAGATGCCGAAATCACCGAGAACTTCGCGTTGGGCCAAACAGAGATCAAGCAGATCAAGCTGCTTATCAACAGTCGAAAAATAAGCCCCGCCGATGCCGAAATTGACAACGGTTCTGAGCTTCGTATGGTGTCTCTCTAGATAACGGCTCAGGGTGATCCCTGACTCCATCGGGCCGACGCCCGAAACCAGCAGTTCTGGTCGCTCGTCAGCGGTGTGAGCAAATTGCTTGAAGGCATCCATTTCCATTTGAGTTGCAGCGACCACCAGATGCATGGTATGAAATCCGTCCTTTGCTTGATGTTTCTATAAGTGTAACCTGTCAGCTCTTTTTATTTTGTAATGAACCAGACCTCACTATGCAAGATGATTTAAAAATCGGGGCCTATCATTATCATCTGCCCGAGAAAAATATTGCCCAGTTTCCCTCCGAAAAACGGGATCATTCGCGACTACTGGTACTCAACAGAGCAACCGGCCTGATCGAGCATTTTCTTTTTCACCAGATCAGCGGCTTATTCAATCCAGGCGATTTGCTGGTGCTAAACGACACCAAAGTATTCCCGGCCCGCCTCCACGGCAGAAAAGAAAGTGGCGGAAAAGCGGAAGTGTTTCTTTTGGGCTACCCCGCACCTGGGGTACCTGAGCAGTCCGAATCAGATAAGCTGCGCTTTCGCTGTGAGGCATTAATCAAAGCCTCGCGTCCACCCAGGAAGCAATCGGTGATTATTTTCAATGCCCACAGTTTCTGTCAGATGATCGAGGAATGTGGGAGAGGCCGATGGTTGATTGAACTGGTGCTTGATGCAGATACAGACCTCGACTCCCTGCTCGACGGCCAGGGAGAGGTGCCGCTTCCCCCCTACATAAAACGAGAGGAAGGCTGTTGGAATAGTGACAGACAACGATACCAGACCGTCTATGCAAACCAGCCGGGAGCCGTTGCAGCGCCAACTGCCGGCCTCCATTTTACCAACGATCTCATTGAAAAGCTGAAAGGCAACGGCGTCGGGACGGCCCCCATCACCCTGCACGTAGGCTACGGTACCTTTGCACCGGTACAGCAGCAGATCATATCAAAGCATCGTATCCACAGGGAATATATCGAAATATCAGAATCAACCGCGGAGCTGGTAAACCGAACCAAAACCAATGGCGGAAAAATCTGGGCAGTCGGCACAACCACGGTCAGAGCACTGGAATCCAGCATCGATCAGAATCACCGGCTGATTCCGGTGCAGGACTGGTGCGAACTCTACATAACTCCCGGGTTCAAATTTCGAGTGATCGACAATTTGATCACCAACTTCCATCTGCCCGAGTCTTCGCTGCTCTTTCTCGTTTCGGCGCTGTGCGGTAGAGAGACACTACTGACTTGTTACCGTGAGGCGATTGAAGACGATTATCGCTTCTACAGCTATGGAGATGCAATGGCCATTATAAGTTAATTCGGTCTATCAAAGACAGACCGAATTAACTCAGCCAATAAAGCGTAGTATTGCTGGACAGGGTTATTTCCCGGAGGCTGCTGCAGGGCAACCGGAGCAGCCGGCTCCGGCCTGTCCTGTCTGGCAGGGAGGTGCTGCAGGTTTGCTTTCTTCTTTGTTGCCCGAGACATTGCCGGCGGTTGAGTAACCATCGGCGTACCAGCCGCCGCCCTTCAACTGAAATGAAGACATTGACATCAACTTTGTGACAGGTCCCTGACATTCAGGACAACTGGCCAAAGGCGGATCGGCGATTTTCTGCTGAACTTCGATTACGCTCTGACACTCTGTACATTCATATTCATAAACCGGCATCGTACTTCTCCAAACTTTTCACCACAAATTGTTACATCCGTTTCAAAGAACAGATTTATATTTGTTTTTTTCGAGGGCTACGATAATTCGTGTTACCGCATCTGTCAATATTCACCATCCAGTAACAAAAAAAGATTTTTCTATCATTTGTGAAACCCTACAAATTGACACCTTCTACATTGTGGCATAGTTTTCAGTAAACTCATCTCTGTGTACCGCCCAGAGGATCAGCGTATATTTTTGAGTCATATGACATTATGAGTACTCACTACCGCCGTCAGAAATCTGCTCCGCCTGCGGAAGATCAGGAAACTCCCGCCGCCCAGTCGGATCTCAAGAAACGATTGGAATCCCTGGAAAAGGAGAATCAGCAGCTAAGGGGCCGACTGGCTGGAATGGTCAACGAACAGACCAGAGAAGCAAACCAGGCCCTGAGGTTGGCCGAGTATATAATCGACCACAGCCCAGCCATTCTTTTCCGGCGGCTGGCAGCCGAAAAACTTGATGATAGAAAGATGGTCTATGTGTCGCCGAACATATCACGTTTCGGCTACAAGGCTGAAGACCTGCTGAGCAACAAAATGATGTTCCGCGACATACTTTATCAAGAAGATGCCAAGCGAATTCAAAAAGAGATCAAGGAGTCCGTCGAGGAGGAACGCAGGGACTACAGCCAATACTATCGCATCATAACCAGCAGCGGAGAACTGCGCTGGGTTGAGGACCGCACCTCGGTTGTTGAGGATGACCAGGGTGTCCGCTACCACCAGGGTATCGTCATTGATATCCACGAAAGAAAAGAGGCCGAAGAGAAATTACGAAAAAGCGAGGAGAAATATCGCCAGATTGTTGAGACTACCTGCGAGGGATTTGTGTTGCTGGACACTGCGATGCAGGTGCTCGACCTCAACACTGCTTTTGCCAGGATGATGGGCCAACCTATGGCTGAACTCATCGGCAGCAAACCGTTTGAGTCCTTTGAGAATATCGATTCACTATTGACCAAGGCCCACTCAGGGAATTCAGAGACTGGTGATTTTCATGAGTTAGAAGGGCGGCTTGAGTCCGCCGACGGATCGTTTATTCCGGTGCTGATCCATGCCAACAGTCTGCGTGGGGACCAGGGTGATTCTCTGGGTCTTATGGCCTTTGTCACCGACATTTCCGAACACAAGAAAGCACTGATGCTGGCAGGAGAAGTACAGAAAAGTCTGCTGCCTGGGGTGCCGCCGGTGGTAAGCGGTTTTGATATCTGCGGCCGGAATATTGCCTGCGACGAGGTTGGCGGCGATTATTACGACTATCTGAGCAACGGCTCCCCCAAGAATTTCGCGGTGGTCGTCGGTGATATCAGCGGACATGGAGTCGATTCCGCCCTGCTGATGTCAAGCGCCCGGGCGTTTCTTCGAATGCGGGCTTCACAGCCCGGCAATGGTACTGAAATCATTTCATCTCTGAACCGGCACCTCTGTGCCGACGTGGATCAAAGCGGCCACTTCATGACCATGTTCTATCTGTACTTTAACCAGGAACGAGACCGGCTTGAATGGATCAGAGCGGGGCATGACCCGGCCCTGTGTTATGATCCTGAGGACGATCGATTCGAGGAACTTGGCGGTACGGGTCTGGCTTTGGGCGTCGACGCCGATTACCCGTTTACCGGACAGTACCGAACTGAAATGAAGAGCGGCCAGGTCTTCCTGATTTACACTGACGGCTTATGGGAAGCGTGTAACGCCAGCAACGAACCCTACGGAAAGGAGCGGCTCAAGAATTGTATACGCCAGCACAACCACCTGAGCGCGGCTGAAATCGTAGAGAAAATCCTTGAAGACCAGGAACGGTTCAGAAACGGCAGCAGAAACGAGGATGATATTACTCTGGTCGTTGTCAAGTCTCTCTGACAAGATTGATCTTTACCATTCCCCCCCTGCCTGGACCCCTCAATCAGCCTGAATGAGAGGCTCCGAGACCTTTTCTTCTCTAATCAACAAGGCTCTCGCATCCTCCATAATCAGGTAGAGGCAGGGCATCAGAACCAGGGTAATCACCGTGGCAAAGGCAATGCCGAAACCTAGGGAAATGGCCATGGGAATCATGAAGCGGGCCTGCCGCGAGGTCTCGAAGATCATCGGTGCCAGTCCACAGAAGGTGGTTAAGGTGGTGAGTACCACCGGCCGAAACCTGCGCACCCCAGCCGCGGTGATCGAAGGTGCCGGCGACATTCCCTTGATCCGCTGTTTGTTGGCAAAGTCGATAAGTACCAGTGAATCGTTGATGACGATGCCGGACAGGGCCACGATACCCATCATGCTCATCAGGCTTAGATTGTAGCCCATGATCAGATGGCCGAAGACCGCTCCAATAATGCCGAACGGAATTGCCGCCATAACGATGATGGGCTGGAGGTAGGAACGGAAGGGAATGGCGAGCAGGAAGTAGATCACCCCGAGGGCAAAGACAAAATTTTTCATGAGGTCGCCGACACTTTCTTTACGCGACGCCTGCCGACCTTTGTAACCATAGGATAGGCCAGGATACTGCCTGGCCAGTTGGGGCAGTGCATCTGCGTTGAGGCCGGCCATGATGGTCGGGGTGGCGCCAATTGGATCGACGTTGGCGGTAACCATGGCTGTACGTTTGGAATCCCTTCTCTTTATATTGGTATAGCCCCTGCCTTTATCGATGGTGGCAATGTCACTTAAAGGTACAAAGGTTTTCCCGGGCGTTGCCACCATGAAGTTTTCAATGTCATATTCACTCAGGCGCTGCTGCTCCGGCAGCCGTACCCTTACGCTCACCTCATTGCTGCCCCGCTGCTGACGCAAGGCAATGGTTCCCTGAAAGGCCGAGCGTACCTGTCGGCCCACCTCGGTGGCGGTCAACCCAAGGCTTTCTCCCCGCTCGTTGACAACAAAGTCATACTGGGTTTTGCCGGCGGCATAGCCACTGTCCACATCTTTTACACCCGAGTAGAATTCCAGTTGCTCGGCCAGCTTCAGACTGGCCTGATCAAGCACCGAAATATCCCGATGACTCAATTCAATCGACAGGCCGGCGCCACTTCCCGGCCCCCCCCTATCCGACTCGTAGCGAAGCGACTGCAGCCCGACAAGAGGTCCCACTTCACCACGCCACATCTTGGTCACGTCGCGGGTACTGTACTGCCGGATGCCTGGCGGGGTAAGATAGGCGTTTATCTGCACCGTGTTGTCCGAGATCGACGATGAGATGCCCTCCAGTAACTGGTCACCGCCGTTGTTCTCTGCTACCGTTTCGATACCCTCGACCAGCCGGTCCCGCACCCTTACCATATCTGAGACGTGGCTGCCTATTGGCAATACGGCCGTAACAACGGCACGGTCAGATTCAACTCTGGGCATCAGGATCATGGCGATTCTGCCGCTGAAGACAAAACCGCCGGTGATTATCAGGATACCTATCAGAAAGGCGACCGTCAGGTATCGGTACCTTAAGAACCAGGCCAGTGATGGTTCATAAATCCGGCTTACATACCAGTGCAGCACCCCGCTGAAGAACCGCTGCCAGATGGTAACCATACGGACCAAAATATTGCCGTTAGTCTCTTTCGAGTGAGCCAGGTGAGCCGGCAGGATAAGCAGCGATTCAAGCCAGGAAATCAGAAACACGGTAATAACCACTAACGGGATGACCCGCCAGACCTTGCCCATGACCCCCGGGACGAAATAGAGCGGCAGAAATGCAGCGACGTTGGTGAGAATGGAAAAACCGATCGGCATCGCCACATCTTTTGCCCCACGGATGGCTGCTTCCACCCTGCCGTGGCCCCGCTGCCTGTATTCATAGATGTTTTCACCGGCAATGATGGCGTCATCGACGACGATACCCAGCGAGATGATGAAGGCAAACATCGAAATCATATTGATGGAGACATCAAAAAACGGCAGAAACAAGAGGCCCCCAAGAAAAGAAATGGGAATCCCCATGGTGACCCAGAAAGCCAGCTTCAACTCCAGAAAAGATCCCAGAACAAGAAGCACCAGAACAAGACCGATAAAGGCATTTTTGAGCAGCAGTTCCAAACGCTGTTTGTATATTTTCGAGCTATCGCTGCTGAAACTATAGCTGACCGCCGGCGGCAGGCTCGGTTCGATTTCAGCCATCGCCGCCCGCGCAGCCTTCGACACGCCGATGGGCGTCTCCTGGCCAACCCGGTATATCCTCAGCAATATAGAACGCTGTTTGTTGTAAGTGTTCAACCGGTTGCTGTCTTCAAACCCCTCTTTGACGACACCGATGTCTTCGAGATATATGGTCGAACCGTCACTGTTGAGGATCACCGGTATCCTGCTGAATTCGTCGGCCCAACTTTTGCGGTTCATCACCCTCAGAAGAATTTCGCCGCCTTCGGTTTCAATTTTGCCCCCGGCAACGTCGATCGACTTCTCACGCAAGATACGCGCCACCTGCTCGAGCGTAAGGTTGTACCGACGAAGGGTTTCCATCGAAATCTCCACCGCGAGTTCATAATCGCGGACCCCACTCAGCTCGACCTGGGTGATCCCTTTATGCAGCAGAAGCTGGTCTCTTACCTGCTCGGCAACCCGCCGTAATTCCCGCTCCGAAACATCGCCGTAGACATTTAATCTCAAAACCTGACGTTTACGGGAATCCAGGCTGACCCTGGGATCTTCTGCATCGGCCGGAAAGGTGTCAATCCTATCGATGGCCTGTTCGACATCGGAGAGAACCTCCTGATCGGTAGCGTCCTCCATCAACTCAGCCCGCAGTGATCCACGCCCTTCAGAAGCAGTGGCGGTTATCTCATCTATACCCTCGATACCCTGAACAGCCTGTTCCAGAGCCAGAACCACACTTTGCTCAACTTCCTCGGGTGAAGCGCCCGGGTAGGCGACAGTGACGGAGATACGGTCGAGCTCGAACTCGGGAAACACCTCCTGCTTGATGGTGGTCGAAACCAGAAAACCGCCCAGAAGCAGGACGATCATCAAGAGATTGGGGGTGACCCGGTTGTGCACCATCCACTGGATGACTCCTTTACTGTCGGGCATGGTCGTTGGTCTCCTTCTGCCCGTCACGATTGTTTTGATAGGCATCGGCCGCATCGATTGCCGGGGCAGATCCGGAAGCGCCTTTCTTGGATTTTGCTCCCTTCATTCCGGGACCGTCTTTCTGGCCCTCGGGGCGCACTTTCATGCCCGCCACCGGGGTGGCGATATTGGAGATAATTAGCTTTTCTCCTGGCACTACTTCATCCTTGAGCAGGACGGCCGAGGGTCCCTTGAAGACCGGCTCGACACTGCGAATCTCCAGGGTCGAATCGCTGCTCAGCAGCCAGATGGTGTTGTTGTCGCGCAGGTTGGCCCGGTTTAATGGGTAGACATCCTCGAGTGTTTTACCGTCTATTTCAACCCGCACATAGGCACCAATGAACAATATGGGTTGACCCTGGTTTTCAGGTTGCAGGCAGAGTGGATCCTTGACTGCGACGATCACCTTCGCCATCCGGCCGCCTTCCTCGAGATCGGCAGCCAACCGGATCACCCTGCCGCTCCGGAAATCGTCTGACCCGCCTGAAGTTTTGGTAAAGATGCGCACGGTGGAACCCTGGTCAGGATTTTTTTTGTCGGGAAATTTTATCCAGTCCAGTTTGTCTACCGGCACCGCAACCTGCACCCAGAAAGAGTCTGTACCGATCAGATGGGCAACCGGAGTTGATTCTGATACACGGGAGCCCAATTCGACAGATTTAGAGCGGATCACCGAGTCAAACGGTGCTTTGAGAGTCGTTCGCTCGAGTTCCAGGTCCGCTTCGTCCAACTTCGATCGGTTTGACTTCAAGGCAGCCTCTTTCTGCCTGAGCTGCGGACTTCTCAGCATCAGTGCTTTCTCCTCATCCAAAGCATCCTCACCGAGCAGCTCAAATTCTTTCCTGGCAACCCGCTGGTTACCCATCTCCATGAGCAAGTCTGCCTCGGCTCTGGCCACTTCACTCTCCAGCTGACTGACTTTGAACTGATAGTTCGCCGGATCAATTTTCAAGACAATTTCTCCCTCGGCCAGCACCCCTCCAGGTACCACCTCCTCACTCAGGTAGACAACGTCACCCCCGACCCGGGATTTCAGGTCTACTTCGCGAGCCGGGACCACACTGCCCATACCTCGGACAATGGTCTGCTCTGAACTGAAACTTATTGTTTCGACCTGCACCAGGGTTTCAAAAACCGGTTTCTGGCGCGGCACCGCTTTGGGTGAGGTCTTCATGAAGTGCATGGCGACAAAAACTCCGCCGGCCAGGATAACCAGCGGGACAATGACGGAAAAGAATACTATGCGCAAGCGGCCTTTTCGGACTGGACGCTCTGTTTCAGGGCTATTTGAGTTCATCTCTCGACTTTAATTCTCCTGGTTGGAAATACCATAGGTAACTTCACCGACGGCAAGTTCCATTTCCGGCAGGTCAATTCGGCCGCCCAGCGAACGGTGCAGTCCGATTCGATAATCGATTAACTGCTGCCGGGCTCGCAGCAGTTCGGTCTGCAGCCCCTGAAAGGAGAGCAGGGCGGTGAGCACGCGTTGATAATCCTGGGCTCCCTGCCGGTAACGGTCGCCAACCCGTTCCACCGTCACCTGGGCCAAATCGAGTCTGATTTTCAGATTCTCTATCAATTGTTTCTGTTCCTGCTCCAGGATCAGGGCGGTCTCCACTTCGCCAATGGCTTCGAGCACTGTCTGACCATATTGGTGAAAGCTCTCACTGGCACGGGCCTGGGTCCTCTCCACCTCAGCCTGGCGAAAACCACCGTCGAAAATCGGGCCAACCAGATTGGCGGCCAGGCTGCTGATCCAATTGTTGAAGATATCACTGGCCTGCCCCCCTCCGGTGGAGACATCCGCAGACAGACTCAGGGTGGGGAATTTATTTGCCACTGCTTCGGCAACCCGCTGGTCCGAGGCCAACAGAGAGAGGTAAGCACTGCGTATATCAGGCCTCCTGGCAAGCAGATCGCCCGGCAGCCCAGTCTGGGGCAGCGGCGGCAATTCGACAAGATCTTCTGGAACGGGCAGACTCGAGTTACCCGGCATCATACCGAGCAAAATCGCCAACCTTTGTTCGAGGTTGTAGAGGCGGACCTTGAGGATTATCAATTCACCGTTGTTTCTTTCGATCAACTGTTTCTGCTGCATGACGTCAGCAACACCAACTTGTCCGGCCTTAAACTGGGCGGTGATGATTTCAAGGATTTTCTCGTTGAGCAGACGCTGCTCGATTACCAGTTCCTGCTCCTTTCTTATTTCAGCAATCTGATACCAGATGCTGCCAATTTCAGAGGTAATAGTTATGGCAACCGTCTGCAGGTCTGCCTCGCGAGCCTCTGTGTCGAGTAGTGCAGCTTCGGTGCGGGACCTCAACCTGCGCCAGAGGTCTACTTCATAGGAAGCGGCAAGCCCGAGAGTAAGGTTAGTTGTAGAGTCTGTCTCCTCCCTGGTGGTCCACGTCTCTCTGGCCAGCCCTCGTCCGTCAAGCTCAGGATAGAGAGCTGCTCCCGACTTTCTGGCCACGGCCTCTGCCTGCACCAAACGGTCATGGGCCGCCAGCAAGTTGAGATTGCCGGTCAGGGCCGTATCGATGGCACGGGTCAGACCCATATCGTTGAAGGTGAGCCACCAGTCAGGCTGCAGTATCGCCTGCCCCTGCCCGGAAAACTGATCCGGCAGCTGCAGCGGTTCAGGAGCTCTCTTGGTCACCTGTACACAAGATGAGAGCAGGCAGACAAGCGCGATGATATTTATCTGGATCAGTCGCCGAGCCATTGATCTTTTTCTGTCATTTGTTTTCCTGAGAGGGCCTGTAAGGTCTTGGTCAAATCCTGTCAGCGGAGCTTGCACATTTCGAGCCGGTCTCTATTGTGTGCCAATAACATATTAAAACCGATTGATATTTTTTTCACCCTACGTGTTTTGAACATGATAGTTCATGCTCAGGTGACGGGTAAATTTTATCCATGATACCAGAATGCTGCGTGTTTCTTACCCAGCCGACGAGTCCACCGTAAAAAAGAGTTAACCGATAGCCGGCGCCCGAGGCTGCTTGTTGTTCATTAGAGTTTCTGGTATAGATCACCAGCTGAAGTACTCACCTAACCACCTACATATCGTTATGAGATCACCCATATACCGGTGTCGCTCCTATTGGAGAATATTTTTCATCTTCCTGGCCGTCCTGGTGGCAGACACTGAGGGCTGGGCGGAGAGTCCGGAACTACTGGCTGAAAGGCTGCAGGAGACCTACGCCGCCGTCGACAGCATAAGCTTTTCGTTTTCCCAGACCACCAGCGGCCCCATGACCGGCCGGCCCAAGTCAGGCAAAGGAAACGGTCTCTATGCGAGAACTGCTGAAAAACCGCTGATGCGCTGGAACTACCTGACACCTGATCCCCAGGTGGTAATCAGCGATGGTAGAACGATATCGATGTATTTCGAAAAACTCAATCAGATGATCATCTCCGAGGTTGACGAAGCCCAGACCGATATCCTCTTTTCCTTTTTTGCAGCCTCGGAGCCGTTGGACAAACATTTTACCATTTTGCCCCCTCACCTGGAAACCGATATATCCTCCGACCAATCTTCAGAAGAATTGCCCCAGATGCAGGCCTTGCGGCTGGAACCTCTGGATAAAAATTCGCAGATTCAGAACATTCACCTATGGATTAGTGACGACTCGATCATAAGGAGAATAGACCTGCTCGATCATTTCGACACCAAAACCACCATCAATTTGTCGAGTATCAACATTAATCCGCTTGATCTATCCGACCGGCAGGATCTTGATGACAGGTTTACCTTCATCCCGCCTGAGGGAACCGAGATAATCAGACAATGAGGACATGGCATAAACCCATCTCACCAACTCTTATCACCCCAGAATCATAGGATTTCAGATGGAACACGATAGTGACAGTTTTGCAGCACTTTTCAGCCAGAGTGAAGAAAAAACCCTGAGGAAACTATCCCCGGGCCAGAAAATAAAGGCAACAGTGGTAGGGATAGACAAAGAAACCGTTTTTCTCGATGTTGGTACCAAGAGTGAAGGGATCGTCGAGGCGTCTGAATTCATTGATGAAAACGGTGAATTATCGATTTCTCCCGGGGACCAGGTAGAAGTCTACTGCCTCAAATCGGGAGCCGGCGGGCAGATCTTCACCGCCAAGCTCGGGTCAGGGGCCAGCAGTGCCCACCTCGAAGAAGCCTATCACAACTCCGTTCCGGTTCAAGGTTTTGTCAAGGCTGAGATCAAGGGCGGTTTCGAAATCACTCTCTCGGGCAATGTCAGGGGTTTCTGCCCCTTTTCCCAGATGGGCCTGCGACGTGTGGAAAACGCCGCTGAAACCTACCTCGAGACCCACATGAGTTTTCTGATAACCAAATTCGAGGCGGGAGGCAGAAATATAGTCCTTTCAGCCAGACTGCTGCAGGAGGAAGAGCGACAGCTGAAAAAGGAAGAACTGCAGGAAGTCCTGGAGGAGGGACAAAGCATCGAAGGTTCAATCTCGGCCATCAGGCCCTTCGGCCTGTTCGTGGATATCGGTGGGATCGATGGACTGGTACCAATTTCCGAGGTTGGCTGGAGCCGGGTGGAGAACCTCGAAGATACCTATTCTGTCGGCCAGCAGGTCCAGACTGTCGTCAAAGGACTTGATTGGGAAAATGACCGGATCAGCCTGTCCATCAAGGAAACACTGGAAGATCCCTGGGAGGCAGCGGTAAAAAATCTCTCAGAAGGTAAAGCCTATGTCGGTAACGTTGCCAGGCTCGCCCAGTTCGGCGCCTTTGTCACCCTGGCTCCCGGCGTAGACGGCCTCGTTCACATTTCCAAACTCGGCGGAGGAAGAAGGATTAACCATCCCAAAGAGGTGCTCGAGGCCGGGCAGAACCTTGAGGTGATCATCGAAGCCATCGATCCCGCAAACAAGCGGATCAGCCTCATCCCCTCCGACTACGTCTCGCTCGAAGATGAGGAGGAAAAGGAGCGCCGGGAATACAAAGACTACCGATCAAACCGGACGGGCTCGAAAAAAGAAGCAGCAAAGGATTCGATGGGCAGTTTTGGGGCTCTGTTGAAATCCAAGCTGGAAGAAAAGAAGTAGGTACGTTCCTCAGTCAAGGGACTGACGGAGCATTTCAAAAAGGACCACTGCCGCGGCCACAGAGCTGTTCAGGCTATCAATGTCGCCGGCCATCGGTATAGAAACAAGCAGATCGCAATGGCGCTTGACCAACGGTCGCAAGCCGCTTCCTTCATTGCCGACCACCAGGCAGGCAGGTACATTGAAATCGGTCTGATAGATCGATCTGGCCTGTTCATCTTTGACCGCCCCGAATATCCAGCCCCCCGCCTCTTTCACTTTCTTCAAGGCCTCCGCCAGATTGGTCACCTGGCTGATATGCACCTTGGCAATCGCTCCCGCCGACGCCTTGGCGGCGGTGCCCGCCAGAGGTGCTGAACGGTCACGGGTCAGAATCAGGTGGGTAACCCCGGCCGCATGAGCCGAGCGGATGATCGCTCCGAGATTGTGGGGATCCTGGATTGAGTCGCAGGCCATCAGGCGAGGATTTGCTCCCTGTTGAGCCGCTTGCTGAAAGTGCTCCAGCAGGTCTTCGAAGGGCAGCAGTGGCACCGGCGCACACTTTGCAACAATGCCCTGATGGTTCAGCGGCTCGGGACTTTCGGTGATCCTGATTCGGTCAACGAACAGGCACTTGATCTTATGGCTTCGGGCTGAGTCGATAATCTCCTGCAGCCCCCTGCTCTGTTTTTCTTTCTGGACACACAGCTCGACCACCCTTTCCGGCTGGGTATGAAGAACCTCAAGGGTGGGATGGACACCCCAGATAAGATCGTCACTGTAGCGGATCCTGTGCTCCCGACTCGTTGGACTATTTTTACTGCGTCCCATAGATCAGAGAGACTCCCGATTGGACTGCCCGTTCAAGCCTCTTCTGCCTTCGGCGCGGGCCGCGTAAATGATGGAGCAGATCATGGTCACCGCCTCGGCAAGCCGATCGTTAACAACCAGGTAGCGATATTTTGAACTCTGCATCATCTCCTCGACACTGTTGGCCAGGCGGGTGGCAATGGATTGCTCATCCTCGGTGCCTCGCTGGCGCAGTCGGGCCTCCAGCTCGGTTGCATTGGGTGGGGCAATGAAGATGTCGACATATTCCAGCTGAGTGTTCTGCCTTATTATCTCGGCACCCTGTACATCGATGTCGAGGATCACATCGAAGCCATCGCGCAGCTTCTCTTCGATCGGGGCGGCCGCAGTTCCATAATAGTTTTCATGCACCCTGGCCCACTCCAGGAAAGCGTCATCATCGATCATCTGCTCGAATTTATGATGGCTCACGAAATAGTAGTCTCGTCCCTCCAGCTCCCCGCTGCGGGACGCTCTGGTGGTGTGAGAAACGGAAAATTCAAGACGCTCAACCTGACCAATAACCTGTTTCAGAATGGAAGTTTTTCCCGTTCCCGAAGGAGCTGAGACGATGATGAGGTTACCGCTCACGTGTGCTATTTCTCCTCCTCTTTGATGACTTCACGGTGTTCTGCAAGATGGTACTCTTCCTGCAGTGCCGCCAGCCGCTGGCCAATGGTGTCAGGCTGCACAGAGGACAGAATCACATGATTCGAATCGGTGATGATAATCGATCTGGTTCGCCTCCCCTCGGTCACATCTATGAGGCGTTGGGAATTTTTGGCCAGATCTTTGAGCTTTCTGGCCGGTGCCGAGCCGGTATTGATCACGGCCACCACCCGCTCCACCATAACGGTGTTGCCATAGCCTATATTGAGTAACTGCATTTTAGCCCTGAGGTCTGAATTCGATATCGTTTGCTACTCGATATTCTGCACCTGCTCACGCATCTTTTCAAGCTCGCTTTTCAAGGATACAGTTTTATGAGCATTCTCGGCATCATTGATTTTTGAACCAATGGTATTTACCTCGCGCAGAAACTCCTGGATCAGAAAGTCGAGTTTACGTCCCACCGGTGCAGAACTGTCGAGCAGATCACCCAGTTGGTCTATATGGCTGCGCAGCCTGACCATTTCCTCGGTGACGTCTGATTTATCGACCAGGATGGCCACTTCCTGAGCCAGTCTGGCCGGATCCAGATCAATTGTGTCCAGCAGTTTTTCGAGCCGATCCCGCAGGACGCTTTCACGGTCAGCTATTATGGTGGGAATGGATTGCTCAATGGAGTCAAGCACCTCATTAAATACCTTAAGGCGCTCACCAAGGTCGGCAGCCAGGGCCTCTCCTTCACGAGCACGCATGTCATGGCACTGGCCGAAGGCATCGTCAATAGCCGATTCCAGCAGTGGCCATATTTCTTCCAAATCCTCAGGCTGCTGCTCTCTGGTCACTACATCAGGCAGATTGATCAACAGGGAAAGCTCAGTCTGACTTTTAAGGTTCAATTCACTGGCCAGTTCATCCAACCTATCCCTGTAAGTCCTGGCCAGATTTACATCTATGCCGATTTTGACCAGGTCGGAGAAGTCCCCTGAAACGGAAACTATCAGATCGACCCGCCCCCTCTGATGGAAGTTACTGATTTTCTTCCTGATCAGATCTTCCAGGGCAGCATAGTTTCGTGGCAATTTAATCTTGGCATCCAAAAACCGGTTGTTGACGCTCTTGACCTCGGCGGTCCAAATTCGCCCCTGGTTCTCGACCTCGGCCCGTCCGTAACCGGTCATGCTTTTTAATGCCATCCTGTTGCTCCCTTCTTTATTACGGCCTGGCCGACGCTAGACCCACAACTAAAAAAGGACGATGTCCGGGCTACAGCCCGGCATCGTCCTCAGATCATCGAAGCTGTGCCTTATTGGGCAGCCATTGCAGCATCGAGTTCCTTGACAAGCTGATCGGTGATGTCCACCGCTTCACTGTAAAAGATGACGCCGCCCTTGGAGTCGAGAAGCAGGGTGTAGCCATTCTTTTTACCAAAACCCTCCACCACACCTTCAAGTGCCTTGAGGATGGGCGCCAGTTCTTTGTCCTGGAGGGTTTTCAGTTCAAACCGGGCATCATCTGATTTTTCCTGCAGTTCGCGTCGCTTTTTCTGAAATTCCCTGACCTTCACCTGTTTGGTTTCTTCACTCCAGGCCGAGCTCTTTTTTTCGATTTCACTCTGCATGTCTACCAGTTCCTGCTCTTCAGCCTTGAACTTGGACTGCAGATCCTGCATCTTCTGATCAAATACTTCCTTGGCAGCCTTGCCCGAAACCGAATTCACCAGAATTTTCTGAACATTCATGACACCGATTTTCATATCGGCGGCCTTCGCGGATTCCCAAGAGACCAGCGAAACGCATAGACACAACGAGACAAATCCAACAATTAACAATTTTTTAAACATGATAGCTCCAGGCAAATAACAAGCGGGCCCCGAGGGCCCGCTGTAAATTCAACTATGATTGGTTTAAAGATGCTTATTCGACGATGACAAAGTCAGCCCGACGATTCTGTGCCCAGGAGAGTTCATCATGACCATGCATGAGCAGCCGTTCTTCACCAAAACTGATGGTGCTCAGTCTGGAATCACTGATACCCAGGTTAACCAGATATTTCTTGGCGCCCAAAGCGCGACGCTCGCCCAGAGCCATATTGTATTCACTGGTACCGCGGGGGTCGCAGTTACCTTCGATACGGATGTTGGTGTCGGCCTCGCTGCTCAGAAAATCGGCGTTAGCTTCGATTCTGGATACTTGGTCCTTTCTAATATCGGATGAATCGAAATCGAAGTAGACGGGCAGCATACCTTCGGATGTCCGGCCTTCTGAAATGCCTATCGGTTTTGACTCCAGCGATTCTTCCTTGCCCATGGCACCTTTGTCGGTAGACGGTTTCATCTCTTCATCGCTGACCTTATCCTTGGCACAGCCTGAGATGAAAACAAGGCTTAGGATCATTAACACCTGCAAGAGAACCTGGATTCTGTTCAACATAATTACAACCTCCTGTTATCAAAAAGAAATGGTGGCAACAAATTGTGCCCATGACAGCTCTGTTTCAGTCAACAGAAACGACAAGAATCGTACTGTTCTTAACTGCTCAAATATAGAAAAATTCACCCCAAATACAAGAACTATTTTGCCTCCGGGGCAATAAAACAACGGCCAACTGACCATTTTCCGGGCTGCCCTGAGATACAGAATATGATCCGCCTTTTTGTCAGACAGAGGCTGCCGGGAATTTAAACCTCCTCGGCAATGAGACTAACAGATCCCGCCCAGCCAACAACTCTCCATTCTCCCCTCTCGATGGAAAAACATAAAAAAAACACTGTACTTTATCCTAGTGATATTTACTATTTCGGTATAAAGTGAGCGGCGAAAAACAGCGCCATGCATGATGTTGCCGGCTATTCCACCTACCACAGGCAGCATAATTCAGCAGAGTGGGCAGTATCGCATGGCTTAGAAGGTTCTTAGAAATAGTTGAGCCGATCAGTCTGACACGGCTTACCCAGGAGAGTTATATGGCCAAAATACATGTCAACCCAAACCGTGCCACCGATAAAGCGGTTCGAGCAATTGACAGAAAGCGGGAACAGGAACGCAGGAAAATGTTCATGCTGGCCAGAGATCATGCTGAACCGCTGTCGACCAAACTCTGTCAGCGGCTGCTTGATAGAAACATTATCGAAACCACTTCGGTGGAGTCGATCCGTACGGCCTTGGAAACTCAGTTCAAATCCCTGCATATGCTTGAGGATTTCGATCTGCAGATGAAACTTGCCCCGGTGCGCACCCTGGTGCAGGATGCCAATATCGTCACCCTCTACCTCACTCAGTATATCATTGAAGATCTTATCGAACATCCCGACATCCAGGACGTCTTCGGCGAGGATATCGATATTTACCGGGCCATCGATTCGATAACCAAAGTACTCAGGCCGAGGTGATCCAACCCGCTGTGCTTCCCTCTCTGGTCTATTGCGACGAGGCAGGGAACATCCACGATTTTCCCGACCTGGGCATGGCCGGCATGGCCCACGGCCGTTTTCTCAAGCCAGGTCCTGGGGATCTCATCGAACTTCCCCAGGGCAGTGATTTTTTCACCCTGCCAAATCGTCTGCCGGTGGGCATCAATCCGGTCAGCGGCGAACCCCTTCTTCTGGAAGAAGACCCACGCTATCCCGGACGAAAAATCTACGGGGTCGCAGCCTTTATGGCTCCGGCTCACACCTCGACCCTGACGGCGGCCTACCAGACCGAAGAGAATGCACCGTTGTTGCCCCTGTTTGCCTACACTGCAGTGGGCTGGTATGACGGTAAATTCTGGGCCGCGGGCTTTCGCAGCGATGCGGACTGCCGGCAGGATTTCACTCAGTTCGACCAGCACAGAATCGATCGAAGCACCAATCAAAGACTGCAGCGTCACCGGGAAAATCGTCTAATCCAGCATCTCGGCACCTGTTGTCTTACCTACCGGTGTCCGGCCGCACGAAATTATTTCCTCGGTCGCTGGGAGGCGCCGCTTCCCACCTCACCCACCTGCAACGCCCGCTGCCTCGGCTGCATTTCTCTGCAGCCCTCAGAATGCTGCCCCTCAACCCAGGAACGCCTGCAGTTCACTCCTTCGGTCAAGGAGATCGTTGAAGTGGGCGTCGCCCACCTTAACAGTGCCGAGAGTCCTGTGGTGAGCTTCGGCCAGGGCTGCGAGGGAGAGCCGCTGCTCCAGGCCGAGCTGCTGGAAAACTCCATCAGAGAGATGCGAAAATGGACCGACAGGGGTACGATCAATTGTAACACCAATGCGAGCCTTCCCACTGCGATAGAGCGGCTGCGTGAGGCAGGGCTCGATTCGATCCGGGTAAGTATCAATTCAGCTCGCGAAACCTTTTACCACAACTATTATCGGCCACGAAATTATAGCTTTTCTGATGTCAAAGAGTCGATCAAGGCTATGAAACGGGGCGGCGGCTTTGTCTCTTTGAACTACTTTATCCTGCCTGGCTTCACCGACTCGATGGAGGAGACTTCCGCGTTTCTGGAACTCATCGAAGAAACCGGCCCAGATTTTATCCAACTTCGCAACCTCAATATCGATCCGGAATGGTACCTCAGAGAGATTGGTTCGACAACCGCCCTGCCGTCCTACACCATTCGGAATTGGCTGGAAATGATCAAACAGAGGTTTCCTGCGCTGCGTTTCGGTTATTACAACCCCTGCCTGAACCCTTGAGGCATCAAGACATATTTATCGAGAACCACTACTGAACTCCGAAGAATAAAATTAACTATTGCTTATGTTCGATCATGGGCGATAATGCAAGTTCTCATTTAAGGTCATCTCTACCGTATTTTACCTTTGCGGCAATCTCCAAAGCTCCTTTGATATTTAGATCGTCAATCTCCGTCTCTTCATTGATGGTAGTGAAATCTGGCACATCTATCTTGAGAAGATTGACCATTCGTTGAAAAATTTCACAGCGCCTATTATCGCCAATAAGAAAAACCGGCTGACCCAATGTGTCAAATAGTTGCTGATATTCTTTGAACGCCACCAAATCTTCAGCGATGATTGCACTTTCAATAAAAAGTTTTCGTTGCCCGGGAGTAGTATCCAGCAATACCTCCATAAATCCGGGCATCAACAGAGCTCTCAAAAAACCAGATTCCCGGACGATAGATGCTGCAGCGGCGATAGATTCCTGTAATAAATCTTCGGATGCACTCAAAGAATCTGTCTGAATAGACTTTCCAATGGATGTGCTACTTTTTAAAGCCTCATAAATCTGACCACTAAGCGTTGTTATGCTACCGGCAATACGCTCTTTTTTATCTATATAGCTATATTTGGTATAAAGATTTTTGTGAATTTCCCTCGATACTAAGCAGCTTTTCAAAGGTTTAATTTGGTTAGTTCATGTCAAACTATTGTCAAATGCGTAATCGCGAAGGTATTTAAGCGCTGTTGATTCAGTCTTCCAGCCTCCTCTGAGCATAATTCTTGCGAGCGATTCTCCTTGGCTAATCATGTCCAACGCCGCCCCACCGGAAAAGAGTGCCCACTCAAATCCGGTATATCCTGCCAAAATCCAAATGCCTGATCCTGAAGAAGCCAACGAGATTGAAATGTGTCCTAACGAAAAGGCGGACTGTTAAAAAATTCTCAAAGAGCATATCTTACGGGAACTTATCGACATCGTTAATTTTGATGTGCGGGAATTATTCGACGAGTACGGCAAACTCAAGCCACTTGTTGCTCAATCAGATCATGTGCTTAAAGCGATTGATGATGTTCAGGTTCGGTTTTGCTGCTCTGGGGGAAAAGACGATGATGGTCTACCGATCATTAAAGTTTCTTAAAAGGTCAAGGCGTTACACCTGCTCGGTAAACATGTGAGGGCGTTCAAAAATTAGAGCCGGCTACGGCAGTCAGACACGTCAAGATAGATTCCCCGAAGGATGGTAAACTTTTTTTCTGTGGCCGAAATCGAACATGTTTTTTAGTATTTAAAATACTGATATAATTTGTTTTATTAGTATTTTTTTTGTTTTAAGCGAAACATTTTTAATTTTTTACAAAACGAAGCCAAAAGGAACAAAATATCACTATAAATGTTCGATTTTTATCGATTTGGTTGATCATATGCGATAATGGCTATTATTAAAAGAAAAGCTGATTGGTAAAAGGATGAGGTGCAAGAGATTTTTCCTGGCGAAATATTTTGGTCGTGGAGATTGATTGACCTCAGTAAAGCTAATAAGAAATAGTAGAAAATCCTTGAAATCATGTCTTATTGATCATAGTATGTAGCTATTTTAACGACATACTATGGTTAAAATGTAATTTTATGGATGTTGTTGAGTCACTACGAAAAGTCATTCCCTGGGAAGAGTTCGATTATCAGGCGTTACTTGCTGCCCTGCATAATTATGCCCATCCGAGAGACAAGATCTCTGATCTGATTGCTAAAAACGTCATTATTCGCGTCAAAAAGGGACTCTACATTTTTGGTGATTCCTACCGTCTCAAGCCTTACTCAAGAGAAATACTGGCCAACCTGATCTATGGGCCTTCGTGTATCTCTCTTGAATATGCCCTACAAAACCATGGTTTAATTCCAGAGCGCTCAGTAGCACTCACGTCAGCAACAACGAAACGCCCCAAAAAGTTCGAAACACCAGTTGGCCTCTTCATCTATAAGAACATCCCCGAGGCCGGGTTCCATGTCGGTTTATTGCGAGTCGAGAAGGAAAATGGGCGCGCGTTCCTTATGGCTGGCCCGGAAAAAGCTCTTGCCGACAAATTCCGGAGTGACCGCGGGTTGAGCATTCGATCCCAGAAGGAATGTTTGAGCTACCTGGTCAATTCTCTCCGGATTGAAGAAAGTGATCTGGCGAACCTGGACACAGGTTTGCTTGAAAAGATAGCTGTAGCTTATGGCTCTAAAAGAATTCATTTATTGTCCGGCACGGTTCGGCGGCTGCAGAAAAGAGTGTTCTAGAGATGCAAGACGCTATTACTCAGATGCTCAGCAAATACGAGTGCAAGAGTGCTGATGATTATGTTCACGCTCTCAGAGAAATTCTTCAGGAAATTGCCCTGCTTGGTCTCTGGCGTAGTAAGTTCTTTGAGAAAGCAGCTTTTTATGGGGGCACCTCGTTACGGATACTTTATGGGCTTGATCGCTTTTCAGAAGATCTCGATTTTTCTCTCATGGAGCCAATGGCAGCCTTCGAACTGGAGCGTTACAGTAACGCTCTTGTAAAGGAATTAGCGGCATTCGGCTTTGAAGTGAAAGTTGAAGGGAAACGTAAATCTGTCGAAACCGCCGTTCAGTCTGCGTTTTTGAAAGCAAACACGGCACGCCAACTCCTGGTGATTCAAACCGGAGAGGATATTATCCGCCAGATACCACCTGGTCAAATTGTCAGAATCAAACTGGAGATCGATACTGATCCACCAGGAAAGTTTACCACAGAGAATAAGTATCTCTTAAAACCTATTCCTTTCAGCGTACGCACCTACGTACTTCCAGATTTGTTCGCCGGGAAAATGCATGCTTTGCTTTGTCGGCGCTGGAAAAATCGCGTCAAGGGGCGGGATTGGTATGATCTCGTGTGGTATTGTGCCTACCATCCGGACATGCATCTTGCACATTTAGAAGAGCGTATGCGACAGAGCGAACATTGGAAGAAAGCAGCCCCCTTGGACGCCAAAACGTTCAACGAGTTGCTCCTCAATGCTATCGGGAGCCTTGACATTAATCAGGCGAAAGAAGAGGTTTTGCCCTTCGTCCGTGAGCCTGCGGCCCTGGACATCTGGTCTCAAGAGTTTTTCCAAGAGATTATAAAAAAGGTCCAAATTGTTTAGACCAAACCGGCTCCAGAAAGTTTAAAGCGCTTTTTTAGGCGATAATGGAGTTTATTGCTTATGGTCGATCATGTGCGATAATGCCATTTATTGCTTATGTCCGATTATGCGCGATAACTGAAACTATCGGGTCTTCAAAATTCTGCGAGAAATAACGGCAAGCAGCAGGAATCGCAACTAATTTGACCTTGGGGGGTTGTAAAAATGGTTCAGTGCGATAAGATGGGAATGATACACATTCTCAACCATTAACCTAAACCTGACAGAAAAACGTATGCAACCTCAAAGCGAAATCAGGCTGACCCCACAGCGCCAGGTAATTCTCGAAGAACTGGCAAAAGTGAAAACTCACCCGACCGCCAATGAAGTATATGACATGGTGCGTAAACGTCTGCCCAGGATCGGACTCGGCACTGTCTATCGCAATCTGGAGTTAATGGCGGACAACGGGATGATTTTGAAACTTGAAGTGGGCGGCTCCCAGAAGCGCTTTGACGCTATCACCAATCTTCACTATCATATCCGCTGCACCTGCTGCGGCAAGGTAGATGATATCGAGCTGACTGCCATGCCCCACCTCGATCAGCTGGCTTCAGATTCCAGCGATTACCAGGTGGTTGGTCATCATATCGAATTTTCCGGTATTTGCGCTACCTGCGGCGAAGCCCAGGAGAAAGCAATCACCAATTGAATCAAGCTCCAGCCGAGAACAAAAAAAAGGAGGGGAGACGCGCTCCCCTCCTTTTCTATATCAAGCGGTCGGATAGGGTTTTAAATCTATCCAGATAAAGTTTTAATCTATGTTAGGCCTCGGGTAGAGACCTGAGCGCTCAACGATCTCAGGCACTTTCTCTTCCCATTCGATGGCCATCACATGGAATCCTGCTACCCCTTCCACTTCTTTTAAACGCTGAATCGACTCGACGGCAATGGTGATGCCCTCGTCACCCTGTTTTTTCTTGTCGACGCCTTTCATACGCTCGATCAGCTCATCAGGAACATCCATGCCGGGTACGTTTTTCTGCAGGTACCGGGCCATACCCACCGAGCGCAGGGGGGTGATTCCAGCTAGAATATAGACCTCCTCATGCAGCCCCCGAGCCCTGACACCTTCCATCCACTTTTCAAATTTATCCAGATTGTAAATGCACTGGGTCTGGATGAATTCTGCTCCTGAGGCAATCTTTTTGGCCAGCCGCGGTACCCTGATCTTGAAGGGATCGCCAAATGGATTGGCGGCAGCGCCGACGAACATGCTTGGTGGCACCTTGATTTCGTCACCACTGAGAAACTTGCCCTCATCACGCATATGTCTGACTGTCTGAACAAGCTGCATCGAGTCGAGATCAAAGACATTCGAGGCCTGGGGACTGTCGCCGAAACTCTGATGATCACCGGACAGGCAGAGTATGTTGTTGACGCCGAAGGATGCGGCGCCCAGAATGTCACTTTGCAAGGCAATTCTGTTCCGGTCGCGGACCACCATCTGCAGCACCGGATCAAGCCCCATGCCCTTCAGATGAATGCAGGCAGCCAGACTGCAGAGTCTGGTTACCGAAGTCTGATTGTCGGTGACGTTTATCGAATCCACGTGATCCTTGATCAGTTCTCCCTTTTCCTTGATATGGGCAGGATCACTGGATCGTGGGGGACCGCATTCACTGGTGACTGCCAGGTGACCGCCTTTGAGTACCTTCTCTAGTCTGCTGCCGGTTGCTGTCGCTGCCATTAGAAGTCCTCCAGTTTGAATGATCGGGGTCCGCCGGAACGGTCTTTCGACCAGTCTTTGAGAGGCATCACTTTTTCGTAAGTATCGAGGCGCCCCAGCGCTTCGAGCCGATCAACCACAAGCTGCCAGGCACATTCCGTCTCCTTGGAAATTTCGCACTTGCCGGTGGTGGATCCCCCGCACGGTCCGTTGAACAGTCGCTTGGCACAGCGGCTTACCGGGCAAACACCACCGGTGACCCCCAGTACGCAATCACCGCAAGCCTGACATTTTTCGGTGAACAGGCCAGTTTCTGGAACGTCACCTAGAAACGTGGTGTTCAGAGCTGGGTAGATCGGAGTCGAGTCATATTTCGTCGCCATGAACTGCACCCCGATACCACAGGCCAGACTGAGAACCGCTTCAGATTTTTGGACCAGGTCCTCGGTCTTTTCAAAAAACTCGTGTTCGCACTGGCGCTCGATACCGCTGTCGACAATCTCGATCTCAACATCATCCTGGCTTGCTCTCATCCTGAGCTGGGCGGCAAGGATGCCGGCCTCCTTGTTGCCGCCCTGATGGCAGACTGCCACACAGGTGTTGCAGCCGAAGACGGTTAACTGCTTATGGTCCTTGACCATTTCCCAGATTTCTTCAAAAGGTTTCTGTTCCCCAACGATCATAGCCTACGCTCCTTTATCAGTCTAAACGGCCTGACATCATTATTCTTCAGTAACTTCAGAGATATCTTTCTGTGCCTGGGATCCACCTTTCTTGGCCTTCAATGCCATCCACACCGGAGATGGTCCCAGTTCAGTTATTTTTTCGGAAAATTCGCTGCAAATTTCAGCCCAACGCGGGCCCTGGGCTGCTGAGAGATTGAAAAAATGCAGCCGTTCAGGGCTGACCCCGACGGTGAGAAGATGCTTTTTGAGTTGCTGAACTCGTTTGGCGGCGTTGGTATTTCCTTCCAGGAAATGACATTGACCGGGAAGTCAGCCAGCCACGAACACGCCGTCTATACCTCGCTCAAAGGCCCGCAACACATAAATCTGATCGAGCTTTCCTGTACAGGGAAGCCTGATCACTTTCACGCTTGGGGAATATGAGAGTCGCATGACACCGGCCAGGTCGGCTGCGGCAAAAGCGCAGTAGTGGCAGGCGAAGGCGATGATATTGGCCTTCCAGTCAGACGGAACCTCGCCCGTGACTTTTTCAGGATTTGGTGCTACCTCTTTTTCTTCACCGGGTTCCATTCAATTCCTCCTGGATCTTTAGTTGATTTCAGTCACTGAATCGATCATCGCGGTTATCTGGTCATCTCTGAAAAAGTTGACCTGAAAAGCCTTGGCCGGACAAACGCCGGCACAGATGCCGCAACCCGTGCACTTGACCTCGTTGTGACTCACCATCCCGTCTTCGTCGATGAACGGCGAGCCAAACGGACAGGCTCGGAAACAAGCCAGGCAGGACATGCAGATATCACGGTCGTGCTTGGAAATGATACCGGAGACGGTCAGTTTTTCCTTGGACAGAAGCGCTCCGGCCCGACCTGCGGCGGCCAGCGACTGGCTGAGGGTTTCCTCGAGATTTTTGGGGGCATGGGCCAGACCGGCGAGGAAAAAACCCTCGCTGGGGAAGTCCACCGGCCGCAGCTTGACGTGGGCCTCGAGAAAATAGTCGTCGACGTTGCAGGTCAGCTTATATTTCTTGGCAAACTCTGTGGCATCGGCTTGCGGTCGCAAGCCGGTCGACAAGACGACATAGTCGGGATCAATAACCATCTCTTTGCCGAGCACTTTGCCCGGTAGACTGACCCGCAGTCTATCTCCCTCGGTATCGACCACAGGTCTCTCTTCCGGGGTAAAGAGGAAGAACAACACACCCAGATCGCGAGCCCGCTTGTAGTAGTCTTCTTTGAGCCCATAGGCTCTCATGTCGCGATAGAGGATGATGACGGTGGTCTCCGGGCTCTTTTCCTTAATGGCAATACTGTTTTTCAGGGCATCCTGACAGCAGATCCTTGAGCAATAATTGGTCGGTTCCTCTCGGGAACCAACACACTGAATCATCACGTAGGTCTCTCCTGCGGCCGGATCACGCTCGGCCATCTGGCCCTCAAGCTGCCGTTGCGTAATGATACGCTCAGACTCATTGTAGCCATACTCGCTGGGCTCATACTCGCTGCCGCCGGTGGCAATCATGATGGCCCCGTGCTCTATCGTTTCTCCATTGTCGAGGTTGGTGAGAAAGTTGCCGATGAAGCCATCGGTGTTGTCCACCACGGTACTCAGATGAACGGTCACCGCCGGATTGTTCTCAGTCCGCTCAATCGTCTCGGCTAAAAAGGCCTGAACATCATCGCCTTCCAGGTTCCTTCGCACCCGGCGTAGAAGACCGCCCAGAGCACCTTCACGTTCCACTAAATGGACGTGATAACCCTGCTCGGATAGCGACTGGGCCGCTGTCATACCAGAAATACCCCCGCCAACTACCAGCGCCGTGTGATTGACGCCCACCGAATTCTGGCTGACCGGATCTAGCAGCCTGGCTTTGGCGACATTCATATTGGTGATGTCAATCGCCTTTTCTGTGGCCACGGCCTTGTCGTCTTTGTGCACCCAGGAGCACTGTTCACGGATGTCGGCCAGCTCAAACAAAAACTTGTTGAGGCCGACTTCCCTGATCGTATCCTGAAACAGCGGAGAATGCGTGCGCGGCGTACAGGAAGCGATGATCACCCGGTTCAGTCCTTTTTCCTTTATCAGTTCCTTGACCTTAGCCTGCCCGTCCGGGGCACAGGCGTACATAATGGTCTCGGAATGAGCCACCCCCTGCTCCTGGGCCGCGGCATCCGCCACCTGCTGGACATCTACCGTTCCGGCTATATTGACCCCGCAGTGACAGACAAATACACCGATCTTGGGATCCTCGCCGGTAATGTCGCGCTCGGGCGGTAAAACGACTTCCTCGACCTCCGTGCCTCTGCGCTCACCCAGAATCGACATGGCCCCGGCTGCCGCACCGCTGCCCTGGATAACTGTTTCAGGTATGTCTTTGGGGCCCTGATAGATACCCGCCACATAGATACCTTTGCGGCTGGTTTCAACTGGATTCAGTTTCGAGGTCTTGGCAAATCCATATTCGTCGGCTTCGATGCCGAAGGTGTCGGCGAACGACAGGGCATCCTCTCTGGGCTCAAACCCCATGGACAGAATGACCATATCGAAATCTTCGTTGATCCGCTTCCCCTCTTCATCGATATAATGAATTGTCAAATTACCAGTCTCTGGATCTTCAACGACCTCGGATACCATCGCCCGCCGATAAATGGTCCCACTCTCGTTTTTGGCCTTATCGATGTATTTGTCGAAATCCTTGCCGAAGGCACGAAGTTCCATGTAAAAAATAGTACCCTGCACTTCATCGTCGTGTTCTTTGGCAATAATGGCCTGTTTTGCCGCGTACATGCAGCAGACCGAGGAGCACCAGGCATTGGCGTTATGGCTGTTGCGGGATCCGACACACTGGATCCAGGCAAGTTTTTTGGGATGAGCCTCGTCCGATGGACGTGCCACCTCACCTCCGCAGGGGCCGGAGGCCGAAAGCAAGCGTTCGAACTGCAGGGCGGTGACGACATTTTTATGGGTGCCATAACCGAATTCCTGGCGAATCGCCGGGTCGTAGGTCTTCAGACCCGGGGTCAGGATGATCGAGCCCACCTCGAGCTCATAGTGTTTATCGGTGTCCTCGAAATTGATGGCTACCGCATCACAGACCTTTTCACACTTGCGGCATACGTTTTTGGTCAGATAGAGGCAGCGCTCGGGATCGATGGCCCGGGTATTGGGAACCGCCTGGGGAAACAGTGCATAGATCGCCTTCCTATTGTCTAGGCCCTGGTTGAAGACGTTGGGGACTCTGGTCGGACAGGCTGGCTCGCACTCACCACAACCGGTGCAGCGATCCGGATCTACGTATCGGGCCTTCTCTTCGAGTTTGACGGTGAAGTTGCCTTCCTCGCCTTCGACGGACACAACCCTGGTCTGGGTGTACATTTTGATGTTGGGGTGACGGCTGGATTCGACCATGCGTGGAGAAATCATACACATCGCACAGTCACCGGTGGGAAACGTCTTATCGAGACGAGCCATGGTTCCGCCGATGGATGATTCCTCACCGATCATGTGAACCATCAGGCCGCTGTCGGCCAGATCGAGCGAAGCCTGCATCCCTCCGACGCCAGAACCCACTACCAATACCGAACCAACTTTGTCCACGTTTTGTTCCAAGGGAGCGTTCTTCGTCAAAACATCCTCCTCAGGATCAGACCCTCTGTGCCCATCTTACCGGCTGTTCGCAGCTGCCGACAGGAAAAGCAGGCTCTGATCAGAAATAATGAGTAGTCATATCTTCTGTCTGTACAGAACAACGGTCCCATTATTGTGGAATTTTGTCTCTATGACAATCTCTTTTTTGAAATTCGTCTTGCGGTCACTGGTGAGTTGATCTTTTTGTATAATATTATTAATAATTTCGCCTGGCCCAAATTGTGATTTCTCTACCGGTTGCTGCCCAGAATACCCGCCGACAGCCAATGCTCGAATCAATAAAAAACGATCAGTACTGCATCAGTCACGCCCCCCTGACCGATCGCTGCGGGCCTCATAGCATCAAGCTCTTCAAGCGTGGTAATAGCCATTATGAAAAAGTCAGCTATCCACGGCACTGCGGTATTTATCACGAGATCGAAAGCTCGCGTGCAGTCATGCATTTCAACCTCAATCATCAACTTATCCGCCTCACAGGCAAACAGCGGGACTGGCCGCATCCCCAAGAATGGTTGAAAAGAACGATCGGCAACGACTGGATCTACTATTCCACCGGCGGTTACACAGGCGTCTTTGAAACGACCGGAGAATTCTACCTGCCCAACCTGCCCTACTCAACCAACAATCATCTCGGTGGAAAACCCCTGAGCCAGGAACCAATACGTTCCCTTATCGACAACTGGCCGGAAGAGATCAAAAACATCTCCGGCCACTGCAACGGCAGTTCCGAACGGGTGGCCCAGACGCTGGAAAAGATCATGGCCTGCACACCCGCCGTATTGGCGGAAAAGGGAAACACCCTGCACCAGGTCATCGACGGACCGGTCACCGTACTGCCACCCGACACCAGACACGTAGATTATCAAGTGATCCCGCTGAATGTGTCAGTTGGCTGTCTTTATAAATGCGGATTCTGCAGAGTAAAAAACAATCGGGGTTTCGCCGAGCTTTCTGTTGATCAAATCGATTACCAGCTTGTCAGGATCAGGGAGTTGCTGGCAGCCGATCTGATCAATTTCAACTCCATTTTTCTCGGTCAGCACGATGCGCTCAACTGCGATCCCCGGCTGATCTGCAACGCGATCGAGCGAGCCCATCACAAGCTTGGCCTGAGCGGCTCCTATATCGACGGCAGCAACACTTTTCTGTTTGGCTCGGTCGGCTCACTGCTTAGCGCAGACACAGAGCTGTTTGATGATCTCGACCTACTTCCCGGACGCATATTTATCAACATCGGGCTCGAATCCGCCGATCAGTCTACCCTCGATATCCTGGAGAAACCGCTTTTGGCCGCCGATGTTACGGCCGCTTTCTCGAAGATCCAGTCGATCAACAAACGCTGCTCCAGTGTCGAAGTCACCGCTAATTTCGTCACCGATCCGGAACTTCCCGACAACCATTACAGAACCATGCTCGAACTTATTCGAGACCAGGTCGGCAGTCCCCGGGATAAAGGTTGTATCTACCTCAGCCAGCTCCGCTTCGACGACCCTTCCAGAGCCCGGCTGTTCGATTTTTACAAACTCAAGCGACTCAGCAGGCTGCCGCTTTTCATGTACACCATCCAGAGATTATGATTTACTGGCCAATCGAATCTATCACTTGAGAAGGGAGGTACGGACTGTGAAACAGCCGGACAATTTGCGGGCGGAGATACTGGGCCGAAGAGATCTGTTGACCGATCGGCAGCGGAGCGAAAAAAGTGAACGGATCGCTGCTGCACTTCTGGCAACCGAGGCGGTGGCTACCAAAAACTCCATTTTCATCTATGTCAGTTTCAGAAGCGAGGTTGAAACCTTGTCAATTATCCGGAGTCTTCTTGATCTGGGGAAAAAAGTCTCCGTACCGCTGACCAGGGTGGCGGAAAAAC
Source organism: uncultured Desulfofustis sp. (assembly GCA_905479735.1). GTDB lineage: Bacteria > Desulfobacterota > Desulfobulbia > Desulfobulbales > Desulfocapsaceae > JABDQA01. The sequence goes on from CAJQNS010000122.1 coordinate 45,800, forward strand.
GGCTTGACATCGTGGAGCTTGAGGATCCCGAACGCGATCTGGTTCCCGGGTACTGCAATATCCCTGAACCCACTCAGCAACTAGCCGCTGAAAAAACAATCTCCCCCGAAGAGCTCGAACTCATTGTCCTGCCAGGCTCGGTGTTCGATGAACGGGGAGGTCGTTTCGGTTATGGCGGCGGCTATTACGACAGGCTCCTGGAGCAGATTCCCTCGGCAGCCAGATACGGACTAGCTTTTGATCTGCAAATAGTAGAGAAACTCAACCTGCAGCCGCACGATCAGATCCTTGACAGCATCATTACCGAGCAGAGAATTATTACAGTGCCGGGACGCCTGAACCAGCAGCCCAAGTGAGGGCCAAAAGTGGTCACACAACCTCCGCCACTGCCCTTTCAGCTCCCAATAAGGGCTCCCCAGACTGCCATGTCAGAAATCTAATTTCCTATTTAATTCAAAACTTTAAACCTTTATTTCAGCTCCTAAAAAAAATATCCCCAAGCCGGCATAAGCCTGCGGATAATCACAAATCGAGCTTCAATAATTGACTTTTACTTTTCCGGCTTGTACAGTCGTCATTCAAATCAACCCTGTCCCCTCCTGATGAGAGTGCTGCACCCTTCTCCCATCATCTGAGGCAGAGATAAATCCAAGCTGCGAGAACGTTATGAAAGTACTTGTGGGCCTGTCGCTTCTTGTTTTTCTTGTTGGAATCTCCTATCGGCTCTATGGCTGGTTGACGCAGACTGTCTTGACCACCGATAGAACCGCTTCACCCGGACGGCTACCCTCGGCTCTCAAAGGGCTCATGGGAACCCTTTTCAGCGGTGAACTCTTCACCCTCGTTAAAACCTTTTTCACCGATGTGCTGTTCCAGAAGCGACTGCTCAGCAAATCTGCTCTCAGATGGGCAGCCCACTCTCTGATATTTTTCGGTTTTATTGCGCTTCTGTTGATGCACGGTCTGGGTACAGGAGTGAGTGAGTTTTTCTTCAGTGACTACTTGTCGACTATTCAACCCTATCTTTCGTTGCGTAACCTGTTCGGTTTGATGGTTCTCGTCGGTCTTGGCATTGCCATCTACCGCCGGCTTACCGATAAACCGCAGCGGGTAAAAAGTTATGCCAGTGACTGGCTGGCCATCGCCATCGTCGGCGCCATCATCCTTTCGGGCATGGTGCTTGAGAGTTCCAAAATCTCAAGTTATTCGGCCTTTACCACCATGGCGGAGGATTATGGAGATATTACCGAACCGGACGAGCTCATGCCGCTGGAGACCTACTGGGCAGCAGAGCATGGTCTCATCTCCCCGAACATCGCCAAGCCCTATGACCCAGCCCTCATAGAAGAGGGCCGGGAAATCGCCGGCGATGCCTGCATGGAATGCCATGCCCCGGCCCAGAGCGCCTTTATCAGCTATTCCCTCGCCAAAGTGGTTGGACCCATCGTCTCCGGACTTGGAGATGAGGGCATGGTAAATTTTCTCTTCTACCTGCACATTATCTTTTGCGTCGGCCTGCTCGCCTGGCTGCCTTTTTCGAAGATGTTCCATGTCATCGCCACGCCGACATCTCTGCTGATCAACGGAGTCATGGGCTTCAAGGAACCCGCCAAAGACCCGGCCAACGAGCTCAACCGGCGGATGATCGGCCTTTCAGCCTGCACCCACTGCGGGTCCTGCAGCGAACTCTGCTCTTCACTGATGTTCTACGAATCTTTTCAGAACGATTTCATCCTGCCTTCTGAAAAAGTTCAGCTATTGAAGAAGGTCGCCGCTGGCCAAAACGTCGAAGATCAGACCCTTGCCAATCTCCAGAAGGGGCTCTATATCTGCACCAGCTGTGACCGCTGTTCAGAAGTCTGTCCCTCTGGCATCAACCTCAGGGAATTATTCATCAGCTCAAGGTACCAGCTTCTCAGCCAGGGCATACCCGAAACTTCCATGCTGAGCCATTTCTCCTTTCCGCTGTCACTGACCAGAAATTTCATCGTCGACCACAAAAACGCGCTGAAAAAACTGGAGAAAATATTCAAAGATTCGTTCACCAGACTCAAGGATCTGACTTCAATTACGGTCAGCGATCCGGTGCAGGTCGGCACCACCAGCTACCAGAGCTGCTACTCCTGTCAGCGCTGCACCAATATCTGTCCGGTGGTCAGACTCTACGACGACCCGGAAGTAGAGCTCGACATGCTCCCTCATCAGATCATTTTCAGCCTGGGTATAGGCAACAAAGAAATTGCCATGGGTTCACAGATGATCTGGAGCTGCTCTACCTGCTATCTGTGCCAGGAGCACTGTCCGAACAAGGTGGAGCTGACCGATATTTTCTACAATCTGAAAAACGCTGCGATCAAGCAGATTGAAGGAGGTCGCGCATGAAACTCGCTTTTTTTCAGGGGTGCAACATACCGATCAGAATCGAGCAATACGCCGTCTCAGCCGAAGCAGTGCTGAAAAAGCTGGGCATCGAGCTGGAAATTATCGAGGAGTTCACCTGCTGCGGTTACCCGGTTCGTAATGTGGACGAAAAAGCTTACATCATTCCGTCGGTCAGAAACATGGCCATTGCCGAGAAAAAAGGGCTCGACATCATGGTCATCTGCAACTGCTGCTTTGCCAGTCTGCAGAAAGCAAAAAATGTGATGGCCAACAACCCCGAACTGGCAGCCGAGATCAATGAGATACTTGCCAAAGACGGATTGAAGTTCGAGGGTACCACTGCTATCAAACATTTCCTCTCTGTCCTCCATGAGGATGTAGGCCTCGAGTCGATCAAAAAGCAACTGGTCAATATGGTCAGTGATCTCAATCTCTCGGTCATTCACGGCTGTCACATCCTCAGACCTCGAGAAGTGACCTTGTTTGATGACAGCTTCGTGCCGAAAATCACTGACGAACTGCTGGCCATAACCGGGGCCGTCAGCCTCGACTGGCGAGGCAAGCTCGAATGCTGTGGAGCTGCCCTTGGAGGACTGAACAGCGAACTTTCCGAAATCCTGCTCAAGGAGAAGGTTGATGGAGCCCTTGCTGCCGGAGCCCAGTTCATTACACCGGTATGCTCTTACTGCCATCTGCAGTTTGACACTACTCAGCTGAATATCAGAGAGCAGCAGCAAAATCAGAAAGTGCTGCCGGTTCTCCTGCTTCCCCAGCTACTGGGCCTCTGTCTTGGTATTGATGAGAAAGTACTCGGCCTTGAACAGAACAATACCATCGAGCCGGCCCACGTCGAAAATCTCAAATCGATGCTTGGTCCGCCGGTGGAGAAAAAGAAGAAGCGTAAGAAGCGACCGCAGAAAGCCGCCGCCTGAGAGTATCCCACCCGAAAAGCAAGAAGCAGACCGGCTGATCAGCAATGCCGGTTTGCTTCTTTTTTTTTTCCAACCAGTGCTTACAGTGCTTCGCAATGATTACCAAATTTGTAACAACCCAGAGGAAATAAAGGATCGATATGAGCAAAATAATCGCATTTGCCGGCAAAGGCGGCGTAGGAAAAACCACCGTGGCCTCGCTGGTGGTAAGAAGTCTGTCAAAATCTGGAAAAACTCCGATTCTGGCAGTGGATGCAGACCCTAACTCCAACCTTGGAGAGACGTTGGGCCTGGATGTCACCTCGACCATCGGCGACATCCGGGAAAATTTCATGCGCGATCCCCAGGGAGTGCCTTCAGGGATGGATAAAGCGATCTACCTCGAAAGCCTGGTTGAGCAAGCCCTGATCGAAAAACCGGAGTTTGACCTGCTGGTTATGGGCCGCCAGGAAGGACAGGGCTGCTATTGCATGGTCAACAATATTCTCCACAATTTCACCGACCGTCTGACCCAGAGCTACCGCTATATGGTGGTCGACAACGAAGCCGGCATGGAGCATCTGAGCCGGCGCACCAGTGGCCAGGTGGACATACTTTTTCTGGTCACCGATTATTCACTGCGTGGGCTCAGGGCATTGAGAAGAATTCACGAAATGCTCAACAGCCTTAAACTGAAAGTCACCGATATGGGCATCATCGTGACCAGGGCTCCAAGTGAACTGAACGACAAGTTTCTGGAGGAAGTCGAAGAAATTGGCGTGCCGATCGTCGGCATCATTCCAGATGATCCTGCCCTACTCGATTTTGACATGGAGAAGAGGTCGCTGATGGAACTGGCCGACGATTCTCCCGCGGTAGCCGCGGTCGATGATCTGCTGCAGGAGAAATGCCCGGCCTAGCCTGACCTTCATGGAAAACAATTAATTATTTTAATTCACAAATACTTAGCAGCCTACTCGGATTTTCTGTGGCTTTTCCAGTAGTACACTTTGTGAATTTAGAATCAACGGTAAAAAATAAAAGTTCCCACCCTGCGGGCGAGTACAAACCGAGGAGACAACCATGGGACATGAGGTAAGTGTTTTTGAACCCTATCCTTTCCAGGTCGGGCAAAAGATCCGGATCGAGAACTCACGCAGAGCAGGCGACTGGGAAGTCGCCGCCATCAGTGACAGAACCGTCACCCTGCGCTGCCCGATCTCCAACAAGACCTTCGAATGGAATAAATTCTGCTATCTGGTCGCTGAGGAAAAAGATGCGGTCTGGCCCAGGAAAGACTAGTAACAGAACCTCCCCGCCACCTTTAACTTTTTCCGGCTTTTCTACATACACAGAGCAGCATGCAGGGCCCGCTGGGCACCTGCAAACTCATCCCGGTTGACAATAAACTGCATATTGGTCTGGCGTGTGGTCTGAGACACCGCCAGAATATTGATATTGTCTTGCGCCAGAGCCTGAGCAGCTTTGGCCATGATGCCGGGCTGGGCGATATTGGAGCCAATGGCACAGACAATTGCCACCGGATTGGCCGTCACGGTTTCGAAATTATCACCGAGTTCAGCCAGCAGATGCGGAGAACAGTCACCCTCCATGACAATCAAATCGATGGTGTTGGCATTGGTCATTTTGCTGATGTAAGAGACATTGTGCCTGCCTAAGACCATCATTATCCTGCGGTCAAATCCAACCTCGCCGACCATTCTTGTGTCATGCACTTCAAGGCAGATCACCTTATTGGAGCCGGTGACGATCTCGACTTTTGATTCGGGGGCGACGAAATCATTGGTGATCAGCGTACCCGGATGGTCGGGGTCAAAGGCGTTCTTGACCCTGATCGGAATCGAGTTGATTTCAAGCGGCTTCGAGGCTCTGGGGTGAATCGCCTCCATGCCGACGTCCGCCAATTGATCGGCCACATCGTAATTGGTATTGCACACCGGGTGGGCGGTGTCTTCACCGATCAACAGAGGATCCCCGGAACAAAGGTGATATTCCTTGTGAATAATCGCCTCAGAGGCACCGAGGAGCACCGCTACTTTGGAAAAAGTGACTTCGGAATAGCCGCGATCGAATTCCCGCATAATGCCTTCGGTTCCTTTGGTATATCCGGTCGCAAAACAGATGGTGGAAAATGGATCTACACTGTCGAAGCTGTCCTTGATCCGCTGGTCTATGGTCAACTGGCGACCGTCATCCCAACCACTCAGATCTACAAAAGTCGATGTTAAACCCCGGTTTTTAAAGATATTGGCCGAATTGTAGGCACTGTGCATTTCGCCGAGCGAGGCCAGCAACTCGCGGGCGGCCAGAAGCAGCTCTCCGCGGGAGACATAGCCCGAAGCAAGTACGTTTTCCATGCTGCGCAGGATATTAATGGAAAGATCGATGCGGTCACCGATAAAGTCGTTGGCCTCTTCCACATCGAGTCCACAGTCGGCCAGACTCTCGTTGAGCTCAATGAGTTGCTCTCGCAAGGCCAGCATCTTCCTGGGATAACTCTCCTGATCCTCGAAC
>CAJQNS010000123.1 GCA_905479735.1 uncultured Desulfofustis sp.
TGACGAGTGCGGAAGAACGTCAATCTAATGTAACCCTTAATAAATGTCAACTAGATTCTCGTCCCACAAAACACTTTTACCGCGCCAATTAGCACCGCAAAAGCCGCGACAAACTATACCCTACCACTCACTTTGTCAATAAATAAGATTAGGGTTTTGTTAAAAAAATGAAACGTGCTCTGGTAAATCTCGTTCAGGCTTAGTCCTCTATCCACTTCTGCAGGGATGAGGCGATCTTTTCTGCCTGCTTGGCGTTGGAGATGTTGAACTTAGATTTGGGAATGTAAATTCCCTGACGCTTCTGGTAGCGTCGTATCGAATACATGTCTGGTCCGAATTCGCCGGTAGACCTGTTAAGATTTTGATATCTAAATAAAATCGTTGTCCAGGCACCTTTTGAGAGGACGACTTTGTCCAGTTCTTTCACCAGCTCAACGCCGTCTTCTTCGTAACTGATCGTTAATTCGTCTACAGTGGCACTCATAATTGCTGTCTTAATCGTTATCGTTTTTACTTTTATAGTAACAAGCCTTTCTCTCCTGGGCCTGTTTTCTTCTGCGGATTGCCTCTGGTGTCTCCGGATTGTAAAACGGTACCGGAGTTGGTCGATCATCAGCGCCCAAAGCAACGAAGGTGAGATAGGCAGAGGCGATGTGGGTGACGATGCCGGTCAATAGATCTTCGGCTTCGACCCGCACACCGATCTCCATCGATGTCCTTCCGGTGGCATTCAGCGATGCCTTCAGTATCAGCAAATTACCGATATGCACAGGTTTATGAAAGTCCAGTCGATCGATGGAGGCGGTAACCACGGTGGTCCGGGCATGCTTCATGGCCACCACACCGGCCGCATCGTCTATGTATTTCATTATATCGCCGCCATGAATATGCCCAAACGGGTTGGCGTTGGTGGGCAACATCATGTGCGACATCAGCACCTGGCATTGATAGGGGGAATCTGACATTATTCACCTTAAGGCTGCATGGCCGCTTTTGGCAGACCATGCAACCATAAACAATAGAAAAGGTAAAGGGGAAAGGTACTACTCAACCAATTCCGCTTCAACCACCTCTGGTTCACGCTTGGCGGCGGTAAAGACAATGCCGTTGTGGTCAGCATCGACGAGGATCACCGCATCTTCTTCGAATCTGTTCTCCAATAGTTCCATGGCCAGTGGATCCTCAATATATTTTCTGATCGCCCGTTTGAGCGGTCGGGCGCCGAAAAGTGGATCGTAGCCAACTGAAACAAGATACTTCTTGGCATTCTGGCTGAAGCGCAGTTTTAATTTTCGATCCTCCAGCCGCCGGGCCAGCCGCCCCAACTGAATAGTCACTATACTGGACATATCCTCTCTGGACAGAGCTCGGAAGATAATGGTTTCGTCGATTCGGTTGAGAAATTCGGGTTTGAACTGGCGATAGAGAAGTTCCTCTATCTGGCGTTTGATACTGTCCTCGTCGGTACTTTCTTCCGCCAGCCTCATGATCAGATCGCTCCCCAAGTTGGAGGTCATGATCAGGATGGTGTTCTTGAAGTCGACCGTTCTGCCTTTTCCGTCGGTCATTCTGCCGTCGTCGAGGACTTGAAGGAGGACGTTGAAGACATCACCATGGGCCTTTTCGATTTCGTCGAGCAGGATAACGGAGTAGGGTCTCCGGCGGACAGCTTCGGTGAGGTAGCCGCCTTCGTCATAACCGACATATCCGGGAGGAGCTCCGATCAGGCGTGCCACCGAGTGCTTCTCCATGAATTCGGACATATCGATCCTGATCATGGCCTGTTCGCTGTCGAACAGGAAATCAGCCAGTGATCTGGCCAGTTCGGTCTTTCCTACGCCCGTGGGGCCGAGAAAGATGAACGAGCCCAATGGTCGGTCGGGGTCCTGGAGTCCGGCTCTGGCCCTGCGAACGGCATTGGCCACGGCAACTATTGCCTCCTGCTGCCCAATGACCCGCTTGTTGAGCATGGCTTCCGCCTGCAGCAGTTTTTCCTTCTCGCCTTCGAGCAGTTTGTCCACCGGGATCGAGGTCCACTTGGCCACAACGGCTGCCACATCTTCACTGCTCACTTCTTCCTTGAGCATATGATGGCGGCCCTGGATCTCCTGAAGTCTCAGATTTTCTCTGTCAAGCTGCTGCTCCAACGCAACTATTGTTCCATAGCGGAGTTCCGCAACTTTGCTCAGATCTCCGGTACGTTCCGCCTGTTGTGCTTCAACCTGGGCCTTTTCTATATCTTCTTTGATCTTGCGGATACTGCCAATGGTGTCACGTTCCAGTGTCCACTGGGCCTTCATGCCGTTGAGCTTGTCACCGAGGTCGGCGAGTTTTTTCTGGACATCATCGAGCCGCTGCTTTGAAGCCTTATCCTGCTCCTTTTTAAGTGCTTCCTGCTCAATTTCCAATTTGATCCGCTGCCGGTCTAGCTCGTCAATCTCGGTCGGCATGGAATCGATTTCAATGCGCAGCCGCGAGGCCGCTTCATCTATAAGGTCAATTGCCTTGTCGGGAAGGAAACGGTCGGTGATGTAGCGGTTGGAGAGCACCACCGCCGCCACGGTGGCCGTATCCTGGATCCTGACGCCATGATGGAGCTCGTATTTCTCCTTGATACCCCGCAGCATGGCAATGGAGTCCTCCTCACTGGGCTCCTGAACGAGGACTGGCTGGAACCGCCTTTCCAGGGCGCTGTCTTTTTCTATGTATTTTCTGTATTCATCGAGCGTCGTGGCCCCGACACAATGCAATTCCCCCCTGGACAATGCCGGTTTCAGCATATTGGAAGCATCCATCGAACCCTCGGCCGCACCTGCCCCCACAAGGGTGTGAATCTCGTCGATAAATAAAATTATTTCACCACTTCGTTTCTCAATTTCTTTTAGCACCGCTTTCAAGCGATCTTCGAATTCGCCCCGATATTTCGCGCCAGCAACCAACGAACCCAAATCGAGAGTGATAACCTGCCTGTCTTTAAGAGTTGCCGGGATGTCGCCATTGACGATCCGCTGGGCGAGTCCTTCGACGATAGCAGTTTTACCGACGCCTGGTTCGCCGATCAACACAGGATTGTTTTTGGTACGTCGGGAAAGCACCTGGACGATTCTGCGAATTTCCTCGTCCCGGCCAATGACCGGGTCAAGTTTTCCCTGTTTGGCAATGTCGGTAAGGTTTTTGCCATATTTTTCCAGGGCCTGATACTTTTCTTCGGGATAGGGGTCGGTGACCCTCTGATTGCCTCTGATAGAAGTCAATGCCTGGAGAAAATTCTGCTCACTGATGCCCATTTTGCTGAGCTGCTCTGTCAGACTCGATTTACGCTCTCGGAGCAGGGCCAGAAAGATATGCTCCTGACTTACGTATTCGTCCTGCATCTGAGAGGCGGCAGAAAAAGAGCTGTCCAGCAGCCGCTTTAGCTCAACCGACACATAGACCTGAGTTGCTCCGGAACCTGATACTGCCGGTAAAGATTGTATCTGCTCATTGACCAGGGCCAACACACGCGACGGGTCGATTCCCATTTTCTGCAGTGCAGGAACGACAACACCGTCTGGCTGCTCAAGGATGGCCTTGGTAAGGTGAGCCGGAGTGATCTCCTGGTTGCCGTTTTGTTCGGCAAGATGCTGGGCACCCTGAATCGCTTCCTGCGATTTTAAGGTAAACTTATCGAATTGCATGATTTTTATCCTCTATGTCTGAACTTTATTAATAGCCTTTAAAGTATAATTCAGACCAGAAGATAAGGACGAACAGCGGGGGTGTCAAGTTTTTGACTTTTGTTCTTGAAGGGGGCAGTTTGTAGAAAAACAAAAGGTGGATTTACGAAGTAAATCCACCTTTTTATATAGTGTGAATCGGTTTGTGTCAGAATCAGCCGCAGCCGTTGGATCCGCAGGATCCGGACGAGCATCCACCTCCCCCGATGGGGTTGGTCGAAGAGATGCCAAAACCAGAGCGTGGTCCTGCCTCAATGTATTCTACATTAATCTCTCCACATGTTTCCAGCAGGCTGTCTTCAACCAGAAAGGTCAATTCGTTCTGATCGTATACTTTATCGTTTTCTTTCGGCTCATCCAGAGCCAGTCCCAGGGAGGGACCGGATCAGCCGCCCTGCATCAGGGCAACGCGCAATGCTGAGTCGATATTATTCTGGCTGAGATACTCCTTGAGTTTAGTCGCCGCCAGGTCGGTTACGGATAGAGACATGTAAACCTCCTCTAAGTTTTTAGTCCCGGTTA
>CAJQNS010000124.1 GCA_905479735.1 uncultured Desulfofustis sp.
CCACTCAGGCTGAGGTCAGGGTTGCTTAACTGACCTGTAAAAGTGGTAACCCTGGCCTCGTAGCTGAGCGTCTCGTCCGACCATTTTCCAGCTGAGTGCAGCTCAGCATCAATTTTCAGGCCGATCTCTTCACTAAAAGATGAGAGATCAAGCTCAGTGATGGTGGCCGATGCATCCCAGGCCAGGGTGTCATCGAAATCAATTGCTCCGTTAACCTGCGCAGTGCTGCCGTCATAGCTGATCAGCGCTGAGACAACCTCCGCCCTGCTCTGATCTCCCGCAATATCGATATCGACCTGAACCGGCGGCTGATTCGCTGCACGGTATTCGCCCAGCAGCGAGCCGCGGTAATCAGCTGGCCGGCCCGAAGTTCTGAAATCAAAATCCACCTCAGCAGCAGGCCAGCCTGGCGCTATCGTCCTAAGCTCAAGTGCTTCGGCGCTGCCGGCCAGATCCCAGCTTGCCTCACTCAACAGTTTTTTGATCCGGCCTGAAATCACCACCTCTGCCGGGCTGGTAATCGATAAGGCGACCTCGGTCTGGGTAAGGGTCCCGTCAACGTGCACCTCACCCGTCATCTTGTTGAACTGCTGAAAATCTGTCCACCAGGTGCCTTGGGCAGCGATGGAATTCTCCCCGGTAATCTGCAGCTGCCCATGGAGATCGAACCCGTAATTGGGAGTATGCAGCAAGACCTGGCCGATGGTAAGGCTATCCTCATCGCTGCTAAATGAAGCAAGAAACTGCTCGACTTCAATCAGTTCCATATCCGCATCTGAAAGGATCAACGCCTTTTCAATCTGCAGTCTGTCAATAAGAAGTGATAAAGGGAGAGAAGGGAGAACAAATGATCTTTCAGCCTTGACCGCTGCCACATCATCATCGCCAGGCCTTAAAGCTATCGAAAGCCCCTGCAGGGATATATCATTAATGTGCAGTTTCCTTTGCAAAAGCTCAGCAGGGCGCCAATCAACGCTGAGCCTGTCAATGGTGATAAGAGCTGCGGAAGTTTCAAGGGTAACCTCCTCCAGCTGCCACGCATCTGCAAGTCGGCCACTGGCACTTGTTACATTCAGCGAGATCGCCGGCAGGCCTGAGACAAGTGAAATCAGCGCCCGCAGGCCGGCGGAACTCGTTATCCCGGCGGTGATAAGAGCGCCTAACAGCACAATTGAAATTCCTGCTATCCAGATAAACCTGCGCATCACAGATCCGTCCCGACACTTATGAATACGTATTGTGCACTCCCCAGCTCCCTCAGCGGATAAGCCAGATCGAGGCGGGCCTGACCAAACGGCAAGGCCAGGCCGACACCGACGCCAACGCCGTGGGCAAAATCTACCGTAAAGTCATCCATTGCATTACCGGTGTCATAGAAGGCAGCAACTCGCCAGAGCTCGGACAGGCTTTTTTCAATTTCTATACTTCCGGTCAGCATGTAGGTGCCGCCGACAACATTTCCGTCCTCATCTTCGGGGCCAAGGGTGCGGTACCGGTATCCCCTGACACTTCTCTCACCGCCAGCGTAAAACCTTTGTGAAGGAGGAATATCATCGATCGAATCCACCAGAGTATAACCGATCGAGCCTCTGCCGATCAGTCGCCAACTTGACAGTGGCGTGACAATCAGACGCCCGTCTCCCCTTAAACTGAGAAATGAGGCATCAGAGACGAATTCCTCGCTGGCGCCATGAACTTCAACCGAGGCGCGCAAGCCGTTTTCGGTGTTTATGACGCTATCGGCAAAGGCCCACGATCCCTTTACTCCCGGCATCAGCAACTCGTTCTCACCAGTGGTTTCACCAATTCGATAATCCTCACGGAGGATCTCCAGTGAGACACCGTAAAATCGTTTAGTGGTCATATATTCAAAGCCCAGTCCCCCGGAATACATATTGGTGACCGTGTCTTCCCATAGCTCACGATTCCATAGAGCAGATCCGGCAACGGTGTTGAAACGTGGATCAGCAACCGGAATACGATAATTGACCACACAATAGCTCTCCTGCTCGCCGACCATAAAGGAGGTGTTCAGACGATGCCCGCTCTGGTTTAACAGTCTGTTCATCCATTCAAACCTGAGATGAGCCTTCGTATCAGTGGCATAGCCTACACCGATGCTATAGAGGTTGTAATTTTCAAGCGGCTCCAGCTCTATCGATACTGGTATGTATTTGCCCTCTGGATTATCGGTGTCGCCCTTGACCAGAACCTGGCCGAAGTAATCCGTTCGATAAAGGTCACGCTGCAGTTCCTGTAGTTCTCGTGGTATAAACCAGCCTCCTCGTTGGAAAGGAACGAAGCGAGCCAGCAGTTCATCGGAGATTACTTGCTGATCTGAAGATACCTCACCAAACAGATAGCGCTGCCCCGTGTCTAAAACCAATTCAATTTCAGCCACATAGGACGTCCGGTCAATGCGGATTTCATGCACCGTGTAAACGGCATCGAGAAAGCCAAGCGCACGGGTATGGCGCAGCAGATCTCTCTTACCGGTTTCATAATTGGCCTGGAGCAGAGCAGCCCCTTTTACCAGATCGAAAAACCTTTCAGCGTCGCTCAGTTCCGTCAGCTCGGCTCCTTCTCCGACAATACTGATGGACATTGAATCGAGGAGGACCGGATCACCAACGGTGATATGATAGAAGGCCTGCCACCCCAAATCACTGTTCTGCAGCTCGGATTTAACATTGACGGAATAGTAGCCAAACGGTGCCAGAGAAGCCTTGATATCTGGTTCTGCCAATCTGTGCAGGCGCCTGATTTCGGTTTCGCTCAATTCACTATTCTGGCTGAAGCGATTAATTCTAAGCCGGGCCATGACATTGTCATACAGTCTTCCTTTGACGCCATCGACCGTGATTGTCAAAGCCGTCTCAGTCTCGGCCAGGCAGGGAGCGAAAGTGATCAGCAGGAGCAGAATGGAAAAAAATAAGGTTCGATTACGCAACGATACGTTATGATCAGCTAATGGATGTAGGTAGTCTTTCAAAAACTTCGGCCGTTCGATGGCAATTGAGGCAATTTGCCCATTATAGTCGGATTAAGACATGAACTACAATACTCCCCGGGTTGTCACAATAAAAAAGATTATTAACGGCGGCTACGGCCTGGCCCAGTTGCCCACCGGCAAGGCCGTGCTCGTCCGCTACGCGCTGCCGGGCGAGACTGTTTCCATTTCACTTGTCAGACAACAGAAACGATTTGATTACACGGCAGTGGCCGAGGTTATCGAACCAAGCCCCGACAGGATCGCAGCCCCCTGCCCCTATTACCACCGTTGCGGCGGCTGTGACCTGCAGCATGCCAGCTACACCGCACAGTGTAGGCTAAAAGATGAGATCATCAGAGATCTGCTCTCCGGAAGTGAATCGAAGACGCTCCAGCAGTCCGTTTCCCGCCTCAGGCCGATCATTGGCTCTGCTGATCATTTCGGCTACCGTCAGCGCATCAGGATGAAGATTGATGAGAGGGGCAACCCCGGTTTCAGCCACTTCCGCTCACACAAGATCATCACCGTTAAAAACTGTCTGCTGGCAACCGAGCCAATCAACACCTGTCTGAGCGAACTGCGTACCCACGCCGAGTTCAAACATCTCGGCTCGATCAGTGAAGAATTGGAACTCAGCCTCAATCAACTCAGCGGCAAGGTGTCACTGCACCTTATCCTGCGCCGACCGCCGCGGCCTGCAGACCGGCGCCGGGCCCAAACATTGGCCGCTGACATCGATATCCTGGATCGACTCTTTTTCTCCGGCCAGAACTTTGCCCAGGAAGGTCCTTTTGGCGATGGAGAACAACGGCAGGACAATCTTCTTGGTTTTGAATTCGAAGATGAACAGCCTCTAACGCTGCGCTGGGAAGTCGGCGGATTCAGCCAGGTAAATCTGCCGCAGAATCTAAAAATGATCCAGCTGGTTGATCAGTTCGTTCAGCCGGAACCAACAGACAGGATTCTCGACCTCTACTGCGGTATGGGGAATTTCTCGGTGGTGCTGGCCCGTCAAGCAGGGGCCGTCCTCGGCATCGAAGGCCAGGGCTCGGCAATCAGAAGTGCCAAAAGAAATGCTGAGCGCAACCATCTTACCAACTGTACCTTCATCAAAAGCGAAGTGGCCTCCGCCTGCCGGGATCTTGCCGCCAACGGTGAAACCTTTGCTACCGTCGTCTGTGACCCGCCGCGCCGGGGCCTCAGCGGACTGGCCGGGCTGGCGGGGAGCCTGGCCCGCAAGCGAATCGTCTACATCAGTTGCGATCCTGCCACCCTGTGCAGAGATCTGCAGGAAATTGTCGGTCAGGGATTTGTTATTGGGGCAATTCAGCCGCTGGATATGTTCCCTCAGACTCATCACCTCGAAACGGTCGTCCTTCTGGAAAAGGAGCCGTCCGGATAGCGAAAACATTGACAACCCGCCTAATTATCTGTAAACGAATAGTGGGCTGTGAAGCCCGCGAGCCGTGTTACCCATACACCTCCAGATCAAGCGGCCCTGCGCCGCTTTTTTTAATGGCTACCTTATATTAATCAGCTGCGTCAATCCAACGCAGTCAACCAAGGCGATTATTGTGACCGCCTCTAAGCAGGACCTATTATGAGCAGTGAAAACCAGTTTCTCGCCCAGCGAAGAGAAAAAGCCCAGACATTAGCGGATCTCGGCGTAAAACTGTATTCCAATAGTTTCAAACCCGCAGACCGTATCAGTGATCTGCTTCCCAAAGCGGAGCAGCTGGAACCGCAGCAGAAAGAGGAAGGCGGCGCTACTTATAGCATCGCCGGCCGGATCATGGCCATGCGCAAATTTGGCAAGGCAGCCTTCATTACAGTCGCCGACGCCACTGATCAGATGCAGGTTTATGTCCGCAAGGATACGGTTGGCGACGAGCAGTTCAGTGCCTTCAAGAAATACGACATCGGCGATATCGTCGGTACCCGGGGACAGCTGTTCAAGACCAAGACCGGCGAACCGTCTCTCCATGCGGACTTTATCACCATGGTCTCCAAATCGCTGCGGCCCATGCCCGAAAAATGGCACGGGCTCACCGATGTTGAAACCCGGTACCGGCAGCGTTACGTTGACCTGCTCGTTACTCCCGAGAGCAAAGAGACCTTTCGCAAGCGGGTGGAAATCATCCGGCTGGTTCGTGAATACCTGAGCGACCGCGGCTTTCTCGAAGTCGAAACCCCGATGATGCAGCCGGTTCCCGGAGGGGCCACGGCCAAACCGTTCAAGACATTCCATAATGCCCTCAACATGGATCTCTACCTGCGCATCGCGCCGGAACTGTATCTTAAGAGGCTGCTGGTGGGTGGTCTAGAAAAAGTCTTTGAGATCAACCGCAATTTCAGAAACGAGGGGCTCTCCACCAGACATAACCCTGAGTTTACCATGCTCGAATTTTATCAGGCCTACGCCACCTATGACGACCTGATCGACCTGACGGAGGACATGATTTCCTCGGTCTGCGAGGCGGTGAACGGTACCATGAATATCACCTATCAGGGGACGGATGTCGACCTGAGCCCGCCCTGGAAGCGTTTGACCATGGCTGAAGCCCTGGTCGAGATCGGCGGAGTTGACCCGGAAATCCTGGCTGACGACGACAAGGTGATCAGTCATGCCAAGGGTCTGGGCCTCAAGCTGGAACAGCAGGCCGGACCCGGCAAGGCGAAAACCGAACTGTTCGAACTCCTGGTCGAGGAGAAGCTGATCGATCCGACCTTTATCACCTCCTACCCGACCGAAGTCTCGCCGCTGGCCAGGCGCAACGAGGACGACCCGAGTGTCACCGATCGCTTCGAACTG
The DNA here is from genome assembly GCA_905479735.1 of uncultured Desulfofustis sp. Classification (GTDB taxonomy): domain Bacteria; phylum Desulfobacterota; class Desulfobulbia; order Desulfobulbales; family Desulfocapsaceae; genus JABDQA01. Next base: position 5,805 of record CAJQNS010000124.1, read on the forward strand.
TTTATCACCGGCCGGGAGATCGCCAACGCCTTCAGCGAATTGAACGATCCGGTCGACCAGAGAGAACGTTTCGAGAAACAGATTGCCGAACGGGGCGATGACGATGAGGTACATCCGGTTCTCGATGTCGATTATATACGTGCCCTGGAGTATGGTATGCCTTCGGCCGCCGGAGAGGGGATAGGGATTGACCGGCTGGTCATGCTGCTGACCGATTCGCCCTCTATCAGAGACGTCATCCTTTTCCCGCAGATGAAGCCGGAAGAAAAGATGCAAAAAGACCAAACCACTGACCAACTGACGGACAACGGCTGATATGTACGAGTGGTTCATCAGCCGGAGGTATTTGCGAGCCAAGCATCGGCATGGCTTTATTTCGCTGATCTCGCTGATCTCGGTGATCGGCATCACCGTCGGGGTCATTGCCCTGATCGTGGTTCTATCGGTCTATTCTGGATTTACCGATGGACTGCGTGATCAGATTCTTGGTATCAACAGCCATATCATTGTCCAGCGTGTTGAAGGGGCCATCGACAACTACGAACTGAAGCGCGACCAGGTGCTGAGCGTCGAGGGCGTCAATGGGGCAACACCGTACCTCTATGCCCAAACCCTGGTGAGTGGAACCGCCGGTGGTTCAGGCATTATCCTGAGAGGCATCGAGCCGGAAACGGCCAAAAAGGTAGTCAGTCTCTCCGAACAGATGATCGCCGGCAGTATCGATGATTTGACTTTTGACAAAGATGAACGGCTGCCGCCGATCATCCTCGGCGCCCAACTGGCCGACGACCTCAGGGTCACGGTGGGCGGCAAGGTCAGGCTTATCTCTCCTTCCGGGCCGTTGACCCCCATGGGGGTGATACCGAAAATCAAGACCTGCCGGGTTGCCGGGATTTTCGAATCCGGCATGTACGAGTACGATTCTTCACTGGCCTACATGCATATACACGCCGTCCAGGAGTTCCTCGAGGTTGGCGATGTCGCCCACGGCATCGAGGTGCTGGTCGACAAAGAACTGCTCAACAAAGCTGATGAAGTAGCCCAGGCGATTGTCGCCAAAGTCGGTCCCGGCACCATCGCCCGCGACTGGATGTCGATGAACCGCAACCTGTTCGCCGCTTTCAAGCTCGAGAAAATCGGCATGTTCATCTGCGTGGCCCTGATCATTCTGGTGGCTGCCCTGAACATCATCAGTGCCCTGATCATGCTGGTCATGGAGAAGGGTCGTGATATCGCCATACTCAAATCGATGGGAGCGACCTCGGCTTCGATCATGAAAATTTTCTTTCTTCAGGGGCTGGTCATTTCGGTGACCGGAACGGTGCTCGGTGTTTTGGGCGGTCTCGGACTATGTGAGCTTCTGTCCAGGTATCAGTTCATCGAACTGCCGTCCAACGTCTACCCGATGACCACCCTGCCGATCAAGGTGCTGCCCACCGATGTCATGATCATCGCCTGCTGCTCGATCATCATCAGCCTCTCGGCAACGATCTATCCATCATGGCAGGCGTCGCGGGTGAAGCCGGCGGAGGTGCTCTCATGAGTCCGCCGCTGCTGCAGGCGACGGACCTGCGTAAAACCTATTCCAATGGGCTGAGAGAAATCGAGGTGCTGAAGGGAATCGACCTGGCGGTTGAGCCCGGTGAGATGACCGCGATCGTCGGCGCTTCCGGCTCGGGTAAAACGACACTGCTGCAGATCCTCGGAACCCTGGCCCCCATTACGGGCGGTCAACTGCTGTTCAAGGGCAGCCGCCTCGATCAGAAAAACGATAAAGAACTGGCTGCCTTTCGCAATAAGTCACTGGGCTTTATCTTTCAATTTCACCATCTGCTGCCCGAATTCAGTGCCCTTGAAAATGTCATGATGCCGGCCCTGATCTCGGGCAGATCGAGACAACAAGCCGAGGTACCGGCACGGCAGCTGCTGACGGCGGTCGAGCTTGATCATCGAGAACAGCACCGGGTGCACGAACTGTCCGGCGGTGAGCAGCAGCGCACCGCCTTGGCCCGGTCGCTTATCATGGAACCGGAACTGCTGCTGGCCGATGAACCGACAGGAAACCTGGACAGCAGAGCCGGGGGAATGGTCTTCAAACTGCTGCAATCGATCTGCAGAGACCGCTCGCTCGCCGTTCTGATGGTTACCCATAATCGACTGCTGGCCGATCAGATGGACCGCTGCCTGACCCTGAGCGATGGAATATTGAGTAAAACGGTGTAATCGTGTGAGAGCAAACAAGACGTCTGTTGAGCCGGCAGCGCGGATTACTGCAAGGAGTGCCAGATGCCCTACACCTCCGATTCCAGAGGCTATAAAAACCTGTTGAGGGGCAACCCCGACGCCGTCAGAATCCTTGCCGAAGGCGACTCGTGGTTCGCCTATCCCCGCCGCTACCTTGCCTTTGGTCCGCCTTCCAACATTGTCCAGGTCCTGGCCGAACGGGAATACTATGTGATCTACTCAACGGCCAGCATCGGCGACGAAGCCGCTGCCATGATGACCGGTGAACAGAAGTTCAGCTTCACTAAACGGCTCGGCACCAACGAGTTTGATATCATCCTCTTTTCAGGGGGCGGCAACGACATCGTCGGCAGGTACGATTTTGACCTTTTTCTGAAACCCAGAAGCAGCGGTCCTCACTGGCAGGACTGCATCGAAGTCGAGCGGCTTGACAACAAGCTCGATCTGATCGAATCGGTCTATATGGAGGTAATGGAACGGGTGATCCACTATTCGGTTAACACCGACGTCAGGGTGGTGAGCCACAACTACGATTTCTGCGTTCCCTCACCTGAGGGCTATGAGCTTTTCGACCTGTTCCCCATCGGCGAATCGTGGCTCTTCCCCTTCCTGCAGGAAAAGAACTTCACCGACGGAGACGAGCAGAAAGCGGTGATCAGGTTCATGCTCGAACGCTTTGCAGAGCGGCTTGCCCGGGTAGAGAACAGGTATCCGGACAAACTCTTCATTACCAACACCCAGGGCACTCTGGCATCGAACCAGTGGCGCAACGAAATACACCCGACCCCGGCCGGATTCAGGAAAATCGCCTCACTCATCCACCGCACCATTCAGAAGGCGTTGGCCGAGGGCTAACGACCATCTTACAAAATTAGGATTTTGGCCCAAAAGACAATTTTCCCGGAGGTGTGCTTACTTTAAGGACCGGTAGTAAGTGTCCAGAGTGTATACCGCTGCCAGCGGGTTGTGACCGAGAAGCCGATCCTTGACGGCCAGAACAGTGCAGAGCGCCTCCGAATATTTGAAGAAAAGTGAGTCGTGACCGACACAGAGGCCCAGCAGAATGTTGAACTCGGTTTTTTCCCGGTTCAGCACCATGGCCTGCATGATGGGATTGCACATTGCCTCGTCACTGGAGCTGTCGATCTGATCAGCTCGGTCAAGACCTATAATCTCCTTTGAGCTTCGTCCCACTTTACACAGTACCGTGACCATCTCAAACCCACGCGAACCGATCAGCTTTTCAACCGCCTGGGCTTCTTTTCTCAAACCGATGCAGAAGGCCAGGCCCAGGCGCCGGTACTTCATACGTTCAGCGAACTCGATGATCTCTTCGATCCTCGATTTGACCGGCCTGACCTGCTCATATCCCTGATCACGATTCCCATAGCCGCTCGATTCCTGTATCGAGGCCTGTCTGGCGAATTCGTGAATATCCCCATGGGTCCTATACTCGTCAAGACTCTGACCGGTCAGCTCCTGCAAGTTGGCAGTGGGACAGGAATCCGGGCCCTTGCCCTGCTCTTCTCTGCACAATCGATCGGAAATCTTATAAGGGCATCGGGCACAGTTAGCTGGTGGATTTTTCATCTGCTATCTCGTAGTAATGGATTATCGGCTTATCTCTTTTCAAGATCCTGCTGCCACTGCTGAAGTTGCTCAAAACTGACACCCACTCCTCCGCAAACCACAAGCAGTATCGTTTTTTTATCATTTAAGAACGGCTGCTGACCATACACAGCAGCAAGCGCTGCACCGCAAGCCGGCTCTACCAGGTGACGGTGATCGGCGGCAAACTGCAGACAACTGTCTACAGCCTCCAGATCGGAAACGCTGAGACTGAGGATCTCATGGCGACCGCACCATTCCCAGGCTTTGTCTGCCACTTTTTTGGCTCCGAGCGAGGTGGCCACAGTGGTAATACGTTCCAGTTCGAGATGGTGGCCGGCTTTCAGAGAAGCTCCAAGCGACGCTGCTCCCTCGGTCTCAACGGCCAGCACGGGAACGTCCGCCATATCGTTTCTATGCAGCCCCTCCAGCACCCCACAGAGCAGCCCGCCACCGCCCACCGAAAGCACTACCGCATCGGGGCGAAGCCCGCTTTGCTTCACCTCGTCTATGAGTGTGGCATGACCCTCCCAGAGCAGCGGATCATCAAACGGATGGATCAGCACTCGATCCCGGCCGCTGAGACTCTGGGCATGACCATGGGCTTCCTGCCAGGACTCGCCGCTGACGATCACCTCCGCCTGCTCGCATTTGATCGTCTCAATGGCACGCTCAGGGGTGGACAGCGGCACCACAACCGTAACCGGCAGGCCAAGTTTTCTGCCGCAATAGGCCACCGCGATACCGGCGTTGCCCCCGGAGGAGCTAATAAATCTCTGCACCCCTCTGCCGGCATGGTAGCTGCAGGCCCGGCCTATGCCTCTGAGCTTGAAAGAGCCTGACGGCTGCAGCGCCTCCATTTTCAGCCAGACTTCAGAGCCGACAATCTGGGACAGCGGCGTCGATTCCAGCAGTGGTGTCTGTATGTGCAAAACCTGCATACGGTTTCTCATGTCTTAGGATAGAAGAGAGTCGCGCAGGCTCCCGAGGTCGACCCTGGAAGTGAAGTCGAGGCTGAGCGGAGTCACCGCTACCTGCTTGTCCACGGCCAGCGCATAGATATCCGAGTCGCTCTCGACTTCCTCTTCCGCCACTCGTATCCGGGTCTTGAAGTCACACACTCTGGTATCAATTGAGGTGTTATCGAGATGCTTGGTGTAATAGGAGGATCGGGAGAGTCTGGTCATCTGCCAACCCGTGTCCTCGTCGGCCCCATCGGGAACATCGATCTTGAGCAGATCTACATCGGCAGGCAGTTTCCTGCCCAGGACAAGTCTTGTAAACTTCCTCAGAAAGTAGGCGGCGGCCCGCCAGTCCTGGGAGGTATAGTTGTGGTGCGAGGCGATGTCGGTCTGCTTGGAAACCGCAAGAGCAGCAACACCGTGGCTGGAGGCTTCCAAGGCTGCTCCCACGGTACCGGAGCAGCTGATCATATTGCCGAGATTTTCACCGTAATTGATCCCTGATATCAGGATATCGGGTTTATCGAAGCGGAACAGGGTGAACATCGCATGGCGTACGACCTGGGCAGGTGAACAGGGGCAGTGATAGGCCGCTATGTCTGTCTCGTCGCCAGAGTAGCTGACCTTCTCGAGCTTCGACTGTTTGTTGCCGGTCAATCCCCTCCCGGTGGCCGTCTGCTGATCGGTTGGGGCGACGATGGTGATCCTGCCGAGATCGACCACCGCCTGCACCGCAGCCCGGAGGCCCGGAGAGTCGATACCGTCGTCGTTGGTAATGGCTATATGTGCATCCTTCATCTGCTCTTAATCACGCTCCTCTCGCTTACTGCGGTTTTTGGGCCTCAACTTCCAGCCGTACCATGGCCACATGTACCTTTCCTCGTGTATCAAGCGGCACATGTTTCATATATTCACTAGTCAGCTCGTCAATGAACAGATCTCTTTTCGATTCATCAAGCCGTCCGGTATAGGGCAGCCAGGTGGTGCGTATCCAGCCTTTTAGTCCTTCACGGCCGTCATGCTCCATGTCCCTGTCGATCAACTCAACGCGGTGGTTTATAAACCCCGCCTCGTCCAATAACCCCTGGTAGTGCTCAACCCCATGGAAGCCATAGGGGAATTCGAATCCTTTGAAATAGTGACGATATTGCGGCTGCTCGACAAGCTTTTCCAGGACTCTGAGGATGTCTTTGGCATTGCCCTGCCCTCCCATCTGCAGCAACACCCTGCCGCCTGGTCGCAGGCAGCTGTATATCGATGCGACCACCGGCCGGTGATCTTTCAGCCAGTGCAGTGCGGCATTGGAAAATACCTGATCAAACTGGGGGCCGAAGGTCAGATCGGCAGCATCCATCATCTCGAAGACCAGATTCTTATAGTCTTGTGGCGGATATCGTTTGCGAGCCAGATCGATCATCGACTCTGAACTGTCGATACCAACGACCCTCCCAGCGGGTAGCAGGGAGGCTATTTCAGCAGTTACCTTGCCGTCACCGCAGCCAATATCGAGCAGCTCTTCCGTACCACCCAGCGGCAACTTGGCAATCAACTCCCGGGCCCATTGCTGCTGAGCGCTGGAATGGACTTCATAATCCTTGCTGTCCCAATTATAGGTACCCATGCTCGCGCCTCGATCTCCGCTCCGGATCAGCTCTGCTGAAACCCTGCCGTGATAATGCCCGCACCTATCAAGGCCGACCCGCCACCCCGGTTGAGCCACCGCCGAGCGGACTGTTTCTGCAGAACTTCATTGAATTGTCCGGCGAACAGACCATACATCAGGGCATTCAAGGCAGCCAGAGTTAGAAAGGTCAGGCCGAGCAGGCACAACTGGCCAATGGCCCCTGAAGAACTGCTCACAAATTGCGGTAGAAAGGCGATGAAAAAGGTGATGCTTTTCGGATTCAGGGCGGTAACGATAAATGAAGACCTGAACAGGGATCTATCTGCTTTCTTCAACAGGCCGGGTTGTATCTCTTGCTGATCGGTTTTTGAGGTCCAAAGCCTGACCCCTAAATAGACCAGGTAGAGAGCCCCGATCCATTTCAGCATAGTGAACAGCTCAGCCGATACGCTCAACAGACTCCCCACCCCGACCAGGGACAGGGTCATTGCCGTGAAATCTCCGGCCACCACACCAGCTGCCAGCGGCAGTACAGATCTCTTGCCCTGGGCGATGGCCTGACTGACAACAAGAATGATTGTCGGCCCCGGAATAATCAAGATCAGACTCGAAGCCAACACAAAACCGATATACAACTCCAGACTCATGTCATTCTCCTTTTATATCTCAGACCGTCCCTCAGAAGTGAACGGCTGGAGTAACAATACCGGTTCTACAACAATACGATTGTTTCGGCCAGGTGATTTCTTCGCTCGTCAGAGCCCCGCAATTTTATTAGAATGGACATCAATTAAGCTCCGCCAGCACATCCCCCCTTAATCCAATAACTAACTGGCATGCTATGTATACACTCGTCATCGGAAACAAGAATTATTCATCCTGGTCTCTGAGAGGCTGGCTCCTGCTGAGGCAGTTCAATATCAACTTCGAAGAGGTACGGCTGCCGCTCTATTCGGAAACCTTCAGCGAGAAGATCAAAGAATATTCACCCAGCGGTCTGGTGCCGATTCTCGTCACCGGGGATCAGTCCATCTGGGATTCTCTGGCCATTTGCGAGTTTATCGCCGAACAACACCCTGAGTTGCGGTGCTGGCCGACAGATCTGAGGGCTCGGGCGATTGCCCGGAGTGTCAGCAACGAGATGCACTCCGGCTTTTTCCAGATCAGAAACAATCTGCCGATGAACTGCAGGCGCGCCAAGGCTATTGAAGCCAGCACCCCGGAACTTGACAGAGAAGTTGCCAGAGTCAGCGAAATCTGGAGAACTTGCAGAGAATCTTTCGGTGACTCAGGGAGCTTTCTGTTCGGTGACTTCTCGATCGCAGACGTCATGTACGCTCCGGTGGTGCTCCGCTTCAAAAGTTACCTCATTGAACTGGGCATGGTCGAGACCGAGTACATGCAGTCCATGCTGTCAGTAGCTTCTCTGCAGGAATGGATTGACGACGCCCTAGCGGAAGAGGAAGTAATCGACCTTTACGAGCAGTAGCGGTTTATTTTAGTATGAAGATAGGGAAACTTCATGCTATGACGATGTTGACAGACGAACATTTTCATCGCAGCAGGGATGACTCAGTTCAGCAGCAAATGGAGAAGAGTTGATGAGGACTGGGGCTAGCGCTTGCTGCTGCAGGCCACAGAGCCCCTTAGCCCGGATATTTCATGAAAAAACAGCAAAAAATTCAATTATAGATACAATATCAGCGAGATAGGAACAGCCCTTCCCCTTAGCCTAATGATACAGTTTGTACTTTTTAGGTTCAACGATGAAACAACAGAGTTTCCACCCTGCGGGCGAGTCGATACGGCCCGCCATCCCGCGTCGCTTTTGGGAAAGGCATATTAAAGATATAGCCTCCCCCAGTCTCCTTGGCTGGCAGGCCGCCTCAACTCGTGAAATATCCGTTCTAGCTCATTTGTTCTGTCTGGGGGACCGTTTTAGCTGAAGAGTAAATGTAGAAAACTACAACCGATACCCCACGGAACGTTTAGCCTCAGCACCTGGTCGAAAATAGAGTGAAAATAGAGTTGTAGGTACAAAAAGGGAAAGAAGAAAATCGCCTATCCGGCTCGGGTAAATGGATGATGCTCAACGGTGAATTCCCAGGATTGGGTCTTTGGTTGCCGGGATAACACAAGCCAATACATCTGCTCAGAGTCCGATTCCGGGTAGTCGGTGGTATAATGCAATCCTCGTGATTCCTTTCTCAACATTGCCGACTCAACAATCAGTTGCGACACCTGGGCGATATTTCTCAGCTCCACCATATTTCGGGTTATTTTATGGTTTGCGTAGAGGGATTCTATTTCCCGGGTAATCGAGATAATCCTTTGTCGTGCCAGTTCGAGCCGTTTACTGTTTCTGACAATACCGACATAGTTCCACATGGTCCTGCGCAGCACATCCCAATTGTGATTGATCAGGATGTTTTCGTCCAACTCTTGAGTCGGCTGAATGGGATCTGGAAATTCATCGGTCCCCTGCCCCCGGTCTTTGATTCTTTCCAGGTTTTCCTTGCAGTAAGTCGCTGCTTTTTCTGCAAAAACAACCGCCTCCAACAAGGAATTGCTGGCCAGCCTATTGGCACCGTGCAATCCTGTGCAAGCGGTCTCTCCAATTGCCATAAGCCCTTCAATTGAGCTGTTACCAAACTCATCGACCAGAACGCCGCCGCACATATAGTGCGCAGCAGGAACCACAGGTATTGCCTCTTTAGTAATATCAATCCCATACTTCAGACACTCGGAGTAAATCCCGGGAAATCTCGTTTTTATAAAGGACGCATCTTTGTGGCTGATATCAAGGAACACGGAATCGTCACCGCTCTCCTTCATTTCCTGGTCAATTGAACGGGCCACCATATCTCGGGTAGCCAATTCGGCCCGGGAATCGTATTTATCCATAAAGCGCTCCCCATCCCGGTTGAAAAGCAGCCCACCTTCCCCCCTCACCGCCTCGGAAATAAGAAAGTTCTTTGCTTGAGGATGAAACAGACAGGTCGGGTGGAACTGCACAAACTCCATATTTGCGATGCGTGCACCGGCCCTGCAGGCAGCCGCCACCCCGTCACCAGTGGCGATGTCGGGATTACTCGTGTAGAGATAGACTTTTCCGGTACCACCAGTACATAAAACCGTCTGGTCCGCAACAAAACGATGTATTTGGCCACCTTCATCAAGCACAAATGCTCCACAGCAGCGACTTTCCCCTCCATTGGCAGCAACCATCAGGTCGACAACCATATGATCTTCGAAAAGAGTTATTGACGGGGCACCTCTTACCAACTCCAGCAGTGTTGTCTCAATGGCTCTCCCGGTAAGATCATAGGCGTGGGCAACCCTACGGTTACTGTGCCCCCCCTCGCGCCCAAGACTCAGCGACTCACCATCATTATTTACAACAAAATCAACACCATAAGAGATTAAATCTTTAACTCTATCGTAGCCTCTAGTCACCACCTCCTGGACAGTCGCGTAATCACAAAGACCTCCGCCGGCAGTCAGAGTATCAGCGATATGGGCGCTTATGGAATCGTTTTCTTGGTCAAGAACTGCAGCTATACCCCCTTGGGCCAGGTTGGTCGCTGTATCCGCCATCCCTTTCTTGGTGATCACGACGACGTCGCCCAAACGGGCAACTCTGAGGGCAAAAGATAATCCGGCGATTCCGCTGCCAATAACTAGAAATTTCATTTCAGAATCTTCTTCGAACTAAATGTCACATGTTTCACGTGAAACACTAAGAAAAAATATACGCTTAAAGTGGCGAGTTTGAGACGTTGAAGCAAATAATCATTGAGCGTTTATTTCTCCTGGTTTATAAAGACCTATGAGAATTAATCATATTTGAGATGAGGGTATATCACAATGGGAAATAACTCAACAGTTATTGCTGTTGCTAATCAGAAGGGTGGGGTGGGTAAGACGACTACTGCAGTCAACCTCTCCTGTGCACTCGCTCTAAGAAAAAAGCAGGTACTCCTTGTTGACTCAGATCCTCAGGGAAATGCTTCCAGTGGGGTTGGCGTTAAAGTAGCTAACAGAAACAAAAACCTCTACCAGGTACTCTGTGGAGATGCTTCGGTCGTCGATGTCATTCTAAACACCAATGTAAAAAAACTCTCCGTTCTACCCTCCAACATTGATCTAGTGGCGGCAGAGTTAGAGCTGATCAGCCAGAAGAATAGAGAAAAGTTTTTAAAAAAATCTCTGAAACCACTTCTTCCCGAGTTTGATTACATTATTGTCGACTGTCCTCCCTCGCTTGGGCTTCTCACCCTCAATGCACTTACCGCAGCCCACTCCATACTCATACCGATGCAATGCGAGTACTATGCTATGGAGGGATTGGCGCAACTGATCAATACAGTTAGATCTGTAAAACAGTCTTTCAACAAAAAGCTATACATAGAGGGGCTGCTGCTTACCATGTTCGACAAACGAAATCGTTTGTCTCATCAAGTGGCGGCGGAAATTCATAACCATTTTGGCGATCAGGTGTTCACAACTCGTATACCGCGCAATGTGCGACTCAGTGAAAGCCCAAGTCACGGCAAGACCATCATGGAATACGATATCAAGTGCACCGGCGCTCAGGCCTATAAGGCTTTGGCGCTTGAATTCCTTAAACGACAGGTGTGAAAAGTGGCAAAATTGACAGGACTTGACGGGCAGGGGATCAGTGCCCTTTTTGGTGATCAAAGCAGTGAGGAAACTTTTTTTGAGTGCAATATCAGCCAGATCACACCCAATAAACATCAACCCAGGCTGATGTTCGATCAAGAGGAACTCACCGAACTGGCTGAATCGATACGGGTCAACGGAGTCATCCAACCACTTATCGTTTCCAGAGTCTCCAAGAAAAAATATACTCTGATAGCGGGGGAGCGACGACTTCGCGCTTCCAAGATGGCGGGCTTAAAAACTGTTCCAGTCGTAGTACGTGAAATAAGCAGCGATGACGAACTGCTCGAATTCGCGCTCATTGAAAACATTCAGAGAACGGATCTTAACCCTCTTGAGGAAGCCGAAGCCTATCGCAAACTGATTGATAAATTCGGTCTCACTCAGGAAGAAGCGTCACAGAAGGTCGGCAAAAACAGGTCAACGGTTGCCAACTCTTTGAGACTTCTTCAACTTCCTCAATATATAAAGGATGACCTCCTTTCCGGTCAACTCAGTGAAGGACACGCGAGGGCGCTTCTGGCAGTTTTATCAAGCCCGGCAACCCTGAAGGAAATTCGCGACCAAATCATCGCCAAACAATTGTCTGTCCGGCAAACCGAAAAACTCATCAAAGCCATAACTCGTGATGTTTCCACCAAAGTACCCAGTCGAAAAAAGGAAAAAGAATTTTCCAGTTCGGTGAAAAAGGCTTTCGAGAACCAGCTGACCAACCGGCTCAGTTCCCAGGTACTCATTAATCAGAAAGGCAGCCGCGGGAAAATTGAAATTGAATACTATTCTTATGACGATCTTGAACGTATCATCGGTATGATGCTAAGCGGAGAGTCCTCCTGATTTATAATTTTTTGACAATGCAAAGTTATGATTAAAAAAACGATTATCATCTTCATTATACTTTTTTCTCTTATTTTCTCGGCCACAGCAGCTTTGGCAAAAATGGTCAGCGTGGTCGGAGATAACGTTAACCTCCGGTCTGGACCTGGAACCAAATACTCGGTTAAATGGAAATATGGCAGCGGTTTTCCTTTGAAAGTTGTGCAGGAGAAAGGAGGATGGCTGAAGGTGGAGGACTTTGAGGGTGACACTGGCTGGTTATACCAAAAGCTCACCTCCAGAACCGGTCATATGATAGTCAAGGTCCATAAAAATGAAAACAAAAAGGTAAATATCAGAAGCGGCCCCGGCACCAAAAACAAAGTTGTCGGTAAAGCCTATTACGGTGTTGTTTTCAAAACAATTAAACAACAAAACGGCTGGGCCCAGGTCAAACATGACAGTGGCCTGGAAGGGTGGATCAAAAGATCACTACTGTGGGGTTTCTAGCTGCTAAACAGAAAAGCCTGGTTGACCTTGGTCAGCCAGGCTTTGAATTCATGGCGGAGAGAGAGGGATTCGAACCCTCGGTGGAGTTTTATCCCCACACTCGCTTAGCAGGCGAGCACCATCGGCCAGCTCGGTCATCTCTCCATAATCTATTCTGGCGGAGGGAGTAGGATTCGAACCCACGGTACTTTCGTACAACGGTTTTCAAGACCGCCGCCTTAAACCACTCGGCCATCCCTCCGAAAGATTTTCCTTGTACCATCTCATATATGATCTGTCAATATTATGTCATTGCCATATCCCGACCATTACCGTATAGTACATTTTTGTAACGCAGGCAAAACCCATAAAAACAATTTTGAAAGATATATCCACTTTAAGGAAATGCTTCAACAATGGTCGACCATATAGAAACAGAAAGTCAACTACACGATTTAACTTGTCTTTACGAAATTACCAAAGAACTCGCTTCATCATTCGTACTCAGCGATTGTCTTGAAAAGGCAATGGCCCTGCTTTCCGAATATAAAAACATGGAAAACGGTACGGTTACCATTGTTAACCCGCTCACCGGCAAGCTTGAAATCGAGGTCGCCCATGGTCTTACTGCGGAAGGGAGAAGAAGAGGTAAGTACAAGATAGGGGAGGGGATTACCGGTCGTGTGGTCGCTTCCGGCGAACCAATTATTGTGCCCCATATATCGGAAGAACCCCTGTTTCTAAACCGAACCAGATCCCGCGGTGATATCGCCGACCGTGACCGTTCTTTTCTCTGTGTACCGATCAAGGACGGGAAGCAGATTATCGGCGCTCTAAGTGTTGACCGCATGTATGCAGACGGATTTGGCCGTCAGGCCAACGACGACCTGCAGTTTCTCACCGTCTTATCAAGCATCGTTGCCCAAACCGTGCGTCGGGTACAAATCGTCAACCGTGAAAAGGAGAATCTGCGGACAGAAAACCTCAAACTCAAGCGTGAGCTCTCAGAAAAAAACCGGATCAACGACATAATCGGCAACTCCAGCCGGATGCAGGATGTCTTTGAAATGGTTCACCGGGTTGTGGACTCCAACGCCACTGTACTGCTCAGAGGAGAGTCGGGAACTGGTAAAACTCTGGTCGCCAAGGCCCTGCATTACAATGGCAGGAGAAGGGACAAGCCGTTCGTCGTGGTAAACTGCTCAGCACTGCCGGAAACCCTCCTGGAGAGCGAGCTTTTTGGCCACGAGAAAGGCGCTTTCACCGGGGCAAATGAGAGAAAAATAGGCAGGTTCGAACATGCCGAAGGAGGCACACTATTCCTTGACGAAATTGGCGAGATATCCCACTCGGTCCAGGTAAAACTGCTAAACGTTGTCCAGGAGCGAAGTTTCCAGCGTCTCGGGTCGACCAAATCCATTTCCTGTGATGTACGTCTCGTAGCCGCCACCAACAGGGACCTCGAAGAGGCGGTCTCCAGCGGTTCTTTCAGGGAGGATCTCTATTATCGTTTGAATGTCTTTCCAATCTATATGCCACCGTTAAGAAAACGAAGGACCGATATTCTGCTTCTGGCTGAATTTTTTCTGGAAAAGTTTGCCGGTGAAAATAAAAAGCAAATCAACCGGATTTCCACCTCGGCCATCGATCTGCTCATCCAGTATCACTGGCCTGGAAACGTCAGGGAACTTCAAAACTGTATGGAAAGGGCGGTGCTGATCTGTGACGGCGATGCAATCACGGGAATCCACCTGCCGCCAACCCTCCAGGCCGGCGAGGTCTCTTCCGGTGCGAACCCTTTGTCTTTTTCAACAGCGGTGGAAAATTTTGAAAAAGAGCTTATTATTGACGCGCTGAAGAAAAACAACGGAAACCAAACAAAAACAGCTGGCTATCTTGATACCAGCCTGCGCATTATCAATTACAAGATCCATCAATACGGCATCGATCCTAAAAAATACAAGATCTGAGAAGATGTCCATTCTGCTCCATGCCTGTTGCGGCCCATGCCTTCTCTACCCAGCTGGGGTTTTAGAAGGGGAGGGGACCGATTTCACCTGTTATTTCTACAACCCAAACATTCACCCCTACCGTGAATTTAGAAAGCGGCTCAACACTTTTCAAGAGTTGGCTGATTCGAGGAAGTATAAATATATCATAGACAGAGACTATGGGCTGAAGATGTTTCTTCGCCGGGTGGTTTTCAAGGAAGATCAGCGCTGTAAATTCTGTTACCAGATGAGACTGGGAAATACTGCAAAACTGGCGGCTGAAAAAGGTCATCGAGGATTTTCAACCACGCTTCTCTACAGCACCTATCAGAACCACTCTTTGCTCCGGAAAGAAGCTGCCGCGGCCTCTGTAAACCACTCTATCCCCTTTGTCTATCACGATTTCAGGGTCGGGTGGCAGCAGGGAATCGATGAATCAAAAGAGTGCAACCTCTATCGGCAGAGTTATTGCGGCTGTCTGTACAGCGAGCAGGAAAGATACGACAACCGATTGAAGAAACAATTAAAAAGGAAGATAAAAAGCGATGTTCAACCTCCTCGTTCTGGCCACGACCAATCAAAATAAAGTTAGGGAATTCAAACAGTTTGTAGCCGACTTTCCGGTCGAAATCAAAAGCCTTAGTGACTTCGGTCCACTTCCTGAAGCCATCGAAGACGGTTCCACTTTTGATGAAAATGCCTACAAAAAGGCTCTTCACTACTCAAAGGTGTTAGGTATCCCAGCTATTGCTGACGATTCAGGGTTGGCTGTTGAAGCACTATCAGGTGCTCCGGGTGTCCGCTCTGCGCGTTATGCAGGGGACGACGCCACTGACCAGGATAACTGCCGCAAGCTTCTTGCCGAGATGAAAGGGGAGACCAACCGAAAAGCTGCCTTTGTCTGTGTGCTCTCCATAGCGGTACCCTCTGGACCTGCCTTAACCTATGAAGCTTCCTGTGAAGGTACGATTCTTGACGCTCCCCAGGGCAGCAACGGTTTTGGCTACGACCCGCTGTTCTACTATGAACCCTTCGGCAAGACCTTTGCCGAAATCAGTATGGAAGAAAAAAACAAAGTGAGTCACCGCGGCAAGGTTCTTATGGAACTCAGTGCTGAGTTCGATAAGGTTATGAAGTGGCTGGAAAAGAGAGTGCTGGAAGAGATGCCCGAACAGCCGGACCACACCGAATTCGAGGACAATGACTGGTCCCGTTAGTCACTCGTTTTCTGGCTTGAGGTCCCTGTTAAGAAGATCCTTTACCGCTGTGGTACAGTCTTTCCCCCGATAGAGCACCTCGTAGACCTGCTCCAGGATAGGCATATCCGCCCCAAGCTTGTTGACCAGATCATACACCGATCTGGTCGTTTTTATGCCCTCGGCCACCATATTCATGGAATCGAGGATTTCATCCAGCGATTTTCCTTTGCCGAGTTCGATTCCCACATAACGGTTTCTGCTCAACTCCCCGGTGCAGGTGAGCACCAGATCTCCCAACCCGCTCAACCCAAAGAAGGTCTCCTGCCGGGCACCCATCATTACCCCCAGACGAGTCATCTCGGCGAGCCCCCTGGTGATCAGAGCGGCACGGGCGTTGGATCCGAAGGCAAGCCCGTCGCAGATGCCTGCTGCTATGGCGATAATATTCTTCAAAGCGGCGCTGATCTCAAGTCCCACAATATCGGTGCTGGTATAAACCCTGAAATAGTCTGTGGAAAACAAGTTCTGGAGAAAGCGCGCGATGGCAGTGTTTTTACAACCAATGGTAATGGCTGTGGGAACCTTGCCAGCCACCTCCCTGGCAAAAGACGGTCCCGAGAGTACACCAAGCGAGGAAGGGGGGATGCCATTCTCTTCCAGACAGTCGGCCATTACCTGGGTCATGGTTTTCAGGCTCTGGTTCTCGATTCCTTTGGTCGCCGAAACGAAAATCGCCCCCTCTGGCGCAACGTCCTTGATCTTGGTGATTACCTGCCGGTAGGCATGGGAGGGAACTACTATACAGATCACTTCGGCTTCAGAAACCGCATCTTGCATCGATTCCGTCGGCCGAAGAAGGGGGGGAAAAAGAAAACCGGGCAGGTAGGCCCGGTTTTCCCGTTCTTCTTTTAAAGCATGGACATGTTCAGCCCGATGGCCCCAGAGAGAGGTATCGATCCCTTTTTCGGCGAGAAGCAGAGCCAGCGCCGTTCCCCATGAGCCGGCACCGATTATCGCGACCCGTCCGCTATTCATCCGTCGTTTCGTCGATATCTGGTTCTTCGCTCTGATCCAGTTCAACCGCAGCCATACCGACCACCTTCTCGTCCTGCTCCAGGTTAATCAGCCTGACCCCCTGGGTCGTGCGTCCAATGACCCGCACCGTGTCGAGCGGCATTCTGATCATCTTGCCGCTGTCGGCAATCAGAATCACCTCGAAATCGTCATCGACGACTTTAGACCCAATCACATCGCCATTACGTTCACTTTTCTTAATGGCCATTATTCCCTTGCCGCCCCGATACTGTATCCTGTAATCCTCTGCCTGGCTGCGTTTCCCGTAGCCGTTGGCAGTCACTGTCAGCACGGTTTTAATACTGTCCTCTCTCAGGACGTTGGCACCGACCAAAAAATCATCACCCTTGAGTTTGATGCCCCTGACGCCGGCTGCCGTTCTACCCATGGTCCGGACATCGGACTCGTGGAATCTAATCGACATGCCGTCTCTTGAAATCATGAACACTGTGTCATTTCCACGCAGCATATGGGCGGTGATTATTTCATCACCCTCATTGATAGTCAGAGCTCGTTTACCCTTGCGCAGCGGTCGATAGAACTCCTTGAGACTGGTCTTCTTGACTCGGCCATACTTGGTGACCATCATGATTGTTTTGGTACCCTGTTCGTCCTCGAAGTTGGAAACAGGCAGGATTGCCGCCACCTTTTCGCCTTCGGTCAGCTCCAGCAGGTTGACAATCGCTTTACCCCGCGCGGTTCTGCCCACCAGCGGCAGCTGGTAGACTTTACGCCAGAAAACTTTGCCAAAATTGGTAAAGAACAGGAAGGTATCCAGGGTCGAGGCCACATAGAGATTGGCGACGAAATCCTCCTCGATGTTGGTTACCCCCTTGACCCCCTTTCCACCGCGATGTTGAGACCTGTAGAGACTGACAGGATTTCTCTTGATATAGCCGCTGTGGGTGACAGTGACGGCCATATCCTCGGGTGCGATCATATCTTCGGGAAGAATTTCATCGATAGCATCAATTATTTCCGTTCTGCGCTCATCACCGTAAGTTTCCTTAATTTCGACAAACTCTTCCTTGATGATGTTCATTACGAGTTCTTCATCGTTAAGGATGGAGTTGAGCTCCTTGATTACTGCCAGAATTTCCTCATAATCGCTGGTGATTTTCTCCCTCTCGAGGCCGGTCAGTCGCTGCAGCCGCATATCGAGAATGGTCTGGGCCTGAATGGCCGAGAGTTCGTATCTTTCGATGAGCTGTTCTTTAGCTTCTGCAGGGGTTCTGGCTGCCCTGATCAGCTTGACAACGTCATCGAGGTTGTTGATGGCGATGGTCAACCCCTCCAGAATATGGGCCTTTTCCTCTGCTTTTCTAAGCTCGTAAGCAGTACGGCGATAAACGACCACCCTGCGGTGCTGAATAAAATGTTCGAGGATCTGCTTGATATTGAGGACTTCTGGCTTGTTGTTGACAATGGCCAGAAAAATGATCCCGAAGGATTTCTGCATCGGGGTCATCTTATAGAGCTGATTTACGACCACCTCGGCGATTTCATCCCTCTTTAACTCCATGACGATGCGCAGACCCTGGCGGTCAGATTCGTCACGGATCTCCGAGATCGCAGTGATTTTCTTGTCTTTTATCAGCTGAGCGATACGTTCAACGAGCATTGCCTTATTCTGCTGATAGGGAATTTCCTCGACAATGATGGTCTCTTTTCTACCATCTTTGGATTTCTCGATACTGGTCTTGGCCCGCATCAACACCACACCGCGGCCGGTTTCGTAGGCCTCTCTAATACCGGCTCGTCCGCAGATCAGGCCGCCGGTTGGAAAATCGGGTCCGTGGATGATTGAGAACAGCTGATGCACCGTCATATTCGGATCTTCGATCAGGCCGATAAGTCCGTCAATCACCTCACTCAGGTTGTGCGGTGGGATGTTGGTTGCCATACCGACGGCGATACCCGATGAGCCGTTGACAAGTAAGGTGGGAACCCGGCTCGGCATCACCGAGGGCTCGGCCTGGGAGTTATCGTAGTTGGGTACGAAGTCCACCGTTTCCTTGTCGAGATCGGCGACAATCTCCCGGTCAATCCTGGTCATCCTCGCTTCGGTGTAACGCATGGCCGCGGGAGCGTCACCGTCCATGGAACCGAAGTTGCCCTGGCCGTTCACTAGCGGGTAGCGCATTGCGAAGTTCTGAGCCATGCGCACCAGGGTGTCGTAGGCCGCCGTATCACCATGGGGGTGATATTTACCGATAACGTCACCGACAATCCTGGCCGATTTGACATAGGGCCGGTTGTAAAAAACCCCAAGCTCTCTCATCGCATAAAGAACTCGCCTGTGCACCGGTTTAAGACCGTCGCGCACATCCGGCAAAGCCCGGCCGACAATAACCGACATGGCATAGTCGAGATAGGATTTCTTTAATTCTTTTTCAATGGATACAGAAGGGGAGTTCTCTTCTGGCACACCGGTTTCCGTGGTTGTTGTCATAATATCTGCTGTCTTTTTTTATATGTCTAATTCGGTTACTTCCAGAGCATGATTCTGGATGAATTGGCGCCGTGGCTCAACTTTATCACCCATCAGGGTGGTGAACATTTCGTCAGCTGACTCGGCATCGTTTATCTTTACCTGTAGCAAGGTCCTGTTCTCAGGGTTCATCGTCGTTTCCCAGAGTTGTTCAGGATTCATTTCCCCCAGCCCTTTATAGCGCTGAAGATGGCTGCCTTTGAAGGATTCATTGCGGACCATTTGAACCATTTCGGTCCAGTTCTGCGCCGTCATTTCCACTTCCTGTTCGGAAGGGGTCATACTTGTGATAGAAAAAGTCCCGTTCAGAAACCGTTTTACCTGCGGGAAAAACCTCAACGCTGTTCGGTACTCGTTGATCAGCGGAATCTGGGGGCCGAGAGTGGTGGATATCTGGGCTTTTCCCTTGACGGCCACATCCACCTCATAGCAGTCGGCGCGCCATCTGCAGGACCTGACCGCACCAACAATCATTGAGTCGTCGGCTGAAAGTTCTTCAATCAGAGATTCTACCAGCTCTTTCTCGGTAAATTGATCTGCTTTACGGATATTTTTATCGAGCAGAAAGTAGAGCAGCGATTCCCATATATTCATACGTTCCAGGAAGGAAACAAGACGCTGATACACAGAGAGGTTCTGCAGAACCTTAACAAGTTCTTGTCCCTCAAGAATCTCCTCCTCGTTTCCGCTGGCAACTACCTTTACTTTTTTACTGGCCTGGGTAAAGAGATGACCGTTAAGTTCGTCTTCATCAAGAAAATAGGTTTCTTTCTTACCCTTGCCGAGGCGGTAGAGCGGGGGTTGACCTATGTAGACATACCCGCCCTGGATAAGCGGCAGCATCTGGCGATACAAAAAGGTCAGCAACAGTGTGCGAATATGGGCGCCGTCAACATCGGCATCGGTCATGATTATTATCTTGTGGTAGCGCAGGTTTTCGATGTCGAACTCGTCCATGCCTATTCCACAACCCAGCGCGGCGATAAGCTGCTTTATTTCCTCACTGCCCAGGATCTTGTCAAAGCGCGCCTTCTCCACATTCATAATCTTGCCGCGCAGCGGTAAAATGGCCTGAACGGCACGATCGCGGCCCTGTTTTGCGGAACCGCCCGCCGAGTCACCCTCGACGATAAAGATCTCACGTTTACTGGGATCCTTTTCCTGACATTCGGCCAATTTTCCGGCCATCAACAAACTGGTTGAACCCTTTTTCCGGGACAGGTCCCTGGCCTTTTTTGCCGCTTCACGGGCCCTGGCGGCTTCAACCACCTTGGTGAGAATCCGTTTGGCTATCTGGGGGTTCTGCTCAAGAAAAATGGTGAGTTTTTCGTTGCAGATAGACTCGACGATCGACTTCACCTCGGAATTACCCAGTTTGGTCTTGGTCTGGCCTTCGAACTGGGGGTTGGGAACATGAGTGGATATTACGCAGGTGATCCCCTCCCGAACATCATCACCGCCCATCTTTTCCTTGAGATTTTTAGGGATTATATCATCGCTGGCGTAGCGGTTGATACACTTGGTCAAGGCGGCCCTGAAGCCGGCCACATGGGTCCCTCCCTCACGGGTATTGATGTTGTTGACAAAAGAGAAAAGCCGCTCCGAATAGCCATCGTAATATTGAAAAGCTATTTCCACCTCTACCTGCTCCCTCTCGCCGGTAAGATGAATAGGTTCGTTGAAGACGGGCGTTCTGTTCCTGTTGAGCCACTCCACATAAGAAACCACCCCGCCGGATGCATGGAACTTATCCTCTTCGCCGCTGCGCTCATCCTTGAGATAGATACGCACGTCCTTATTCAGAAAACTTAATTCTCTCAGCCTGTTTTTTACCGTTTCGTAGTCATAAGCAGTGATTTCGGAAAAAATTTCCGGATCGGCCTTGAAGGTTATTGTTGTGCCGGTTTTCTCTGTATTTCCTACCACTTCCAGTTCACTAACCTTCTCACCGTATTGGTAGACCTGACGGTGAATTTTTCCGTCTCGCCGTACCTCGGCCGTTGCTTCCATGGAAAGTGCGTTAACCACCGAGACGCCGACGCCGTGCAGACCACCAGAGACCTTGTAGGTTGAATGGTCAAACTTACCTCCAGCGTGGAGGGTGGTCATAACCAGTTCAAGGGCCGGAACCCCTTCCGTAGGGTGTATATCTATAGGGATTCCCCGTCCGTCATCTTTGACCGATACCGAGTTGTCCTCGTGTATGGTCACCCTTATTCTCTGACAATAACCTGCCAGCGCTTCATCAATACTGTTGTCGACAACTTCCCAAACCAGATGATGCAGTCCTTCAAACGCGGTGTTGCCTATATACATCGACGGTCTTTTCCGAACAGCCTCGAGACCGTCAAGTACTTTTATCTGGTCGGCATCATATTGTAATTCTTCAGTCACGCTATTTTCCTTTGTCATCTTTTTATTTGCCTTCAAGAACTGAATTTTTACAGTTGCATAGGCATAACAATACTTATAAATCCCTTGTCATCATTCGATTTCATCAGACAAGGACTGTTCTCCGAACTGATATATGCCTCCACCGTCTCGCACTCCATAACCTGCAGCGTTTCAATGAAGTAGCGGCAGTTGAAACCAAGAGTAAGCGGTACTCCCGAGTAGTCTATTTTCTGTTCATCTTTGGCGTTGCCGAGATCCGCATTCTGAGAGGTCAACACCATTTTCTGGCCGTCGAGTTGCAATTGAATGGTATGAAATATATCTTCGGTGAACAGATTTATTCTTTTCAGCGATTCCAGGAACGGTACCCTATTAATCTTTATACAATTATCAAGCGATACCGAGTCGACGATTGCCTTATATTGCGGAAATTCTCCCTGTTTGAGACGAATTACCATGACCGCATCTCCATCCCTTACCACCATCTGCTTCTTTTCAAAGGAGAGGTCTATGGTATCTCTGTTTTCACAGAACTTTCTGAGCTCCTGAATTCCTTTTTTAGGAATCAGCGTCACCTCATTGAGGTAAAAGTCATCAACGTCGATCGCAACATCTGTCTCCATGATTGAAAGGCGATGACCATCCGAAGAAATCATTTTCAGGTAAGATACCCCTTCGCGCTTATCCTTTTCCATAAGAACCGAGGTGAGCGAATAGATATTCTCCTGCTCCCCGGCGATTGAAAAAATAACTTTATCTATTAAATCCAAGAATATAAAAGCCTCAAACGAGGTGAAGCTGTCTTCATCGAATTCGGGGAAAGCAGGAAATTCGTCACTCCCTATTCCCGCCAGATTGTAAGTGCTGGCCCCGGCTTGTATATTCACCCAGCTGTTGTCGGTTTCTTCCAGGAAAATACTTTCAGAGCCAGATTCACGGACGATCTCGAATATCTTCTTGGATGGCAGTGTCAGTGAACCTATACTTTCCACCTCCGCCGGAACAAAAAGCCTCAACCCAACCTCCAGGTCTGTGCCGGTGAGTATAAGTCCGTTACTTGTTGCCTCTATCATGATATTGGATAAGACTGCAAGCGTTCCCCGTTTGCTGGTTATGTTCTGCAGACTGCTCAAACCTTCGATCAGATCGTTTCTCTGGACGTTGCATTTAAGACTCATGGTTTGTATCCTTTTTTAGTATATTTAAGTAGTTATTATTATTATTAAGGGTGTTTATTTGTTGATCAAAAGGATAAGATCTTTATATTGCTTAAAAATTTATCAACACGGTGGCTTTTGATAAGAGTACTTTTTTGTTTAAAAGCAGTTATCAACACCGTTATCAACAGCTCATGAAAGTCTATTTAACAAGGCAGTGTTGACGAATTGTTGAAAACGGAATGAAGGACCAAAAGAGAAGAATTTTTTTATAATAAAAACAACTAAGTAAAGATGTCTTAAAACTCACTTTAATCTAGTTGAAAATACGAAAAATTTCAATAAAATAATGGTTTGAGAAGGGTGGACGAAAAAGGGCTTCATTGTCTTCAAGAAGAAGTAAAAAAAAATCTTCTTAAATATCTTATCAACGAGGTTTATTCGGCTGCAAGTCTGGCTGTGTCCACCTACAGGGAAAAGACTTTCTTGGATTGCTTTATCAGTGTCGGGACAGCTGGCCTGAATGATGACCATGAAGTCGACCAGACAACTGTTTTTGACCTGGCTTCTCTCACCAAACCTTTTGTCACCCTGCCTTCCGTGCTTCTTCTTATCGACCAGGGAAAGATTTCCTGGGATGAACCGCTTGATTCACTGCTTGAAAGATCGCTGGCTGATCGGTTCGCCAAGGTAGATCTACAAAGTCTTCTCTGTCATAACTCGGGATTTACCTCCCATAGAAATTTCTGGAAGAGTCTCAAATCAATGCAAGATGACCAGAAAAAAGAGTGGCTCCTCGATTGTATTCTTGAAGAAGGTCTCGAGTATGAGACCGGGACTGGTCATCTCTACAGTGACGTGGGGTATATTTTGTTAGGTTATGTAGTCGAGAAGAAATCGGGTGTTGGGCTTGATCATTACTGGCGGGATAACGTTGCCGAACCGGCAGGAGTTGAAGAAACGCTGTTTTTTCCTACACAGAAGGAACAAAATAATTTAGGTGACCGCTGGGTACAGACAGGTCATTGTCGTTGGACGGCGAGGCCGTTAATAGGCCAGGTGCACGATGATAATTGCCGTGCTCTGGGAGGAGTGGCCGGTCATGCTGGATTATTTGGCACCTCGGAAGGGGTTCTGAAACTCTGTAAAGAGTATTTAAACACCTATCATCATCGAAAGAGTGAGCTACCGGTCTCGGTGGAAACCTTCAAGAGGGCCTTCAACCAGGTGGGGGATTCGGAGTGGAGTTGCGGTTTTAACTTGCCGTCGCCTTACGGTTCAAGCAGCGGCAGCTATTTTTCAAAAAAGAGTAGAGGTCACCTGGGTTTTACTGGTGTTTCGTTCTGGATTGATGTGGCTAAGCAGGTGGTGGTTTCGTTGCTTACCAACCGGGTTAGAAAAGGAGATGATATGAGGGGGATAAAAGAGGTGCGGCCGGCGCTGCACGATCTGGTGGTGTGCTGCCTGGAAGGCAAAAAAAATCCCCCGGCAGAACCGGGGGATAGCTGATTACCACCAGCAGATTGTCTGATCTGCTGCAAAAATTTTATCGACTAATGCATCGTAGTCGGGGCTGGCATCCGCCAGATCGAAACTGTCACTTTCCCGATCCCTGGTGACTATTTCCACCAGCTTTTTAACCGTCTCATCGGGCTCGGAGCGATAAACGTTTAATATTTTCATGATCCCTCCTTTATTTTTGTCCGTAGGGAACGATGATGTCCATGTCCCTGAGTTTTTCACCAAGCTCTTCAATATCTATCGGCTCGAGACCGTTCTTGTCGACGTTGGCCGGCACGGTTGAATAAATATCTCCTTCCATGTCTCTAAGCATCTCGAGGCTTTCCAAGTTGTGCTCGTCAAGTTGTTCCATCTCGGAGTCCATGACGACCCCGTAGGAATACATATTTTCCACAGCCAAACCAAGAGCTGAGCGCATGCCGTCTACAGCGTAATCTTTGTTTCTGTACATGAAACAGACTTTTTTATATTCCATGACATCCCCCTCTATAGGCTTAAATAACAGTCATAATCTTCGATAATAATTCCATGCTGCGCCTGGGTTGCCATTTCTTTGCTGGTCAGGCCCTGGGGCACGTCCTCGATGTCATATCCCTGCTTTTTATAACTGTCAACACAGATCGAAACCTCGTCAGCCAGTTCGCAAAGTTCTGGAAATGCAGGATCTTTTGCGTTATGTGTTGCCGTCCAGGTAAAAAATACTTTTACCTTGGAGCCTTTCGCCTTGGCCGCTTTGGTGATGCCGAGCACATGGGCGAAATTGTCGGGGTTGGTTACGAAAATACCAAGACTTTTTGCCATCTTCTGCCTCCTTGTCCGTGCAATTACAGACGTCCGCTAAAAGATGACCCCTGGTGTTTTGGAGGGCACCAGGGGTCGTTCTAAATATGAAAAATATCAGCTAAACTCAGCCCTTTTTAATAAAGAAACTGAAATATCCGCTCTCTTCCTTTTCACCCAGATACTCATGGCCGGCACGATCACACCAGCCGGGAATATCGTTTCGCGAACCCGGATCAGTGCCGTCAACCTGCAGAACTTCACCGTTTTTCAATTTTCCGATTTCTTTTTTGGTGCGAAGAAGCGGCATCGGGCAGCTCAATCCTTTGGCGTCGAGAACTGAATTGGCTACTACATCTGCTGCAACTTGTTTTACATCACTCATGTCAAGCCTCCTGATAATGTTTCATGATTCATCTGAATCGGGTATTTTGTTCGAGTATTTACTCCCTCTTTATGAAGTAAAAGTTGAACCCCAATACTGTACCACATCCATACTAGTTTTTAGCATAATAAATTGCTATGTCAAACCAAATTGGCAGGTAAAATAACAACGTAGAAACAAAGATGTACTACGTTGTCGCACTGTTGACAAATTGAAAAAGCAAAGGTAAAGCAAGGAAACAAAAATTTTCTTTACGAACTGAATTTTCAGGAGGAATCTATGAGTGAACAGAGTGTGCTGGCAGAAAAGGCCAAAGGTCTTTACAAGGCCTTCTGTGAAACCGAGTGGAACGCAACCGTGACTGGTTTGGTGGTCGGCTTCTTTTCGGTGATGATTATGGCCTGGTGGAGGCCTTGGGGTGCGGTTGGTGCGATTCGCAACTGGGGTGACTGGATAATGTACTCTATTACCTCGGTACTTGGAACGGAAGCCGGCTTCTTTGCCTACTACGAGGAGGCTCCCCGCGCTATTATGGCCAATACCGGATCGGTGATCGGCATTGGTTTTGTGGTCGGTGCGTTTGTTTCCGCCTGCGTCGGCAAAGAATTCGCTCTGCGTATTCCACCCTACCGGGAAATGGTCAAGGCCGTAATCGCCGGAATCCTGATGGGTATTGGTGCGACCCTGGCCGGCGGCTGCAACGTGGGGGGCTTTTACAACGCCATAGGCAACCTCGGAGCCAATGGGTTCTCAATGATGTTTGGCCTGATATTCGGTGTCATACTGGGTTTGAAACTTCTCTACCTGGAGATGGAGCACATCAGTTGGGGAGACGGCGGGGCAAAAACCATCGGCTTTCCGACCCCGATAATCTACTTGTTCGGGTTAGCTGGAGCCCTCTTCCTCATCTATGCCGCCTATGGGTTCGCGGCCAACGAGGACAGCGATTACGTTGCCTCGATGAGTGGGCTGATTTTGATAGCTGCAGCGCTCGGTTATTCGATGCAGCGGGGCCGCTGGTGCATGGTTCAGGGCTTTCGTGAACCGCATATGACCGGGGACACGACCATGGCCAGATCGGTGATGCTTTCCATTCTGGTGGTTGCCGTCGGTGCGGCGATTCTCAAATATGAGGTTCCGGCTCGGGCCGAGGGCGAAGCGGTGCTGGCGCCCATTAACTATATACGCGGCACCTTTGGCTGGAGCGGTGTGGTTGGCGGCTTCATTTTCGGGCTTGGTGCCATGTTTGCCGGCGGCTGTGGTTCGGGAACCCTTTGGCGGGTTGGAGAAGGGCAGGTCAAGCTGATGATTGTGGTGCCTTTTTTTGGTATTGCCTCGTCCATCATGACCTCCTGGTTCCGTGACTATGAGTTCGAAGCCGACGGCGTTCTTGGAAAATATGTCTACTTGCCGGAGGTCATGGGGTATGGCCCGACCCTGCTCCTGATTGCTCTGGCCATGCTGATCTGGTATCTGGTGGTGACCTGGAATGAAGAAACCAACAAACTGATCGTGCCCATGTAGGCTTATTTACTTGATTGAAATGAGAAGGCCGCATTTTCCTTTTGGAGAATACGGCCTTTTTTTTTATTATACCCTCGACGCTTTGGATTTGAGTTGAGACCAATCCGGGGCGAAAGGGGCAAACGGGGTGAGATTTTCTGTGGTGAGCAGAGAAAAGCAATCCGGTTGCAGCAGTAACTGGCGTTTGGGTTTAATTGAGGCACCCGAGGGGAAAGGATATGAGAAAAACGGCTATATTCAAGGACGATCTGTTTTTGATGCACGATCCCGGACCCAATCATCCGGAACGTATCGATCGCCTCAGGGTCATCTATGATTTTATTGAAAAACCCGAGCACAAGGAGAAATTCTTGTTTCCCGACTTTGTCCCGGCCGATACGGGCCATCTCGAAAAAAATCATGGAGAAGACTTGATCCGGCGGGTGTCGGAGACTTCAGGTCGGCGCTACGATTATCTCGATCAGGACACGGCGACCTCACCTCGGTCATACGAGGCGGCCCTGCTGGCGGCAGGATCGGTGATAACCGGGGTCGATCTGCTGATGGACAATGAGATTGACAACGGCTTTGCCCTGGTAAGACCACCGGGCCACCATGCCGAGCGAGACCGGTCAATGGGATTCTGTCTGTTCAACAACATTGCCGTGGCCGCTTGCCATGCTGCAAGCCGCCATAAACTGGAAAGGATTATGATCATCGACTGGGACCTGCATCATGGCAACGGTACCCAGTTTTCGTTTTACGACAGCAGCAAGGTCCTGTATCTTTCCACCCATCAGTTTCCTTACTATCCGGGCACCGGTGCTTTGCAGGAAACCGGTATAGGGGAAGGTGAGGGCTACACGGTTAATATCCCGCTTCCGGGTGGTTTTGGCGATAATGAATACGCAGCAATTTTCAATGATATCGTCATTCCGGTGGGACGCGCCTATCAGCCTGAACTCATTCTGGTATCTGCCGGGTTTGATATTTATCACGGCGATCCACTGGGTTCCATGTCGGTTGGCCCGGCAGGTTTTGCCTATATGACCAGATCGCTCCTTGGTCTTGCCCAAGAGGTTTGTCAGGGGCGACTACTGGTTACCCTGGAGGGCGGCTACAACCTCAAGGGACAGCGTGACGGGGCCCTGGCTGTTTTATCAGAGCTGCGCGGCGAGCCACTTACGGATGACGACAGTGAATTCTATCTCGATGATGAAACGGCTGAACTATTCAGTGCCAGTCACAACTCAGACGATGCCATTGGGCGAGCCATCGAAACGACCAGCAGTTACTGGAATATAGGGTGAACGGGTGATACCGAAGGAGCAGGAAATAACAGCAAAAATCATCGTCGCCGATGATGATAATTTGGTTTGCGACGCAGTGGTGCAGATTCTTGAAATGTTCGGCTATCAGGCAGTGGGGGTTCAGGGCGGCCTGGAGTTGCTGAAGACCGTGGACGAATCGTTTGATGTGGTGCTGCTCGATATCCATATGCCTGATCTCAATGGTTTTGAAGCCATCGAAGAACTCAATCGGAGAGGGTCTGACATCCCGATCGTCTTGCTGACCGGGTCGGGCTCAATGGCCGACGCCGTCAAGGCGATCAACATGGGGGTATACGATTTTCTCTGTAAGCCCATAGAAGATCTTGATATTTTCAATGTGAAGATCAGGCGGGCAGTCGAAAAGAGGAACTATGTGCTGCAGGAGCGACGGTATAAGCAGTCGCTCGAAGATGATGTCAGGCGCAAGACGCTGCAGCTTGAAGAACAGAATAAACTGCTTCGGGCCTACAGCGACAGTCTCGAAAATGCCACCGTCCAGTTGATGAGCAGTTTGCAGCGGGCTATGGAGGAGAAAGATTACTACACGGCCGGCCATACCATGCGGGTCACCAGCTATGCGGCCATGTTGGGAACGGCCATGGGGCTCGACAGTCAGGATCTTATCGTACTGCGGCGGGCAGCCCAGTTTCATGACATCGGAAAACTGG
>CAJQNS010000125.1 GCA_905479735.1 uncultured Desulfofustis sp.
CAATGGAAACAAATAATTTCTCGGCAATTTCCTTGTTGGCAAGTCCCTGAACCAATAGTTCAAGGATCTCATGTTCCCGACTCGTCAGAGATTCGACCCCAGACGTGGCATCAGGATGAAGAGGGGTGGAACCATGAGCTCCAGAGTCCTTTGACGCAGGATTTTGTGATTCACTTCGAAATGAAGTAATCAGCCCTTCAAGGAATGGGGATGGATTCTTCTTCTGCAGTTCCAGGAGCAGTTGTTTCATGGGCGTACCAAGTTCAACAAATGGCTGTACCCACCCACCTGCTTCTGCCAGTTCTATGGCTCCTCTCAAGATTTCAAGAGCCTCCTCCGGATTACCGAGCTTTTTATGGACTAACGCCAGTATGGGCATTACCTGGATGATTTGACAGATGTTGTGATTGTCCTCATTCTGCTGGATAATCTCCTGCAATCTGGCCGCTGCCTCCTCAAGATTGAATTGAGTGCCATCAGCAAGAAGGGCCCTGCAGTAGCTCACCCTTGGAATCTCCAGCCACCACACCATGTTTTCAGCTGCAGATGGAATCTGCTGGCGCCAGGTGCCTCCGGATTGGAGCAAACCCTGCTGAATCGACACGCGTATTTGTGACAGGTGGGCAATCGTCTTATATACCGGATCTTTAAGCAGCGTAACGTAATCCAGAAGTTCCTGTGTCGTTGCATGAGCCATATCCTGCTCACCCTTTGCCTGATACGACAGAATAAGTCCAACCAGGCTGTCAACCGTTGCTCTCGTGTGGAGGACATATTTGTTTTCAACTGCTTTACGAAAATATGAGACAGCCTGGTCAATATCGTTCTGATAAAAACTAATCAGGCCATGCAGGTATACACTCCATAGTTCAGCATAAAGGTATTTATTGCTCTTCGAAAAATCATACAGTTGCTCATTTGCCATCCCGGCTTCAGATAAATTACCGGAAATTATGTGTATATAGACAGGCGCCACCAATAGTCGGGTTTTTGCAGCACTCACGTCCGCATGTGATAGCGCGAGCACGTCATGCAGCCTGCTCATGGCCTCATCTGTCTTGCCAAGCATCTGACTTGCAAGCCCATACAGTATTTCTGCCTGACCTCGAACCTCCTTGTTTGCTGTCGGAACAGTGTCCAAAGCATGTTGGAGATACTGTAAACTTCGTGACCCATCATTTTGAAAATAATGAATGTATCCTTTGAAAAAATTTACCTCTCCCAAAAGCGCCTGTTTGACTGTGTTATTAACTGCTTGGCGTTCGATGACATCAATTACTGCAGGAATAGCCGGTACATCAAAATGATGATAGAGAGTCCAGATTCGGACAACGAGAAGTTCCGGGTACTGCTGGATAACATTTTCTGGAAAGAGAGACAGCCATTTTTCCAGGACGTACCACTGATCATTGTTTTGAAAATCCTGCCGGTTCTGTTCAACAAGACGGACAGCAGCGTCTAAGTCACCGGCTGCCAAGGTGTGCCGGATAGCTTCTTCAATAAGATTTTGTTCACCAAACCAGACACTTGCTTTTATATGTAAGGTGGAAATTTCATCAAAGGCGTAATGCCGCTGCAACTGCTTTTCCAGCAATTCCTGGAAAAGGTGGTGAAAACGATACCAATACCCATCATTATCCAGTGGAATGAGAAAGAGTTGATTCTTTTTCAGCCAACCAATGATCTCCCAGCCCAGCGCCTCATCCTCTTTATGGTGACTGTCAAAAACAGCTGTCAGCAAAGAGCCGCAGAAACGATGAAATATTGAGGCATAGACAATATGTCTGCGGACATTTTCGGCCTGGCTCGACAAGACCTCGTGGAAAAGATAATCCATAACATATTGTCCACTTTTCTCAAGTTCCTCAATCAGGCTGTTTGTATCATCTCGATGGAGTATGGAGAGTGCGGCAAGCCGTATACCGGTAATCCAGCCCTCTGTCTTATCATTGAGCGTGTGGACGCCGGACTCATCAAAATTCAGTTTGAGTGTTCGCTGCAAATAATCTGCTGTCTCTTCCTCAGTAAAGCGCAGGTCCTGCAAACGAATCTCAGAGAGCAATCCCTGTCCACGCAATTTTCCCAAAGGCAGGAACGGTTCCATTCTCCCCACGATAACAAGATGCATCGATTTCGGCGGGTGACGCAATAATTCTGTCAGGAGATCACTGACATTTTTTTCGGTGATACAATGGTAATCGTCAATAACCAGGATAAAATTTTGTTCTATCTGGTTAATTTCATTAATCAGCGTGGTGGCGAGAACCTGAACAGGTGGAAAATTCCCCGCTTCAAGCAATTGCAGCGTCTTTGACATTGCACCGGGGAACAAACCCACCAGCGCATGGACCAGATAGGTACTGAATTGCAGCAGATCATTATCTCGTTCATCCAGGGATATCCACGAGTGAGGGGTTTCGTGGTTCACAAGCCAGCAGCTCACCAGTGTACTCTTGCCATAACCAGCGGGTGCGGTAACCGTTTGCAGGGGGAGCTCACTATTCTTTTCTAAATTGTCCACCAACCTCTGGCGATGGATATGATTTTCAGGAAGTGGAGGTGCATGGAGTTTTGTCTCGATGATTTCTCTTCCTGTCTGGTGCAGAGATTGATCGGGTGATAATGCCTCTCTGTACCCGGAAAGAACAAGCCCGGTTATGGATGGGCTTAAATAATGTGCACCGTTCATCACCTCCCTTATTCCCCGGACTAAATCTTCAGGGACACTCTCTTTGAGAATATATCCCGCAGCACCTGCACGGAGCATATCTTCGACGAATTTTTTTTCAGAATGTATTGATAGAGCAATAACTTTTGTGTCAGGATAGTTTGCTGTAATACGTTTTGTTGCTTCAATTCCGTTTAAGCCTGGCATGGAGATATCCATGAGAACAATATCTGGTAAAACCTCACCTATGAGGGCAATCCCGGCTTCTCCCTCTTCTGCCTCGCCGACAATAGTAAAATCATCCTGCCGCCCCAGCAGAAGTTGAAGCCCTTTGCGCAGAATTGCATGGTCGTCGATCAAGAGTATTCTTGTTTTTATTCCATTTTCCATTGCCATCTCAGCTCGTAAGCGGTACCGTCATGGTAACTCTGCAGCCCTTGTCTGGCGGCGATCCAATCTCCAGTGCTCCACCTACATCATCAAGCCTCTCCTGGATGCTGAACAAGCCAAAACCGTCTGAAGGGGGTGCCATAGCGTCTCCACGCTTAACAGAAAATCCAATACCATTATCCTCCACCGTTATTATCAGGTTGTCTTCGTGATTTGCAAAACATACGCGTACTTTCTTTGCATATGCATGCTTAACAACATTAGTAAGAAGTTCGCGGATATTGCGAAATAAAAGAGATTTCATTTCATTGTCGTGAATTACGTTTTCGCTGTTATCAATAAATTCGGTCTCAAGGCCATATTTCTCGCCAATATCTTTGCTCAACCACTGAGAAGTTGCTGCCGACAACCCGACCTCATGAAGCAGAGGTGAACTCAAATCAAATACCAGTTCTCTGGTATCTTTGATAATCTCCAGCAATGATTGCGACACCTCATCAATTGATTCTTTAAGACTCTCATCAGATGTCTGCTCCATTATACCCGACAATTGTATGCGGGAAAAAACGAGTGACTGGCCGACATGATCATGAAGTTCAGCTGCCAGCCGTCTTCGTTCTTTTTCCTCGGCGATGGTCAGCTGCGAGGCCAGGGCCTTGAGCCGATCCTGGTACTGGGCAATTTTTTCTTCAGCTTGTTTCCGCTCGGTGATGTCCCTGACAAGAGCCGTCAAACTGGTCACTTCCCCGTTTTCACGAAACAGGGTAGAGCTGAGTTCCGCCGGGAAAACCTCACCTTTTTTTCGACGCAACTCCACCTCGGCATGAACCATCTGCTCACCGGCGGAAATCGCCTCAGCCAGTAACCTGCCCACCTGACGAAAATCATCAGGATTACGGTAGAATATTTCCGCTGAATGGCCGATATACTCTTCGGGGTCGTAGCCCAGCACCTGGAATGAATCATCGGCCCATTCAATGATTCTCTGTGGCATCTTCACCGAGAAGATGGCATCCGGCACGGTACCGGTCACATGTTTGAGGTAGTCGTGGCTCTGGCGCAAAGCGTCTTCCGCCCGTTTCTGCTCAGTGAAATCTTCTTCGATGCCCACTACACTGACCACTGTTCCCCGGATGTCTTTGACTGGGTACATACGCAACTGGATATATCGTTTTCTCCCTTTCACCCCGGCTACCTCAATTTCTGCCATGGTGATTGAGGCATCATATTCAATAACCGGCATCACCACGTTATGACCTTCAAAGACCTGCTCAATAAAAGGCATCAGTCCTCTTTTCCTCGCTTCCTCATCTTCCAGGATATTATATTTCTCAAGAACCTCCGGCAGCGAATCATCTGGAATTTCCCAGAGGTCCATCCACGCCTGGTTAACCATGGAAATCGTGCCATCAGGGTCGAAAATTTGAACCGAAAGTGGAGACTGCTCGACCAGTGAACGAAATTGCTCCTCGCTCGTCTTGAGAAGCTGCTGAGTAACAACCTCGTTGGTGATATCGGTGGCAAATACGGCCAGCTTATGTACCACCCCGGACTCCTCCTTGATCGGATAGAGCCGGTGTTCCATTATGCGCCCTGAACGATCATCCTCAAAGACATACACCTCACCGGAAGAAACGGCTTGCTCGACATGTTTCTTCCTGTTTTCTGCAATGTCTTCAGGTAGA
The DNA here is from genome assembly GCA_905479735.1 of uncultured Desulfofustis sp. GTDB lineage: Bacteria > Desulfobacterota > Desulfobulbia > Desulfobulbales > Desulfocapsaceae > JABDQA01. Next base: position 4,744 of record CAJQNS010000125.1, read on the forward strand.
TAGTCGTACGTATTGGTGCCGATCAGGTCACTGGCTTCTTTGCCGTACATTTTTGCCATACCTTGATTGGCGACGACAATGGTGCCATCGGTTTCCATCAGGAAGAACGGGTTATTGACGGCATTGATCATAGCCAGTTCTTCAGCTTCCTTTGCCGCCAATGCTTTCTCGGCTGCTTCCCTCTCTTTTACTTGCGTTGCCAGTGACTGGACCGTATCCTGTAATTCGGCGGTACGCCACTGCACTCTTCTGGCGAGCTGTCGGTTCCATCCCACAAACAACAAGATAATAACTGCCGCGACGCCGGTTACCGCAAGGACCCATTTCAAAATGTCCGAGGTTCGGATTCCGTGATCAAATTTAATGGTAGACCATTTATTCACGAGAGAGCTCATCTTTTCCGGCGGAATCGTGTCAAACACTTTGTTCAAAAGATCCCGCAATTCAGGCCAGTCGTTTCGCACCCCCATGTTTGCGGAAGAAACGGGAATAGAGCTTGCCGGCGCATTTGCTCTCAGATTTGCAAATCCAAACCTGTTTATCATGGCAGGTGTGGTTACTAAACTGTCGATAAAAGCATATGCCGTTCCCGAAGAAACAGCGTTGAGGGCGTCTTTACCGTTCTTAAAGAGCAGTAAATCGATATTTGGGTAATCCCGGGCAAGAATATCATGGACGATAAAACCTTCTATCACCGCCACTGTTTTATCATTCAACGCCTCAAGAGAAGCAACGAATGGTACGTCGTTCCTGGTGAAAATGAACTTTTTAGAAGATGAATAGGGCTTTGTAAAAAGAATGGTGCTTTCACGTTCCCGGGTAGGCGTAATTGTTACGATGAGATCGGGCCCCGTTTGTTGTATGAGTCCGTCAAGATCTTCTTTAAAAGAAGGGGAAGGCACCACATAACGAAAACCTATCCCCGTATGACGGGAGACCTCGTCAAGTAAGTCAACTGCAAGGCCAACGGGCTTGCCCTTGTCGAGATAGATATAAGGAGGGCGGTCGACGACACGAACCCTGACAATATGTTTGCGGCCGAGCCAGCCACGTTCCTCGGCAGTAAGAGCAAATCTTTGCTGTAAACCCGGCAGCTGGACCCATCTGGCGACAATCAGATTGAGATCAGTATCAGAGAAGGTGGCGAGCCCTTTGTTCAATATTTCGACCAGTATCGGCCAGTCCGGCCTGATGGCAATGACCGTTTTGTCCGAGAAATCGGTATAGATATATTTTACGGCGATATCATAAAGCTGGTATTTTGAAATAAGATATGAATTGTGGGAGACACCGATGAATATATCGGCCTCGCCATTTCCAAGGCTTTCCAATCCCTCCAGGGCACTCGTTACCCGTTTGATGGTGGCCTGATCTTCATATTCCCTGATCAGTTTTTCTGAGAAGTAAACCTTGTCAACTAGGGCGACCGTCTTGCCGGCGATATCATCCGGACTGAGGAAGACAAGGTCTCTGCGGGCAAATATTGCCGGGAAATTCTGGAAATACCCGTTCGTCTTCAGCATTTCCAATCGCTCGGCATAGCCCGGATGAAGATTGAGGATGCCGTCTATTTCACGTTTCTTCGCCTTTTCAATAAGTTTCTCAACCGGATAGGCCTCCAGCCGGATTGCCGTACCGAGACGCCGATTCAGCTCATCCAGCAGATCAACCACAATGCCGCTGTAGGAGCCATCCGGATTGACAATAAGCTGGGGTTCCTGGCTATCGGCATAGCCCAGCACAATATTCGGGTGTGCTTTCAGCCAGGTCTGTTCTTCAGGGGTAAGAACAACATGACTGTCTTCTGGTTTTTGCAATGTTACCGATGACTCTGATCCTGCCTGGGCAAAGGCAGGATTGGAAAAAAAAGAAAAGAGGGTACAGGTAAGGAATACAAGAAGCACAGCAAACTGCTTAGCTATAGGAAAAGAAGCAATTTTCCGGACAATTGATAGATACATAGAAGTGTTTTGTGTCGCCATAGTAAAGATAAACGTATTTTTACAATCATTCATCCATCTAACATTTCGATTATACTATTAAAAATAGTAATAGGAAAAGCGCGAAATTACAAACGACCGGAGAACGCCTGTAGTATTTGTGTCTAGTGATATTGCACCTTACATGCCCACATTTTATCTCGGGCTGTACATTCCTGTAAGTGAATGTAAGATTCGTCAAGGCAATCTCTACCTGATTTCAACTTCGACACGTTGAGATGAATCGTCATCAGGTAAGAGAATGATTTTGCCTCATTCTAAGGGATTGGAAAGAAGCGGTCAAATAGGATAGGCAGTGGTAAGGTCTCATTGTGGATGGCCATGCTCAAACTTAAGATGCTTCCTGATTATCCTATTTCTTCAGATTTCCAAGATGTCGAACCCTGCCTGGGGAAACCTCTCGTTTGGACCAGTTTGTTCAATTCTCAGATAATCAGTTTGTATACGTAACAACCCTTTTTTTGTATTTGTTTTAGTTAGTTATATTCCCCTATTATTTTTCCTTATGAGCTTTTAGGTCAAGGTTTTTGTCTTTGTCACGCCGTCCGGTACCGGACGGCGTGGATCACCACAAGACGTTGAACGAGGCCACATTGCCCTTTACTTCCACGCCCCGGTCCATTGACTGGTAGAAGTCCATTCGAGCCCGCTGATTCGAAAGCCTCGCATAGCGCAGCGTCGTCTTGATCCGGCTGTATCCCAACAAGTACTGGATCTTCATCACATCAGCGCCACCAGGTAAAGCCACGAGATGATGAATCACTCTTGACCGAGGCAATTATGAGCCTTGCTCTCCATTTCGGCAGATATGGATACAGAATAATCACGGCACTGCTGAGAAATGATGGCTGGCAGTTGAATCACAAACGTGTCGAACGTATCTGGCGACGAGAGGGGCTGAAAGTCCCCCAGAAACAACCCAAAAGAAGAAGGCTGTGGCTCAATGACGGTGACTGTATCCGTAAACGACCACAGTACAGAAATCATGTCTGGGCCTATGATTTTGTCATGGATCGCACCCATGATGGTAAACGGTTTAGGATGTTGACCATCATAGATGAGTACACCAGGGAGTGCCTTACCATTTAAGTTGCACGCAAACTCAACTCGACCGATGTTATCGATACCATGCTGGATCTTTTTATAATAAAAGGTCTGCCCGATTATATTCGTTCAGACAATGGATCAGAATTTACTACTAATTTAGTGAGGAAGTGGTTAGCTAGGCTCAAGGTAAAAACATTATTTATTGAACCTGGCAGCCCATGGGAGAACGGTTGCAATGAGTCGTTCAACGGTAAGCTCCGAGATGAGTTGCTTAACGGAGAAATCTTTTACACACTAAAAGAAGCACAGATATTGATTGAGCAATGACGGAACCAGTATAATACCATTCGTCCGCACAGTTCATTAAACTACCAACCACCAGCACCGCATGCGGTGCTGGTGAACCATACAGAATCAGCTTAGGGGAATAGCCCACCTGTCCTGATTCACTGGGACTTAAGGGTGGACCGGTTAGGTGGGGCAGGTCAAAGGCAATGTCGAAACCAAGGGAAATGGTATTAGGAATTGTTTAGTATACCTGGAGTGTTGTTAGGCCTAGGTACGGGTCTCAACGTAGTGGGCTGCTGCAAGAGCCGCAGTACAACCGTCCGCCGCGGCCAGAACTATCTGGTTGGCGTATTTCTGGCGGATATCGCCGATCGCAAAAATTCCCGGTATCGCAGTCTCGCACTTCTCGTCGGTAATCACATATCCGGTCCGGTTTTTTTTTATGCCGGCCGGCACTAACCCGTTGTTTGGTGAAAAACCAACGAAGATGAACACCCCTTCGACTTCAAGGGCTGACAGTTTTCCTTTTTTCACGTTCTCGAGCGATAGCCCTTTGACACCGTCGTCGTCTGAGTCGATCGATCTAACGACGGTATCGAAGATGATCTCGATATTGGGATCGGCAAAGACCCGTTGTTGCAGAATCCGGCTGCCGCGAAACTCATCTCGGCGGTGGATCAGGTAGACTTTGCTGGTGATTTTGGCGAGATAGAGGGCGTCTTCCAAGGCGGTGTCCCCGCCGCCAACTACCGCGACCGTTTTACCCCTGAAGAAGAAGCCATCACAGGTGGCGCAATAGGAAACCCCCTTGCCGAAATTTTCTTCCTCGCCCTCTACCTCGAGTTTTCGCGCGGTACCTCCGGTTGCAATAATAACCGCATTAGCCTTCAGCAAGGTGCCGTCGGCCAAGCGGACACGATGGTGCTCGATATCTGGCTCGATCGCCTCGATCTTCTTATTTACAATCTCCAGGTCGTAGGACTTGGCGTGTTCCAGGAACTTATTGCACAGGTCGAAGCCCTCGATTTCGATAAACCCCGGATAGTTCTCGACCCCCTTGGTGATTGCCACCTGGCCACCTACCACACTTTTTTCTATGAGCACCGTATTCAGCGCCGCCCGTTTCGCATAGATCCCGGCGGACAGGCCAGCCGGCCCGCCGCCTGCGATAATCAGATCATAACTGTCTTCCGCCATTATGTATCCTCCTTGGTAATCGAAAATTTTCGCTCATGGTCACCAAGAGTGATAATCATTTTTTATGGTGCCGCCGAAGTGAAGATGCTTTGAGTTACTCCTAAATTCAGATCAATCTAATTTTGTATTTTGTCGAAGAGAGGCTTGTCCTACCAGGTCGGTGTGAGATCAATAGCGTAGAGGATATATATAAAAAGGGTGGTGCAGCTTTTTCGAGAGTGAAGGAGAAAGAAGGGGTCTGCACCACCCGATGATACATAAGGCATGTACCACATAATTATATTAATGACTTTTTGCACAAAAACAATTCACCATGTTGATTTTTTCGACAATAATATTTCCTGATTGTGCATATAAAGGCAATATTTCCAAGAAGATGTGAAAGTCCAAATTGGAGATAAGCAGGAAAAATATATACTGAATCCTTATCTTGCAAAATTTTGAATTTAAATCAAAAATTATGAAAATGAACGTTCACTAGCTTTACAAGACTGGGTCAGCTCCTAAAATCACTTACTTCGTGAATCGATAGGCTCGCAAACGAGTGCCGATCAAATTTTACGACGCCTTAATAGTAATTTAATCGTTACCTAATTTATTTTTCGATGCATCTGGTATAGTAGGCAGATTCTCTGAATATTTGGTCGCCAGTGGATGTGAACTTAAAACTGGGAATATGGCAATCGCCATCACTCATCATAGCGGGGCCGGCCGCACCGGTAACCAGAGAGCATTAATACAGCCAGGGCTTTACCCGCCAACACGTCATGGAGGTAACATGAACATCATCGAGGCTTTGATCGAACATCATGGCACCCTGAGGCAACTGTATCGGCAGGCGGAGGCTAAGCCGGATGTGTTCGATACTTTTATCCAGCACCTGGTTGTGCATCACACCATGGAGGAAAAGTATTTCTACGATCTCCTCGAGGGATTCAATCAGGCTGATCACGATGCGCTCGAAGCGGTAAACGAGCACCACATCATCGAAATGATTATCAAGGATGCTGAGGGATTCCCGCGAGACCACCGCAACTTCCCAATCAAGATAGAAGGGCTCGGTGAATATACGTTGCATCATCTTGACGAGGAGGAACAAGAGATTTTCCCCTTGGCGACACAATTGTTTGCAGCAAAGGATCTCGACACTCTCGGGGCTCTGTTTACAGAAGCAAAGAAAGCCCTCCTTGGTATTTCCCTGCCTGACCTTCCCACGAGTTTAGCTGCCATGGTTCCAAGCCGCGACCAAATCGTCGAGACCGGTCCATCCCAATCGGGTACAGCGAGGGCCGATGCTGCATTCGGTCTTGGTATCGGCGGACTCAAATGATGCTTTACTGAAATTCAAAAACCCAAAAGAAACGAAAAAGAGAGGACAGCTACCATGGATATTCTGAAACGCGAATTGGCCCCGATCCCGATGGAAGCCTGGACCGAAATTGACGAACAAGCCACCCGCAGCCTCAAGGCAATGCTTTCCGGACGCAAGGTGCTCGACGTGAACGGACCTATGGGGACTGATTTCCCGGGGGTTCCCGAAGGCCGATTGAATTACCCGAAAAAGCAGCCGAAAAGCGGACTCAAGTACGGCATACGCAAAGTGCACCACATTGTTGAAGTCCGGGTGCCTTTCGAGCTCAGTATTAGCGAGATGGACAACGTGGTCCGCGGCGCCAAAGACGTCGACCTTGAGGGACTAGAAAAAGCCGCACAAGAAACCGCCTTGTTCGAAGAGCAGGTGGTCTACCACGGATTGCCGGAAGCAAATATCATTGGTCTCAAACTTTGTGTTGGGGACGAATGCCTTACTATCGGTTCGAAACCCGAAGAGCTGCTCGAGGGAATTGCCGACGGGGTGACATCTTTCACTGCCCGTTCCATAGAGGGTCCTTACAGCTTCATCGTCGGCCCCAAACTGTGGAGCAGGATGTCAGCCCACGTTCAGGGCTACCCGATAAAGATGCAGGCTGAGACCATCCTCGGCGGACAGGTACTGCTGAGCCCTTATCTGAGCGGCAGTTATGATAACGAGGCCTACATGATATCCCAGCGGGGCGGCGACCTTGAACTTATCCTCGGCCAGGATTTGGCCATCGGCTACGAAAGCCATAATGCCGAACAGGTTAAACTCTTCTTCACCGAGTCGTTCACCTTCAGGGTACTGGAACCAGCTGCCGTACTGAATTTTACCGCTCGGAAATAGCCCTTTACCTTTCCTGCCTGAACCGAAGAGGCAGCAGTGTTCGAATTAGACGGAACTTAGATAAAAATAGGTGCAAGATTTTTAATCAGGAATGAGTATGTTGAGTTGGCTTTAGAACCCAATATCGGAACACTACGTGTGCGCAAATAAACTGTGATATCAATTCGTTTTAACTCAGTGTCGAGCCCTGTGTAGGTGCGCTTGAATGATTTCGAGTCTGACCCTAGGTGATGTGCCAAAGCGAGAGTGTCTTTCCACCTATCGACTAAAACGATCGCCTCTCCATCGTTAACACTCAGGTGAAAGGCCTGATGATTTACCTCAATGTCCAGTTCTGCCTGGATTGAGACATTACTGTTCAGCCTACTCAGTAGCGCGATCATAAAAAAATCCATAGAATTGATGGGACGGGTGAGAAATGACCGGGACCGGATTTGAACAATCCGGCCCCGGTAAACGAGTTGCTAACCTTTTGATATATCCTTGGTCGAGATCCTCATGGTGCCATTAAACTTCCACGTGGCACGCGGAGAATTCGGACCGGTGCTACTTGGTATTTCGATTTCCAATCCATCAAAACTGTAGGATATCTCAGCATTGCTTCCAGTAAGACGATCATACAATCCAACAAACAATTCAGGCCAGTCTTGGGTACCTTTTGCTTCTGCCATTTTCTCTCTCCATATATGAAGTTATAAACAATTCGATTTCCTCACTGCATCTTTTCGGACTTGGTGAGCGCGTTGAACACGTTGAAACAAAACTATGATTCTAGAAGAGTTCAGACAGAGTTGATCAGTTATCAGCCAAAAGCACCTCTTGCAACTGCCCCTGTCATTACCCTAACAATAACAATAAACATGAACCCAGAAGTGCAAACCTGACTGAGAAAATAATCAGGAGGCGAAATGAAGATAATCCCGTGTCACCGAACTGAAATTGTGAAGTCTGTATATTCGCGGAGATATTATCGGCAGCAGGTTAATCGACTGAATAGCCCTGCTTCTCGCTGATCTTTCTCTTCCTCATGCTGGCAGAGAGTAACGTGCCGACATGTCAAGGTGACGGGCGGTAAAAGACAGGGTGCCTGCCTGTCTTTACTCATATAATGACAAATTATCGGGAAAATTTAAGTACGCCCTTTATGACGCTGCTATTCAATTAGAGCGGGCGATCGCTGCATTAACCTACGTTGTTAACGAGTGTGCAGATGATCTGGTTGAATTGTGTGCAGATGTGCCTGCTGGGGAAGGTCGACTTCTTGAATGTCTGGCAGAGAACGAGTCAAAGGTCACCGCACGCTGTAAAGATGCGTTTAAAGCTGTTGTGGAGTAATCTTATAGAGATTGAGAAACAACGCTAGCGTTCAATGAAGCCGCTTCTATAGTAGGTATTGATACTGCAAAGGAAGTGGCTTCTTGCTTTTTCAAGAGACCTGTCAAAAAAAAGTCAGGGTTGGGGGTAGACTCCAAGGTTGACCTAAATAGATTTGGTGGCAAAACTGATTACCTGCGTCCTGGCAATGTTAAATTCCATATCCAGTTGTTGTAATTACCTGATTCCTGAATCTATATCGACATCGATGAATTGCCCGGTTCAGAAGTTGCCACTGGCAGTATCAATTATTTGAGGAGTGGTCCAAAGAAAGAGCATCAGGAATAAGATTAAGCCTGCTCAAACGAAGGCCAACATGGGTTGCCAGAGGATCTCTTTTTTTTATAAATATACATCACCCTCAGTTTTGAATAAGTAGAACGTCAGCGAGAATCGCAGTCATTTGCCAGCAAAACGTTGGACATTTTCAAAATCGAAAAACCGACACCCGTGTGACAAGATAACTGAAGTCTTGTCAATACAATCAAGCTTTATAGCAAATGGCATGTGAGATCAGCTACCCTCTTTGGTGACCCCGTAAACATTTCCCGATGGTTCTTTTCCGCGGCGTTCTGCGGAAATGACGCAATTTTGGTAATGAGGTTTAGAGCGCCGATTCAGGGCCACGAGCACCCGAACAACCGTCTCGTTGATCGTTCCGCGCTGGGCCTGATCGATGAGTTCTTCAAGGGCGGAACGGTTGTCATATGAAATCGGCCGGTAAGGCCTCGATGAAATCAAGGCATCATAAATATCAGCGATCATGACTATGTCGATAAGTAAATCATCGACATACCTGCCCGCCGGGTAGCCACTGCCATCCTTCCTTTCATGATGGTCTCGGGCAACCCGGGCGGCAAGGATTTCGGGATCTCGGAAGTAATAGGTTAAAAGAACGTATCCGGCAAGCGCGTGATGCTTCAGATATTCATGCTCGGCTTTGGAAAGTGGTGTCTTTTTGGAAATAATGGCCCGCGGGATGCAGAGCTTGCCAATATCATGGGTGGGGCCGGCAATCACCTCCTGGAGCAATTTTTCCTTTTCCCCGATCAACTCCCGGGCAATGAGAATCGACAGGGCGAAAACCAGTAACACATGGCGATAGGTATAGATGTCCGTTTCGCGAAAACGAAAAAATGAATTTAATATGGTTTCGGGAACTTGAACTTGCCCGGCGAGTTCAAGCAGGGCCGCATGCTGGGGATCATGCCTGGTAATCACGTCATAGGGAGAAACAGATAGATAGCCGAGCAGATCATCCTGAATCTGCCGGGAATCGAGCAGCCGACAGGATTTGATAGTGCCTGGTTCCCGCATGGCAAGATCTTGCATGACCTGTCGGGTCAGCTGAGTTCCGGCAGGCAGAAGTTGGTTACCCTCAAGGTCCGTTACCTCATAGGCCAATTGATATTCCGGCAGACCTAATTCCTCTTCAGTTTCAGATACCGTCATCAGCCAATTCCCAGATCAAGCATTAGCGTGCCCAATAAACAACTAACATGGAAATTATTAAATTTATCTTCAAAGGTTTAACTGATGGTCAAAAGAGCACTATGTTAATCACCAAGTCAAATATTGTTTCAAAGAATTAACGGTGCAAAATTTTCTCAAAACATCCCTCATACAGAGTGAAGATGTTTTTTATTTATCTACACGGGATTATCAAATTTGACGGCCCTTCTTATCAGGAAATTTGGCGTAGTAAATATTTTTTTTAGTTTCCTTGGATTTGCCAAAACTTGATGTTGCTA
>CAJQNS010000126.1 GCA_905479735.1 uncultured Desulfofustis sp.
TTCCTGTACATGTAAGCCACTTCCGATCATGTGTTTCACCCCATGGGGTATAATTACTCAAGGCACTTTCGCCTAAAACCCTAACGACAGGAGGTGCATCATGAAAGTTTCGCAAGCAGTTGATTTTCACCTACAGTATCACCAGGCAAACTCCAAAAAAAAATACCGTTAAAACCTGCGAGTACGTTCTCACAAAATTCTCCTCCCAGTTCGGAAAGCGTGATTTAGCCAGCGTTTCTCAAGAAGAGGTGCTGGATTTTTTACTGCGCCTGACCAAGAACAACAAGCAGGCAACCAAGAGAAACCGCTACACGGTACTCTCTTCTTTCTACAACTTCAGTATCAACAGCTCATTGCCTGCCCTTGCCAATCCCTGCAACACTTCAATAATGAGGAAGATTTTCAAGCGACCTCAGACCAGTCAATGGAGGATCGTCGACAAGGAGACTGTTGATGAAATAATTTTCCGGACCACAGATCAACGGGATAGGTTGATACTAGAACTTATGGCTAGAGGCGGTATGCGTATCGGCGAATTTTTAAGAATTACGTCTGGTGATATTCAGGAAGGTTTCCTGACCATCCAGAACCCGAAAAGTGGTAGGCCGGAAGAGAGAGTTTATGTTCCACGGAAAATCTTGGTAAGGTTAAGTGAATATGTAAATGCCAACGATTTCGGCACTGACGACCAAATTTTTCCAATTTCGTATGTATCTGCCTGGTCGATGGTAAAGAAAGCCGGTAATCTGGTTGATATAGAATTGAAGCCTCACGACCTCAGACGTCATGCTGCAACCTATGCTTCACGTTCAGGCACGCCCATAGAGATCGTTAGCAAAGTCATACTGCGCCATGCTGATCTCTCAACGACGCAGAGATACCTGGGAAAAGTTGATGATACCGAGGCTATCCGGTGGATTGAAACGCTCTATGGATAGCATAGATTGCATGGGCGGGGAATATTCTTCGCCCTTATCTGGACGAGAAGAAATGTTAAACTATCGGCAGCTTACAAGAATCAGATATTTGGTTTGGCAATCTCCAATAGAATGTTTTGCTAAACGGTTACTAGGAAAACTGTGTGACGTTTGGCTCCCTCAAAGTTTTGCACGTTTCCCTAGGTATCAGAATGGAAAAACTTCAGCGCGTCCATCGTAAAAATGCTGCATTCTTTCGAACACAGTATCTCTGTCAATTTCTCCGATAATACACAGGCAGTCACCTACGAGACGATATGGGAATCTGATCTCACCCAAGTATTCAATAAGTTCGGATCGCTCAGATTGAGGTAATTCTCCAGTATCCGTGCGGATACGCCACATATTATCTTCAAACCGTACGATTCTCTTTTCCACCTTTCCTTCTCCGAAACAGAATGACTGACATCACTGGCAACAATTTTGCAGTGATCCGGTATTCACTGGGATCATAAAGGCCTTTTAACTTATAATCCCCAAAAAATAATATCTACCATACCTCTGTTGATGAATCCAGTGGCAAGCTAAGTAGTCAGGACAACAGGGGGATCTTTGTAGTGACAGGAACCACCTAAAGCTGAAGGGAAATGCAGGATTGTAGACCTTCGATTTGGCAATGTTAAGGCTAAAGCTAAGTCGCTGCGAACACACTATCAGGAAAAGTGGGGGATTAATGGAACGTTAAGAGCTTCGGTTTGGCACCCCTAACGACAGGTCTGAGGCGGTAACTTGTTTCCATCCCTCTTAATGTGGATGCTCATAGCACATTGATATTGCTTCCACTTTCTAAAAGATCACCTTATTCTTGTTGGCTATCTTGCTCCCTATAGAGCTGTTCTGTCTCAAACATATAGTTACGGTTCAATCCCGTTGCTTCACGAATACGAGACAGCTGCATTTGAAAGACCATTTGAGCGCCTGTACGAAACATCGTCTCAACACTCTGCAGGTAAAATTCCCACATGCGGCAAAACCTCTCATCATAGATCTCTACAATGCGCTCCCTGTTCTGTTGAAATCGGTTGTTCCACTCAACCAGGGTATCTGCATAATGAGTTCGCAAGACTTCAACGTCACTTACCCATAAATGCTGACGTTCGGTTGCAGCAAGTGTTTCAGACAAAGCGGGTGAATAAGCACCAGGAAAGATATACTTACGTATCCAGGGGCTGGCCACGGAAGGGGGACTCATATGGCCGATAGAATGGAGCAAAGCGAACCCATCATCGTTGAGAAGATTGAAAATCTTGCTAAAAAACTCGTCATAACGGGCAACCCCTACATGTTCAAACATGCCGATAGAGACAATTCTATCGAAACCCTCATTAACCTCACGATAGTCGATAAGTTCAAAACGCACCCTATCTGCTAATTGTAACTGCTTTGCTCTCTCAACTGAAACATGGTACTGCTCCTTAGACAAAGTAACTCCCAATACTTTAACATCAGCACGCTGCGCCAGGTAAAATGCCATTCCTCCCCAGCCACTGCCAATATCGAGAATACTCTGGCCATCTTCTAACTTGAGTTTTGAAGCTATATGTCTTTGTTTCTTTTTTTGCGCTTCCTCAAGTGATTCATTGCCATTTTCAAAATAGGCGCAGGAATAGTGCAAATCTTCATCGAGAAACAGACGATACAATTCGGACGACAAATCATAGTGATGTGCAACATTTTTCTGAGCTTTGCCGATCGGATTATGTTGTTGTATAAATCTCAGCGAGCGAGAAACTCTTCGCAAAGCTTTTTGCATGGGATACGATGCCATCGAACCACGATTTATCGAAAACACATTCAGAAAATCCTCAAGTGTACAGTTCTCGAATGTTAAAGTACCGTTCATATATGCTTCGCCTGTATGCAATTCAGGATTGCGAAACATTTTCAGGGGCAAAGATGGGTCGTGCAGCCTCATGGTGGCAACAGGCTCTGGGCTACCGACAAATTCGTTGAGCGTGCCATCGGCTTCGATCACCCTCAAAGTTCCTTTTTTTATGAAACGATTGAGCATGTTAGCCAAAAGAGGCATGCCTATTTTCATTTGATTTTTTTCACTGGGGAGGAATCAGTCATAGTGTCACTCTTCTGTCTGAACTTTTCACATCATTTCCGTAGGTAGCCAAACAATGCTCTCCAAATTTAATCTCACTAATATTTATGAATCTTTTAGTCTGGTAAATTTTCTTTGTCATGTGAAAAACACTTTCCTAACAAATTTGATCAGTTGATGACGAACGTCATCGGATTTCATGATAGAAGTGTGAGTCTCTGGAACAACCATGAAATCTGCCATTGTATCGACTTTAGCTCGTTCAACGAAACCTTGCCGTCATTTACACCCTGCAACCAATCTAACACTCATGCATCAAAAAAGAATGCTTGTCTCCTGTTATAATACATACCGGTGTGTTTTAAAATGGTTTGAAATGTATCAGTTTAGACCTCGATTTCAACACTTATGCTCACCTCATAATGAGACTAAAATAGTCTTGAAATCATGGACAACACCATTTTAATCCAACCAGTGCATTACAGGTGAGGCATTGCCTCCGGTAATCCTAATCAACCGAGCAAATTTGTAAACTTAGCTTCCTGATATGTTAAGGAGTTCTACATCTCTCTAATTGAAGGCACTTGTTTTGGCAATGTTAACCATTTAAGAAAACCTGCAACTTAGGACTGTTCCTGTGAAGGTGCGATCAAACGAAAATGGCTCCAGACTTACCTTATTCTGACCAAGGTTAATCCGGGGGGCTGCTGCCAGTTTGTGGATTCACAGGAAAAACCTTTTGCCTGAGACAAGCCTGAACTCGGTTGAGGGTTCCATCGGCAATCCTTTTTCTGAATATTTCAAGTGCCTCTGTCCTCAATCAATGAACTCAATTACGCTCCAGATATAATTTCTTTGTGGCAAAGTCAACGTATTATCATTTAACAATTGTATTGTTTTTTCAGGAACTTCTATGTTGTTCCTCTGACACCACTCATGAAAGTGATGTTTGATGGATTCTTTATTAGAAATCTCAGTTTCTGCTGGTAAGATCTTTTTAGTCAAATTCGTTCCTCTGTCTCAAGATGCAGCGTCTAGTTGATCTCATTGAAGCGTGACATCTTGTCTTGGTGCAGCCTTGGGACCGAAATTTCAATCCCCACTGCACGTGCCGTTTCTATGTGAAAATGCTCCCACTCTCTGCGAGCTTTATATGTCGACATCTCTGCTTGCTCAGTGGCGCATAATCCTCGCCTCATCATCTTCAGTAAGAATGCCGGACTGGATGCGTAGGTCGGTTCATTTTTGAGCAGTTCTGGATTATTTCGTAAATAAATAATATATGCCTCATTCCTGTCATCTCTTTCCATGGCCAAACCTCAGCTAAGAGTAACAAAGAGCAGAACAAGCTTACCCAACACTATATTAATTCAGTTAAGCAAAAGAGTTGTTCCCATCAAATGCGAAAATGCCATATCACATTCCTAGCAATATCAATGCCAGCGATTTTGACCTACGATGATCCTGAAAGCGTATTTAATAACAAACAGATAGGGAAATAAGTTGCCTAAAGAATACAGATATATCGATTATAAATACACGTTTCTGGAAAATTTAATCTGGATTATTGTATTCCGTTTATTTCTTTTAGCTCATAGTGGAATTAGTAGAATTGCAACATCGGGAATTTATAATTTGATTATGATTTGCGCAGGACACCTTCAGTTCAGCAAGGAGAAGAGGATTGAAGATCCATAGAATAGGGTTATCAATAGTTGCATGCCTGCAGCTAAATTTACATTCGCGCCTTGATTATGAACGGAAATTTCAATTTTTCAAGGCAGCCTATAGTCACAGGGCGATCTTTGAAGGGCTCAAAGCTGCTCGATGTAAAAAATGCGAAAATGTAGGTAAGGACTTAAAATGGAATTGACATGAACTAATTGTTTGCATAAGTTAATATTAACCTATATAGAATGTTTATGCCGCGGTTTCTTGTTTACCAAGAAACTCTCTGCCAATAAATCCAAGAGTGGCTTTTCCGGGGCGCTGTGCTCGGGGGGTTGAATCTCCGAGTATGATGAATTGGGGAACACCGGACGAAAGGATGGTGCTATGGGCGTTGCATTATTAGGAATGGGCATCTGCGGCTTCACTCCCACGTCGACAGGTCTGTCGTATCGTGAGATGATTGCCAAAGCTGCCAAAATGGCTTACAGGGATGCGGGCGTCAC
>CAJQNS010000127.1 GCA_905479735.1 uncultured Desulfofustis sp.
TCCTCAAGATTCTGATTCGTCGCCGTGATCACCCGGACGTCGACCTTGATCGGCTTGTTACTGCCGAGCCGCTCGATGGTGCGTTCGCCCAATGCCCGGAGCAGTTTGACTTGTATGCTCGCGTCGATCTCGCCGATCTCATCGAGAAACAGGGTGCCGCCGCTGGCGGCCTCGAAACGTCCTATGCGTCTGCCCTCAGCACCCGTATAAGCTCCTCGTTCATGGCCAAAGAGTTCCGATTCAATAAGTGTCGGAGACAGGGTGGCACAGTTCAGAGTGACAAACGGACCCTCCCATCGTTTAGACAAAAAGTGAAGTCGGCGAGCTGCCAGTTCTTTACCAGTGCCCCGCTCACCCAGAAGCAGAACAGGACGGTCCACTGGTGCAACCCTTGAAAGTCGGTCCTGGAAATCGAGAAATATTTCGGACTGTCCAAGTGCCTCCTGACGATCTGATGCTGAATCAACCATAGGTGTAATTCTCCTGGTAAACAACTTTAATCATGGTTACTGAAACCATATTTTAGTTATTTTTACCATATATGCTACAAATATACTATATTGATATCTTGCCGTAATCACGCAATTTTGCCCTCAACTATCTGGTATAAATAAATATATTTAAATAATTTCAAAGTGGCACAGGTTCTGCAAATAACCAGAAAAACCACTACCATGAACGGAGGTTATTATGAGTGTATTTACCAGATTCAGAGACATTGTAAGTTCAAACATAAATTCGATGCTCGACCATGCCGAAGATCCCGAGAAAATGATAAAGCTGATGATCCGGGAGATGGAGGACACCTTGATCGAACTCAAGTCGGCCTGCGCCGGTGTTATTGCCGCCAGAAAAAAGCTGCAGCGCAAGCGTGACGACATAGACGAAAGAGTCGAGCTCTGGGAACAACGGGCCGGACTGGCGGTGAGCAAGGGAAGAGATGATCTGGCCCGGGAGGCGCTGATTGAAAAACGTCGTTTTTCCGAATTGAGCGAATCGCTGGATCACGAAGTTGTTGAGCACAGCAGCCTTATCGAGCAGTACCAGGCCGATATCAGGGAGCTTGAAACAAAGCTCTCTTCGGCTAAAGAGAAAAAACGGATACTCATTCAGCGGCACAAGAAGGCGACACATACCAAACGCGCCCAGGAGGACATCCGCAAGATGGACAGCGCCGAGACCATGGCCAGGTTCGAGCATCTCGAAACCCGTATCGACAGAATGGAGGCCGAAGCCGAGCTGGTTAATTATGGCAAAAAGAGTAGCGATGAGGATCAATTTGCGGGGCTGGCAGCCGATGACGACATCGAAAAAGAACTTGCCAAGATGAAGTCTGCTGCATACCATGACCAGGCAGATAGTGACAAACAGAGTCAATCATAAGCCCACGCCGACATCATGCAACCCGTATTTATCGTAGCCATAGTCTTCGGCTCAGTTGTAACGCTAGCAGGACTGCTGTGCGGCACCGTTCTGGTGATTATCAGAATGCGCCAGTCAAGTTCTGGTCAAGCGAAACATGGGAGTCAGGACGAGGGAATGATGGTCCAGGAAATTTACCGGGGCCTGGAAAAAATGGAGCAGCGGATCGAAGCGCTCGAAACCATCCTGATGGATGGTCATGATAGAGGAGAAAAGAAATGAGAACCTTCGGCAACAATAAAAAGGGCCTGTACCGTTCCAGGAATGGAGTGATTCTGGGGGTCTGCAGAGGAGTAGCCGATTATTTCGATATAAAGGTATTCTGGGTCAGGGCCATCATGGTGATCATTTTCCTGCTGAGTGGATTTTGGCCGGTAATTGGCATCTATCTGGTGGCCGCCCTGCTGATGAAGCCAGAGGCGGCTCAATCGTTCGCCAACGATGATGAGCGTGACTTCTATGACAGTTACGCCCACTCACCCCAGAGTGCCGCCCAACGGCTGAAAAAGAAGTTCAACGATTTGGATCGCCGAATCCGTCGAATGGAAGACAGCGTCACCGGCCGGGAATATGAATGGGACCGCAAGTTCAATTCGGCTCCGTGACCCGCAGGATTCATAAAACTAAAGGCGCTTTTTCTGTCAGGAAGAGCGCCTTTTTTTATCTGCACACTTGCAGGCGGCTGAAAAGTTTACACCCAGCCTGTCAGTCTGAATAATCTGTGGCCGTATTGAAATAGAGCGGCACCATGGCAAACCACTCAAACCGCTGATCAAAGGTGATGGCCAGCCCATGATCATCGGTCCGCACAACTTTACCACTCATCGAGCCGAGGATCATCTGGCTGTACCTGCCGCTCAGCACAATTTCGATATCAAATCCGCTGCCGGGCTCTGTCTTTTCATCCGTTTCCACATACAGGCCGGCAATGGAGATATCCCTGATCGGCCCGCTGATCGATACCCCATCGGCTTTTAAATTGCACACTGCCTTCGAAACCACGTCCATTCGAAAGGCAGCACGACGATCTCTCGAATTACTCATCCACCTACCCCTGATCTGAAAAAAATTTACCGGTCACCTAAGCATTCAAAGGATTCTATCTTGATACCGGTTCAAATTCAATATATTCCACAAAGATAAGTACATTCGGGCAGTCACAGAGAAAGGCAGGGATTCTTATTCTGAAGCTGGGAACAGAGCCTCAAGATAGATCATATCGCCCTCACTTGTGATCTTGACCTCATAGTCAAGGCTGTGAAAAAGCTTAATCATCCGCTCGTTGTCTTTGGATGTGTAAGCGGAAAAACCGGCTATGCCGATGCCTTTGGCCGCCTCGGCAAGCTTTTTAATAACGATCGAGGACAATCCCCGGCCCTGCCATTCTTTCTGCACGGAGAAGGCGATCTCAGCTAGATTGGTTTCCGGATTCGTATAATACTCACCGACTGCCAGCACCCGCTCATAACCGGATTCTCCCTCAACGGCGACGATGGTCAGATCCTGACTGTAATCGATCATGAAGGTTCGTTCGATCTGCTTGGATACGAAGCTGGTCTTTTCATGGAAAAACCTGGACACCACATCGATCTGGTCGAGACCGTAATAATGTTCCTGGAGTGGTCGTTCATCGGTCACTTTTATCGGTCGAAAGGTGATCTTCCGCCGATTGATCGACCGGGTCTCCTCAAGGTAGAGCGGATAGATTGCATGCATCTCCTCTCTGAGCGTGCGTTCCGGGCCAAGCAGGCCGAGATCTTTGGCCTGGTCAAACAACATATCGCGAAAGTCGGGATGGGCGATGGAGATCAGGGCAATGGCCCGCTCCTGAATCGACTTTCCAAACAGATTCACCGAGCCGTACTCAGTCACCACGTACTGCACCTCACCACGCGGCACCACCACGGCACTCTGGTGCAGCATTGGCACGATCCGACTTTCCTGGTCGCTGTTTCTGGTGGAGGTGAGCATCAGGATCGATTTGCCGCCCTCGGACATGGAGGCGCCACGAAAGAAATCTACGATTCCGGTAACCCCGGAGAAATTGTTGTAGGCCAGGGCATCGGCGGCCACCTGGCCGGTCAGATCGATCTCCTTGCCGATATTCATGGCCACCATTTTGTTGTTCTGGGAAATGATCCGGGGATCATTGACATATTTGGACGGGTGGAATTCCACCGCCGAATTGTTGTCCAGAAGGTCGTAGAGATCCTTGGTGCCGATGGCATTGGAACAGATGATCTTACCTTCGTTGAATCCTTTTTTCCGGTTGGTGACCACTCCCATGGCCATCAGTTTCATGATGGTGTTGGTGACATACTGGGTGTGGATTCCCAGGTCATTCTTCTCCATGAGAGCGGTTATATTGGCATCCGAGGTGGCGCCCAGCGACATCTGCATGGTTGAGCCGTCATCCACCAGTCTCGACACGTAGCGGGCAATGTTTTGCGCTGCTGCCACCTCCGGATACTCGCCGATGGCCCGCAAATCCTCGTCATACTCGACGAAAATGTCGATGTCATTGACATGGATGTTGGAACGGCCCTGTACCCGGGGCATGTTTTTGTTGACCTGGGCGATTACCAGATCGGCCGCCTCAGCCGCGACCGCAGTCACATCCACCGATATTCCGAGGCTCATCCAGCCAAAATCATCCGGCGGCGTCACCTGAATCAGCGCCACCTGAATGGGCAGCATTCTCGACTTAATCAGTCGGTCAATTTCACTTAGATTTATCGGGGTGATAAAGCGCAAATCACCTTTGAAACTCTCTGAGTTAGCTGAACCGAGGTAGAAAGATCGAATATTGAGGTTCTGTGACTTGGATCTGTCGGCTATTCTGGACAGCGAAGTGGACTCGGTACTGAACAGCCTCACAATTTCCAAATCGGTGAACATCAGGCTGGCATCAGCCAAGCCTTTTACCAGGTGTTGGGGTTCACCGGAGGATGAGCCGATAAAGATTCGCTGTCCGGATTGAATTCCGGCAATGGCCTTGTCGACCGGCAGCCTGTTCTGCTGGTAGTTGTCAGCCCAGTATCCTGATTTATTTTTCATGGTAACTCCCCCGGGGGATCAGCAAATCTGCTTAGTGCTTGGTTGTTCCATGGTATTGGGTCTCAACGCTTTTGGCAAGCAAATGAATTGTCCGATGGGCCATGCAAAAAAATCTTGATCATCAACCTGCCACAAGCTAGGGTGGCTGCAGGAAGCTCATCCTTGAGACCAGGGAAAGCTATAATGTGAACAAAAAGGACGGGAAGCTCATGGGTAAGACCGGATTTGTATTCGATGAGCGGTATCTGCAGCATCAGACATTCAACGGGCATCCGGAGTGCGCCAAGCGGCTCACCGCAATCATGGATGGTCTTGCCGGTAATGGACTGCTGGACGATCTGGTGAAGATAGCCGCGAAACCCGCCAACCAGCGGTGGATTGAGACGGTTCACAATATTCATTACATCATGAAGTTCGAGGAGGCCTGTCTGTGGGGACTTCCCGACTTCGAACATCAGGACAATTCTATCTGCCGTGAAAGCTACGAGACTGCCTTACTGGCCGTAGGCGGCGTACTCAAGGCCATCGATGCGGTGATGAACGATGAAGTGAAAAACGCTTTCTGTGCGGTCCGTCCCCCGGGGCACCATGCCGAAGCCAACCAGGCTATGGGTTTCTGCTACTTCAACAACGTGGCGATAGGAGCAAGGTACCTGCAGAAACAATACGACATCGAAAAGGTCTGCATCATCGACTTCGACGTCCACCATGGTAATGGGACCCAACATATTTTCGACACCGACAATTCGGTCTTTTACTACTCGATTCATGAGCACCCGTCATTCGCTTATCCTGGAACCGGCAGGGAATTCGAAACCGGATTCTCCAGCGGCGAGGGGTTTACCAAAAACTCTCCTGTTTTACCGGGGCGAGGCGATGAGGAGTACCGGGAGAAGCTGCTCAGCGACCTGGTTCCCGCCTTCAAGGAGTTCGCCCCCGAGGCCGTCCTGCTCTCGGCCGGATTCGATGCCCACGAGAACGACCTGATGTCAGGAACCAACCTGAGCACCGAAGGCTACGATTTCGTCAACGACACCATTTTCGACCTGGTGCGGGCAAGTACCGGCGGCCGTGTTGTCTCTGTCCTAGAAGGAGGCTACGATCTGCAGATACTGCCGGTCCTGGTGGCTAACCATATACGAAAATTGATGGCTATTTGACCAAGCACCATGCTGATAAAAATTTCATATTATTGATATAAGCGGAGGCTTCAATGTTTGTTACCGAAATGATGAAAACCGATCTCGTCGCCGTCAACCCAGAGACCAAGCTCTCGGAGGCCAGATCACTGATGATGGAAGGAGATTTTCGCCATCTGCCGGTGGTCGATGCCGAGGGCAAACTGGTAGGGATCGTCACCGACCGGGATATGCGCGACGCCCACCCATCGTCGCTTCTTGACGAAGAATCCTACCAGAAAACGCTGGACAAGGTGATGCAGCGCACCATCAGCGAGATCATGACGGCCGAGCCGATAACCGTAGCTCCTTACTACACCCTGCAGGATACCCTGCTGATAATAGGTAAAAAAAAGGTGGGAGCGCTGCCGGTTGTGGACGAAGAGGGGCAGCTGAAGGGGATCATGTCCACCCGGGACCTGCTGCGCGCCTTCGTCAATATCATGGGCATCGAGGAGCCTGGAACCCTGCTCTGTATCCTGGTAAACGAAGAGCCGGGTCAACTTAAAAAGATAGTCGACATTGCCTATGAAGAAAATGTCTCTCTGGGGTCTGTGCTCGTCGCCCGCGACTGGGATACGGAGAAACGGGCCATCTTTCCCTATCTGCTGACCAACAACGTGATGTCTATCAAGAAAAAACTGCTGGCCCTCGGATTCGAACTGCTCGACCCGATGCAGTGGTATCTAGATCAGTCACCCAAGAAGGAGTAGCAGCCCCGACAGCTCACCCCTATTGGCAATTCTCACTCGTGGGGCAGACAACCATGACTTCGAACCAAAAAGATATGAAAGGTATGAAGCGGGCGCTCACCAATTACGGTGATGCCGAATTCTCCCTCTACCTGCGCACCGCCTTCATCAAGGCCATGGGCTATACCGACGAGGCCCTGGACCGCCCAATAATCGGTATCGTCGACACCCATAGCGGCTACAATCCCTGTCATGCCACGGTCCCGGATTTGATAGCGGCAATCAAACGCGGTACCATGCTGGCCGGGGGGTTGCCGATAGAATTTCCGACCATATCCCTGCACGAATCATTTGCCTATCCTACCTCGATGTTCCTGCGTAACCTGATGGCCATGGATACCGAGGAGATGATCAGGGCCCAGCCAATGGATGCGGTTGTGCTGATCGGCGGCTGCGACAAAACCGTTCCGGCTCAGCTGATGGCCGCCGCCAGTGCCGATATTCCTGCAATCACCGTGGTTACCGGCCCAATGCTCTCCGGCTCCCATCGTGGTGAGCGGGTCGGGGCCTGCACTGACTGCAGACGATTCTGGGCCCAGTATCGAGCCGGCGAAATAGATGCCCCTGAAATTGATGAGATAACCAACAATCTGGTACCCAGCGGTGGAACCTGTGGAGTGATGGGTACGGCCAGCACCATAGCCTGTATGACCGAAGCCCTGGGCATGATGCTGCCCGGCGGAGCCACCATTCCGGCTGTCCTGGCCGATCGCTTTCGGCATGCCGAAAAAGCCGGGCAACGGGCAGTGGAGCTCGCCGCTGATGGGCTGACTCCATCCAGAATCATCACCCCCGCCTCCCTCGCCAATGCGCTGAGAATGCTCCTGGCCATCGGTGGATCGACCAACGGTATTGTTCACTTGGCGGCCATTGCCGGTCGTCTCGGCATCGATATTGACTACCAGGCATTCGACCAGATGGGCCGAGAGACCCCGGTGCTGATCGACCTCAAGCCCTCAGGTAGCTACTACATGGACGATCTTTATCGGGCTGGCGGCCTAGCCCCGGTTTTCAGGGAATTAAAACCTCTCCTGAACCTTGACTGCCTGACCGTCAGCGGGCGAACCCTGGGAGAAGAGATAGACGATCTCCCTGCAGCTTTCAGGCAGGAAGTTGTCAGGACTATTGACCAGCCGATACACCAGGGCGGTTCGATTGCCGTGCTCAACGGCAACCTTGCCGGCAGCGGAGCCATTATTAAACAATCGGCAGGCACCCCGCAGCTTATGGCTCATACCGGTAAGGCGGTGGTCTTCGAATCGATCGAGGATATGGCTGCCCGGATTGACGATCCCGATCTCAAAGTCTCCGAAACTGATGTGCTGGTCATGAAAAACTGTGGGCCGCGGGGTGCACCGGGAATGCCGGAGGCCGGCTATATCCCTATTCCCAAGAAGCTGGCCCGAAACGGAGTCAAAGACATGGTAAGGATTTCCGACGGCCGTATGAGTGGTACGGCTTTCGGCACCATAGTCCTGCACGCCAGCCCGGAATCAGCAATTGGCGGCCCACTGGCACTGGTGGAGAACGGAGATTTAATCACCCTTGATGTTCCCAATCGGCTGCTGACCCTGAATGTCGAGGAGTCGGAGCTCGAGCGACGGCGCGCCTACCTGAAGCCGCCGGTCGACCCGACCACCCTGCGCGGGTATCTGCGGCTCTATCACGAACAGGTGAACCAGGCAGAAAAGGGATGTGATTTCGATTTTATGACGGCTCACGAAACGGTTGCCAAAACTCCCTGAACCATTATCCGATCCCCAGCTCTTGCCAGAGCTTTTTAAGTCGCGAATCGCTGTCCGGGTTGACGGCTCTGGGGGGCATTACCCCTTTGAGAATCGCTTCTACCTGCTCCACTGCACTCCAGGCCTGGGTCTCAGCATTCTGGACGGTGAGTCCTCCCAGGTGCGGGGTGGCAACCACACCTTCGAGCTCGGCCAGGTGGCTGGAAGGCCGTTGATCGGTTCCACGGCCCACGTCCATGGCTATTTTCGCAACTCGACCCTGCCGATACGCCTCTTCCAATGCCTCCTCGTCTACCAGGTTGCCACGTGAGACATTGACGAAATAGACATCGGGCTTCATCCGCGAGATCGCCTCACGGTTTATCAGATTCTCGGTCTCATCGTTGGCAACAGCCAACGGCAGCACAAAGTCAGATTCTCGCAAAAGGGTTTCGAGGCTGACCTGTTCGATTTCTTCACTTGAGCAGGTTGCATAGGGATCGGTGACCAGCACCCGCATCCCGAGTGCCACCAGTTTGTCGGCCAGATAACTGCCGATAGCGCCATAGCCGATAATACCGGCTGTGCTGCCATTCAACTGCCGGCCCATGGGAGATGGCGGCATCCTGCCGGCTTTGAATTCGAAGGTCGACGCGGTCACATCCCTGGCCAGATCTAGCATCAGGGCCAGGGCCATTTCAGCAGTAGCAGGAACGAAGGCCGGCACCGAATTCAGTACCAGAATGTTGTTGGCCGATGCCGCCGCCACATCGACGTCGCTTATGTCTACCTGGGGGCGAATAAATACAGCCAGGTCGATGAGCTCCTCGAAAAGCTTTCGGGCACCGCTTGTCGCCCGGTGACAGATCACTATCTGGCACCCCGAGGCTGCTTCAATGACCTCCTCAGTGGTCAGATTCCTCTCTTCCGGATTTAGAACGACCTCCACCTTTTCGGTAAGGGCGGTGAGGGCCTCGTAAGCTTTCTTGAAGTAGACTCCCAAATCCTCGGGATTGTGCGACAGGAAGATTTTAAGCATTTCAGCTCCTCCACTTCATGATTGACAGGTTTCGGGTTACCAGCGCCATCTGTCGAGCCATCATCGATCGATCAAAAATTATAAAGCTCCGCCGGGTTGTCCCGCAGAATCCTGGTCCTTGTTGAGGCATCATCTACCCAGTCCAGCAGCAGATCGAGAAGATCCGCTTCGTCAGGAGGATCTGTCTGCCCCGGATGGGGCCAGTTGGAAGCCCAGAGCATACGTTCAGGAGCGAATCTGACCAGCGCTTTTGCCTCCAGCCTGACATCATCCCAGCCAGGCGGGCCGCTTTCCGAGGATTCGTAAGGTGCTGACAGTTTCACCCAGCAGCGGCCCCGGTCGAGAAACCCGAGCAATGACTTGAAGGCCTGATCAACCGTGGACACTGGTCCCATGAAGCGGCCGACATGATCAACCACAAGGTCGCAGGGAAGCGTTTTGAGCAGAGCCTCGCGCTCGGGAAACTCTCTGCCGTTCATCTGGAGCTGGACATGCCAGCCGAAAGTATTGACCCGGGCAGCCATTTCCTCAAGAACATCCCAGGCCAGCGCTCCGCCTGGCAGCATATGAAATCGTACGCCGCAGACCCCGGCATCGGTCAACTCCTGCAGCTCATCATCGCTTGTTTGCGGATCCACAACCATCACTCCCCGGGCCTTCGGCCCAAGAGCCTTCATGGCCTCGAGCTGACAGCGGTTGTCGGTACCGTAGGTAGTCGGCTGGACGACCACAACCCGCTCCAGCTGAAGCCGTTTCTGAACAGTGCGGTAGTCTTCCACCAGGGCATTGGGTGGGGTCATGAACGCCGTCGGGGCGGTGGGGTAAAAGTCGTTGTAAAAATGCATGTGGGTATCGCAGCTACCGGGCGGAGCTGTAAGTTGCGGAAACTTGTCAGGCGTCATTGTCCACCTCCATGTCTGAGGACCGCTTTACTCTGTTGTTAATGCCTCCATCTGGGCCTTCCACTGGCCATGAAGTTCTACCAGCCGGTCTTCCAGCGCGTTTTTTTGGGGATCGACCTGATTGGCCTCTGTTTCGAACCAATTGACCATCATCTTTACTCCATCATGCAGGCTTATATCACAGTCAAAATCAGGCAGTACACTTCTTATTTTGGAGTTGTCGAACAAGCCTGGATAGGTCTTCTCGAAAAACAGGTGGCTGAATAGGTCTGGGTCGGCAGCAACCAGCAGTTCGGACGGGATATGGACAATGTCGACCTCAAGCCCTAAAACTTTGCCGAACTCGAGATAAAGATCCTCCCAGCGGCAACGCTCTTCACTGCAGGCGTGGTAGGCTTGGCCATAGGTATCCGGGTTACCAAGAACGCCGACGAAAGCCTTGGCAAGATCCGGGGTGAAGGTAAAACTAAAAGGGGTGGAACCGTCTCCGAACATGACCAGCGGCCGACCTCTTCTGATTCGGTCGATAATACCGTAATTCTGGCGCAGCACCCCCATATTCGCAGCGCCGGGACCAAAGGTAAGCGAGGGCCGGATCATGGTCACCGGCAGCTGCTGATTGTCGATCTCTTCATTCAGGTAGCGCTCAACCTCAGCCTTATCAAAAGCATAGCTGAACACCGGATCAGCAAAGAGTGATTCCTCCGACTCCACTG
This sequence comes from uncultured Desulfofustis sp., assembly GCA_905479735.1. GTDB lineage: Bacteria > Desulfobacterota > Desulfobulbia > Desulfobulbales > Desulfocapsaceae > JABDQA01. The sequence goes on from CAJQNS010000127.1 coordinate 10,791, forward strand.
TCGGCACGCTCTTATACGGGCGTTGGTAAGCTGCCACACTGGAGCAGATGACGATCTGAGCCCCGGAGTCCCGGAAGGCCGAGACCGTGGACCGGGCATCGGCCTCGTTGAAACAGATCATGTCGATCACCGCATCGAATGTCTCCTTCCGCATCGACGATTCAAATCCTTCGCGGTCGGCCCGGTCGCCGATGATCTGCCGGACTTTCCCCGCCACGGGCAAGCTGCGGCTACCGCGGTTATAGAGCGTCACCTCGTGGTCCTTGTCAATCAGCAGTTTGACGATTTCCCGGCTTATGACACCGGTGCCGCCCAGAACCAGAACCTTCATCGCATTTCCTCCCTCATTGATAATCAGCGCGTCATCCAGCCGCCGTCAACCGTCAGCGTACTACCGGTGATGAAGCTGCCGGCATCGCTGCCTAATAGAAGAACCGGTCCTATCAAATCCTCCGGCTTACCCCATCTGCCGAGAACCAGCATGGAGTTGAAATAGGCTCTCAGCTCTCCCTGCACCAGACGATCAGTCAATGGGGTGGAGACCGGTCCAGGAGCTATCGCATTGGCTGTAATGTTCCAGGGTGCCAGCTCCTGGGCCATGGTTTTCGTTATCCCGATCAAACCGGATTTGGTCGCCGAATAACCTCCCCGTTCCGCCTTGGTACAGAGGCCGAAGATCGAGCTGATATTGACGATACGTCCCCATTTCCGCTCCTTCATCTGGCCGGCAAGCTCTCTTACCAGGATCACCGGCGCCGTCAGGTTCAACTCCAGCAATCGATCCCAGTCCTCATCGACAATTTTATCCACAGGGTTAACGATATTAGTGCCGGCATTGTTGACCACGATATCAACCCGGCCCATCGTCTCCACCGCTTCCTTGGCCAGTCTGACCGTATCTTCACGGTTGAAAAGATCGGCGACCACACAATGACCTCTGCGGCCGGTGTCAGCCAGAATCTGTTTCATTGCCTCATCCATCTCCTCAAGGCTGCGGCTGTTGATGACGATATCGGCGCCGGCAGAGGCCAGACCCCGGGCCATTGCCAGACCGATCCCCTTGCTACCCCCGGTGACCAGCGCCACCTTTCCGGTCAAATCGAACAGATCAGTTATCATGGTTTTACTCCACAAATGGATGGTGAATGGGTTCTCTGAAACTCAAACCGGCAGCGCGGTTCGCAGAAATCAATCAAGACAGATGCCGGCCAATCTTTTGCCTTTGCCTACCGCATCTTACCCCTAATCTCAGTTGACAAACTTGGGCATCAACAAGCGCGGCAGAAACAGAATCAGATCGGGGAGCAAGATTACGATCATCAACACACCAAGCATGGGCAACAGAATAATGACAACATCCTTCAGTGCCTTCTTTAATTCGACCTCACCGATGGCACAGCTGATCAGTAAACAGAGCCCATAGGGCGGGGTCACCAGTCCGAAGGCCAGCGAGATAACCCCGATAATGGCAAAATGAATCGGATGGAGCCCGGCAAACTGGGCCATAGGCCAGAGCACGGTGCCCAAAATGATGATCGCCGGAATCGCATCAATGAACATACCGATAAACAAAAATGCGCAGGCCACCAGCATACCGGTGCTGACCGGACCAGCGCCAAACTGCTTGAGAAAGTCCACCAGCGCCAATGGTATTTTGTAATAGGCCAGCAGCCAGCCGAATGCCGAGGCAGTACCAACGCAGAACAGTGATATTGCCGCGAAACGGGCTGATTCATAGAGAATCTTTGGAATATTTCTGATGGTGATCGATCGGTAGATGATCAGTCCCAGAATAAATGAGTAAAGAACGGCGATGACCGAGGCTTCGGTAGGTGTGAAAAAACCGGCGACGATACCGCCGACAATGATCATCGGGGTCATCATCGGCAGCGTGGCTTGAAGAATTGCCACCACCGCCTCTTTTAAAGTGGACCGGGAGTAGATCGGATAATTGTAAATCTTGGCATAGATATAGACCGTCATCATCTGAGAGAGCGCCACCAGCATACCGGGAATGACGCCCGCCAGAAACAGACCACCTATGGATACCGTCATCAAACCGCCCCAGACAACCATCAGGATACTGGGCGGAATAATGACCCCCATCACCGAGGAACAGGCGGTTACAGCTACCGAAAAAGTGGGGGAAAACCCCTGTTTCTTCATCTGGGGAATGAGCAGTGAACCGATTCCTGCCGCATCGGCGGTGGAGGAACCCGAGATCCCGGCAAACAGCATACTGACCACCACATTGATGTGACCAAGTCCGCCCGGCAGATGGCCGACCAGTGCCCTGGCCAGTTTTACCAGCCGGTCGGTGATTCCAGCCGAATTCATGATATTGGCGGCCATCAGAAAAAACGGCACGGCGAGCAGAACGAAGGCGTTATAGGACTTGAACATCTCGTTCATCAGCAGAAACGGGGTCAGCTTGTCATCGATCATGAACACCGGAACACAAGCCAGTCCAAGGGCAAAGGCCACCGGAACCCGCACAATTACGAGAACGCCGAAAACGATAAAAAGTATTGCCGCTACGTGACCTGCTTCCATCAGCTCTCGCTCCGCCAGATTTTGATATTGTCGACGTATTTCTCAATCAGAAAAACGATCCAGGTAAACCCGGCCAGCGGCCAGGCACCATAGATTAAGACCATCGGCAGTTCGGCCATCTCCGAGGTCTGGAGCAAGCCGAATTTAACCAGCGGCCAGCCCCAGATAATAAAGACCAGGCCGGTCAACAAAATCCAGAAATCGACAAACATTCGTGCCGCCGCTTCCCCGCGTTTGGTTTTGGGCTTGGGCAGCAGATCGACGGTGAAATGGGTCGAATCCCTCACCGCAATCATCGAACCTACCAGGATGACCCAGATAAAACAGAATCTCGCCATCTCCTCAGTCCAGATGTAGCGGGGAATAAACCCCAGGTAGCGAGCGACGATCTGTAGTGTGACAGGTATCAGCAGCAGTCCCATCAGCACTGTCAGCGCCACCTGCAGAAACCGGTAGTAGCCATTCAGTACTTTTCTCATGACGATCCAACCTGAATATTCATCACCTCGTTGGGTGATATCCTGGGCTCCGATACAGGAAAGCCGGGGACCTGAGATCCCCGGCTTTTAACGATTCCAAAGAGCTGTAGGACATTGTTTCTACGGTTTGCAGACTATTGCCCAGCGACGTCCTGAATTTGTTGGTACAGATCAGGAACGCCCTGATCTTTAAAATATTCCTGGAGAACCGGTTTGGCAGCTTCGACCAATTGGGCACGATCCTTAAAATAGACCGTCTTCAGCTTGCCTTCTTTTTCCATCTGCGCCATCTTCATCTTATCCTCAGAGGACTCGAGAATACGACCGTAGGCCCCGGCATCCTTACCTGCCTGCAGAATGGCAGCCTGCAGATCGGCCGGCAGCTTCTCGAAGGTCTTGTTGGAGAAGCAAAGCGGGCGAACGGTAATGGCATGGGCGGTCAGAGCGATGTTCGGACCAACCTCATAGAATTTCATCTGCTGAATTCCCGCCGCCTCATTCTCCGCCGCGTCGATTACACCGGTCTGGATGGCGTTGTAAACTTCTGCATAGGCAATAACCGTAGGAGCCATCCCAAAAGCGTTGAACATTTTGGTCTGGATCGGCGCACCCATCACACGAATCGGTACATCCTTGATATCTTCCATGGTCTCGACCGGCTTGTTGACGATCAGCATGCGGGTACCGCCGCCACCGTAGCCGATGATTCGGATGTCTGCTCTTTTAAGGATATCTTCCACGATGGGATTCAAGGCATCACCACCCAGCACCTTGGACCAATGGATGTGGCTCTGATAAAGCATAGGTGGGTCCATCAGCGATGCCATCTTTGAAAAGGTGGACATATGCGATGGGGAGGCCACTGCATAATCGACCGAAATACCCTGATTCATGTAGGCGACATAATCCTTCTCAAGACCGAGCTCGGAGTTGAGGTGCATGACAAACTCGATGGACTTGTCGCCGGTGTAGTAGAGCTGCACCAGTTCCTCAAATTTACGCATCAGCCTGGTGAAGGCGTGATCCTCATCGAATTGGCTGGCTCCGTGGAAAGTGAAATCGGCGGCCTGAGAGGCCGACACCAACATCATACTGGCCAAAAAAGCAACAACGACTGCACGGAAACTTTTCCTCTTCATATACGACCCTCCTTTTCTGTTGTCCTGCTTTATACCCCTGCAACACCGCTTCACAATAAAACGGAGTTTGTTACTTAAGATCTTTCTCAAACGATATTAAAAAAGTAAACAGCAGAATGTTAGGAAAGAGTACCTACACAATGCTTTATTTTCAAGCATTTTATAGGCCAGGATTGATCGCCATTATGATTATTTTTCTTGAGAATTGTGCTCAGTTGAGTCCAGCAGAGAAGTAGTGATTAATCCATTATTTCTTTTGGATTTTGGGGATGCTGAATAAGCAATTTGAAAGAAATGAAATATATTGACAACTTTAGTGACAGCGATAACCTGTCGGGGTGCAGATTATCTGTGCAAGATATCTCCCGGCGGCTCTGCAAATGCAGGGAATCCCCATCACAAGAAACGGAAATACCACCAAGCCGCGCTTGCAAAAGATATAAAAACATGGATAGCCATTGTCTGATGAACGAGGTGCTTGCACCGGTGATCACCCATTTTAATGAAAACCTCGAACCAGATGCTCAAAAATTAGCCAACCACTGCCGTTGGCTGATACATAATGGTACGGGGCTGGCCGGTTTCGGCACCACCCCAGAAGCCAACTCGATGAGCACCGAAGAAAAGGTCGGAATTACCATGGAAGATTTTTAAGAACGAGCCTTTTGCAAAACTAAGATTTTCGTTCAAAATCAAGGCATGCGAGAAATTTTACCACAGGCATATGATTGATATTCCGAGGATAAAATTTTGAGCATAACGCAGAGTTTGGGCGAAAAGATCGTTTTGCAAATGGCTC
>CAJQNS010000128.1 GCA_905479735.1 uncultured Desulfofustis sp.
ATCCGGATAGTGTATCTTCGTAACATGGATGACTGATATGGAACAGGTAAAATCATTTTATGAAACACCATCACCGGCCGGGCTGACCGGAATCAAAGCCTGGCTGCTCACCCACGATCATAAACGGCTGGCCCTGATGTATCTCTGGGCTGTCTTCTTCTGGCTGGTGCTGGCCGTCTTCCTTGGCATGGCGCTGCGCCTGGAATTGATGTTCATTGGCGAGACGATCATGCCGCCGGAGATCTACAACGCTTTTTTCACCCTGCATGGGGTGATCATGATCTTTCTTTTCGTAATACCAGCTATTCCGGCAATATTCGGCAACTTTTTTCTGCCTATTCAGATTGGCGCCGACGACGTCTTCTTTCCCCGGCTCAATCTGTTTTCCTGGTATCTCTACATGTTCGGCGGCCTGCTGGCGGTGATCTCACTGTTCACAGGAGATGGTTTTGCCGATACCGGCTGGACCTTCTACGTTCCCTTCTCGGTGACCACTGAGACCAATGTCTCACTGACGGTAACGGCGGCATTTATTCTGGGCATGTCGTCGATGCTCACTGGACTCAATTTCGTTACCACCGTTCATAGAATGCGGGTAAAGGGAATGGGATGGCTGCAGATACCGCTGTTCACCTGGTCGATCTATGCCACCGCCTGGGTCCAGATTCTGGCTACCCCGGTGGTCTCAATTACTCTGGTTCTGGTGGTTTTGGAAAGATTTCTTAACATTGGCCTCTTCGACCCGGCCAAAGGCGGTGATCCACTGCTCTACCAGCACCTTTTCTGGATGTACTCGCACCCGGCCGTCTACATCATGATTCTTCCAGGCATGGGGATAATTTCAGAGATCATACCGGTGTTTTCGAGGAAGGCAATTTTCGGCTATAAAGGTATCGTCATTTCCTCAATGGCTATTGCCGTGGCCGGTTCGCTGGTCTGGGCGCATCACATGTACACCAGCGGCATGAGCGATGTTTCGGTCTTTGTCTTTTCGCTGCTCACGTATCTGGTGGCCATTCCCACGGCGGTAAAGGTATTCTCCTGGGTTTCGACGATGTACAAAGGCTCGATTTTGATGACGCCGCCGCTGTTTATGGCGCTCATATTTATCTATCTTTTTACCGTCGGGGGCTTGACCGGACTGGTGCTTGGCGCCGCCGGCACCGACATCCATGTGCATGACACCACCTTTGTGGTGGCCCATTTTCACTTTACCATGTTCGGCGGCACCGGCTTTGCCTTCTTCGCCGGTCTCCACTATTGGTGGCCGAAAATGTTCGGCATCATGTACGACTTCAAGAAGGCCTATATTGGTTCGGTGCTGGTCACGGCGGGATTCATTTTCCACTACATTCCGATGTTCATCCTCGGAATGCAGGGCATGCCGAGACGCTATTATGATTATCTGCCGCATTTTGAAACAGGCAACTTCCTGGCAGGGTTCGGAGGCATCCTCATGGTGATCGGCATCATGCTGATGTTCATAAATCTGTGGGCGTCATTCAGGGTTAGGGAACCCGCTAGCGCAGACCCGTGGGGCGGCACCACGCTCGAATGGTCAGTGCCCTCGCCGCCTCCCCTGCATAACTTCGTTGAGGAGCCGAAGATCCTCGAATATCCGTATGATTTCTCCGGGGTGCTTGCACGTGCCGCAAAAAACAAAGGATAGGTATGGAAAAGGCCATTGATAAAACCGGTGTAAAAATTGGCATGTGGATTTTCCTCTACTCGGAGGTAATCCTGTTTGGCGGGCTGTTTGTTCTCTATGCCGCCTATTTTCATGCCTTCCCTGAAGATTTCGCCCTGGGCGGCAAGGAATTGAACAGAATTTTCGGAACCGCCAACACGCTGGTGCTGCTGATCAGCAGTTTTACGGTGGCGGCTTCGATTACTGCAATTCAGCAAAGAAGAAAAGGGCTGGCAATCGGCTTACTGGTCTTTTCCCTGCTCTGTGGTCTGACCTTTCTCATCAATAAGTATTTTGAATGGGGAGCCAAGTTTCACCATGACCTCTACCCCAACTCGGATCGACTGCTCGACTCCGATCCAGGCTTCAACATCTTCTTCGGGCTCTACTACACCATAACCGGCCTGCACGGCCTGCACGTCATTATTGGTATGGTGCTGCTGGCTATATCGCTGGTACTTGTGGCAGGCAACAAAATCAGTGCTGAGCGCTATGCGATGCTTGAAAACAGCGGCCTTTACTGGCATCTGGTCGATCTGATCTGGATCTTTGTATTTCCGCTATTCTATCTGGTTCTCTAGGAGTTGGAGGGTTGTCCGTGAATGAACATGAAAGTGAGCACATTTTGTCGTATGGGTTCCTGGCTCAGATACTTGGCGGTCTGGTCCTGCTGACGGCTGTGACAGTCGGTGTATCATATATTGACTGGGGGTTTCTGAACGTGCCGATTGCCCTGTTCGTCGCCTCGAGTAAGGCGACCCTGGTACTGCTGTTTTTCATGCACATAAAATATGAAGGCATGGTCATCAAGGTGTCGTTTATCAGTACCATGCTGGTCCTGGCATTCTTGATCAGCTTCACATTCTGGGATGTGGCATTTCGTTAATCAATAACGGAGAGTAGGGATTTATGGATCCTGTAAGAGGAGTAGATCTGGCCTTCTGGTATATCCTGGGCATATCTGTGCTGCTGCTGGTCGGCATTACGGCAGTGATGATTTATTTCGTCATCAGATATCGGCGCAGCAAGCATCCTGATCCGGTCGACATCAGGGACAACCTGAACCTGGAAGTGGTCTGGACAGTGCTGCCGACCTTGATAGCGTTGACCATGTTCTGGGTCGGCTGGCAATCATATATCGGCCTGCGCAATGTACCTGAAGATGCACTCGAAATAGATGTAGCAGGGCAGATGTATTCCTGGGTGTTCATGTATCCCAACGATAAGGAGACAGAAAACGAGGTGGTGGTGCCGCTGGGCAAAGCTATCAAATTCAATATCGAATCGTGGGATGTGCTGCACAGTTTCTCTGTTCCCTCTTTCCGCATCAAGGTTGATGCGGTGCCGGGGATGCCCACCTATGCCTGGTTCATGGCCGACAAAGTAGGGGAGTATGATATTTTCTGTACCGAATACTGTGGCGTCTCCCATGCCGACATGTTGGCCAAGCTGAGAATTGTACCTGAACAGGAATACCTGGCCTGGCTCGAGACAGAGGAGTGAATAGAAGAACTGAACCCATATCGGCCGAATTGAGAATTTCTACGGCCGGAATCGTCAGGCACCATCTGCAGGTGGCGAAACTACCCCTGTGCCTGCTGGTTGCCTTCTCTTCATTTTTTGGTTTTTCCCTGAGCGCCCATCATCTGGGATGGCAGGCCTGGCTGGTGTTTGGGGCGATTCTGCTTCTGGCCTGCGGCGGAGCATCTCTCAACTCCTACCAGGAATATCGCTGGGATCGGTTGATGCAGCGAACCAGAAGACGTCCGGTGGCAGCCGGGTATGTGGCTCCGGAGCAGGCCAGAAGGCAGGGACAGCTTTTGGTGGGTATGGGCTTGACCCTACTCTTTATTGGTACCTCACAGCCGGTGGCGGTTATAGCCGGGGCCTTGGCCCTGGTTATCTACAATTTCGTTTATACCCCTCTGAAGTATCGATCGATCTGGGCCATTATTCCCGGAGCACTCTGCGGGGCACTTCCTCCCTATATTGGCTGGCTTGCAGGCGGCGGCCCCCTGTTTTCTCCGACAATTCTGGGTGGAGTGCTGCTCCTGGTGATCTGGCAAATACCTCATTTCTGGCTGGTCATGCTGAGCAATAAGCCGGATTACAAGGAATCACCACTGCCCAATCTCTCACATCAGTTCTCCGAATCAAAACTGCAACTGCTGTCCGTGCTCTGGGTTTCTTCGCTTATTACAGTGCTTCATACTCTGCTGGCAATGTTTACGACAATGCCGGTAACCATCAGGATCATACTCAGCGTTGTCAGCCTGGCAGTGCTGGTTGTCTTCAGCCTGCAGATGTGGTTAAAAGATCAACCTCCGTACCGGTTCTTGTTTATGCTGTTGAATTCCTTCATGCTCTTTACCATGGCCCTGCTCACGGTTGGAGCAGTGGTTGTCTAATTTTTCCTGGCGGATACAACCATTGACCCGGTCATTTCACCTTCAACCTGGCAACTAAACGATCTGACGAGATTCCATTATGGGCGGGAAAAAGAAAACAAAGAAGAAGTGTTGTGGAAAGTTCAAAAAGAAAGGCAAGCATTGCTCGAGCTGCCCCCTCTCCGATTCCGCTAAAGAGTGCAAGCCGGACAAGGACTATTGCAAAGACTGTAAAGCAAAAAAAGAGGGCAAAAAAAAGAAGAAGTAGCGTCCTCTGGCAAACTGAATTTCAGGAGTAGCACCATGACAATCGACTGGGCATACATGAGGAAGGGCTGAGTTTCCTGCTCCAAAGCCCGTGAGGCTTTCGAGACCAAGAAACAGGAGGTTAAAGAGGTGGTGGACGCTAAAAAAGAGGTGGTCGGCCCCGATCAGGTCTGGGACTTCTTGGCATCTGCTGGTACCGTATATGTTGCCAGTGGGCAGAAAACGCTGAGCTTCAAACCGGATTCGTCCAATAAAGAAGAACTGATTAACAAGGCGACCGGCAGAACCGGGAATCTCAGAGCCCCTGCGCTGCGTATCGGAGACGATCTTTATATCGGCTATAATGCTGCCATGTATGAGGGGCTTGGCAGTTAATTCTCCAGAGCGACTGCCTGTTTCTGGAGTTGTGCGCCCAGGCGGCTTCCTGTGAATTTCACCTCGAGAAGCTGGTCAACGCTGTGGCCGAAGTGGTTGTAGTGTTTTGCTAACAAGGAAATCTTTTCCGGATGGTAGCCGGCGGATCTCAGAAACACCCCGATTGTGCTCCACGGTTCCGGGACAGGATGGCGAAAAATGATGCTGTCCGTAACCTGGGCGCCGCAGCGTACAAGGCTCTTTTTCAATCCCCGCTCATGCATCCTGTAGTAGCCCCGGCAGGAAATCAGCGGAGTGACCTGCCGGCCCTTAAATAGACGCTCCCCATAACGATCGAGAAGATCGAGTACCGGTCCGCTTGGATTGTAAGACCAGGTCGGTCCCGCCAAAACAGTCAAATCATAGGCTTGAAAACATCCCTCAGAAAGCGGCTGGATTGGAATTCGTTTTCTGAAAAAGGTCAAGAGCATCATTATCAAGGTCTTGAAAACGGAATAGAAAGGGAAGCCGATCCGATGACGCGCCACAATCTGTTCGATGAAGACCTCAACTCCCTGGCTGCGCAGTCCGGCGGCGAGCAGATTGATCAGGCCACGGCTCTGACCGCTGAGACTAAAATAGATGATGCAGACTCGTGGGGCACGATGGTGGTGCATAGTCAAATGGCCATCTCTTCTTAAATGCTGCTGCTGAGCGATAGACGCTCAGCGACCTTGTTCAAGAGCTGCTGCTGTACCCCCGGCAATGGACAGATGCAGACCTCGAATCCGTTAGGCGGAGGCTTTGCAGTTACTGGGCTTACACCATAACATGGGTGATCATAACAATCGACCGTACCCGGCAGGGTGCGACCAGCCAAGCTTCTAACCACGGAACCAGGGGTGTAGTGAAAAAAAAAGCCGGAACCGTTGTCTTCGGTTCCGGCTCCATAGTTGTTGGATCTTACCGACTAGTCGTCATATTTCCAGAAAGCATCCTGATCGGCGCCACATACCGGGCATACCCAGTCCTCGGGAAGATCTTCCCAGGGGGTATCGGGATCGACTCCATTTGCAATATCGCCCTCAGCCGGATCATACACATAGCCGCATGGACATTCCCATTTCTGCATAACTGCCTCCACTATTGAGTTTATCTGGTACAATCGATAGTCATTCTCATGTGAAATCGAATATACCGTATATTTAACCGGAGTCAACTACTACAAAGTGGAAATCAGCGCCTTTCCAGATTCCGTTTTTCGTGTAGAATAGAAAATTATAACAGCCTGTTAGCCAATACGGGAGATAATTTCTTTCGCGGGTATTAGTGCCGTTGCAGTGGCGGACACAATATTGCCGGCAACCCCTGGCCCGTCTCCGGCCATGAACAATCCCTTGATGTCAGTTTCCAGGTTGTCGTCAGTATCGACCTGGGTGGCGAAGAACTTGATTTCCGGTGCATAAAGCATGGTCTCATCGTTGGCCACACCGGGCACGACCTGGTTGAGCTGCTGGAGACCATCAATGATGTTGGACAGAATTCGTTCCGGCAGGGCCATGGCAATGTCACCACAGGTGACGTTTTTCAGGGTCGGATCTATATAGCTGTTGCGTACTCGATTCCAGGTCGATCGCCGTCCCCTTTTAAGGTCGCCATAACGTTGCAAAATTGGTTTTCCACCGCCAATGAGGGTGGCCAGTTTGCCGATCGATTCGCCATAAGCCTGATTGTCCTCTACCGGGTCATTGAGGACAACCTTGGACAAAAAAGCGAAATTTGCATTTTCACTTTTGCGGTCCATGTAGGCATGACCATTTACACAGACAAAATCCTGGTAGTTTTCCAGAGCGACAAAGCCGCCAAAATTTGTGCAGAATGTGCGGGTCTGATCATCATATCTGCTGGTTCTGATAAAAAAGGTAGGGTCGTAAATCACCGAACAGAGATCCTGCATGATCTCATTGTGCACTTCAACCCGGACGCCTACTTCGATACCGCGCTGGGAGACATCGATTTTGTTCTTTTTGGCCAGCTGGCCCACCCATTCAGCGCCGACTCTGCCGGGAGCCATGATGATGTTCTTGGAACGGTAGGTAGCTCTGTCGGTGATCAGGCCGGCAACTGCACCGTTTTCAACGACTATGTCATGGGCTTCCTCAAGGTAGTGAAAGACGACGCCGCTGTTTTCGATGTAGTCGGCCATCCCCGCGATATGGGACGGCAGGTTGTCACTGCCAAGATGTTTCTGCTTGATGATCAGCAGGTCAATGCCGCTTTTTCTGGCCTCTTTTCGGATCTGATTGGCAAGCTCCATATCGGTCGGAAACACCTTGCCATCCATTCCGAAACGATTGAATATCACCTCGGTTTCATCGATCAGCAGTCTGGCTTCGGCTTCAGGCAGAAACTGGGTCAGATCAGTCTTGCCGAGTTTGTGGATGAAGTTGAGTTTGCCATCTGAAAAGAGCCCGGCTCCGCCGATTCCGCACAAAATATTGCACGGTTTACACTTCATGCAGCCATTCTCCTTTATAGGACACTTACGCTTCAGCGGCGAATTGCCTTTATCGAGCAGCAGTACGCTGAGTTTCGAATTTTCAGCCAGATAATAAGCCCCGAAGAGCCCGGCTGGCCCACCGCCGACGATAATGACGTCGAATTCTGTTGGTTCTGTTTGTAGCATGGATAAAAATGGGTTCCTTTGGGAAATCTCCTAAGCGTCTGAATCCTCTTCAGCCGTTGCTTTCTCTACTGGTAGACCAAATCCCATGCGCACCTTGGATTCGATTTCGGCCATCATCTCGGGGTGGTCGAGCAGAAACTGTTTGGCATTCTCCCTTCCCTGACCTATGCGTTCATCGAGATAGGAGTACCAGGCACCGCTCTTGTCAACGAGTTCCTGTTCGACGGCGAGATCCAAAATATCGCCAGCGGTGGAGATACCTTCGCCAAAAATGATATCGAATTCAGAGGTTTTGAACGGGGGGGCTACCTTGTTCTTTACCACTTTAACCCTGGTTCGGTTGCCAATGGCTTCCTGGCCGTCCTTGATCTGACCTATCTTTCTTATATCAAGACGTATGGAGGAGTAAAATTTAAGGGCGTTGCCGCCGGTGGTCGTTTCAGGGTTTCCAAACATGACACCGATTTTCATTCTGATCTGGTTGATGAAGATAAGGATCGTGTTTGAGCGGCTCAGCACGCCGGTGAATTTACGCATGGCCTGGGACATCAGCCGGGCCTGAAGGCCGACATGAGAATCCCCCACGTTGCCGTCTATTTCGGCTCTGGGCACTAGGGCCGCAACCGAGTCGATGACGATGACGTCAACCCCGCCGGAGCGAATCAGGATTTCGGCAATTTCCAGGGCCTGTTCCCCGAAATCGGGCTGGGAAACCAGTAAATCGTCGATATTGACACCGAGCCTTTCAGCATAGCTCGTATCCAGGGCATGTTCGGCGTCGATGAATGCAGCCTGACCGCCACGCTTCTGGGCTTCGGCGATGACATGAAGGGCCAGTGTGGTCTTTCCACTCGATTCGGGACCGTAGATTTCGGAAACTCTGCCGCGGGGCAGGCCGCCGACACCCAGGGCAATGTCAAGGCTCAAAGCTCCGCTGGGAATAGCCGGTACCAACTCAGCTTCCTGGGACCCAAGCCTCATGATCGAGCCTTTGCCGAACTGCCGATGGATCTGATTGAGTGCGTTTTCCACACTGGTTACTTTATTCTTGTCTGGTGCTATTTTATTCTTGTCTGGTACTTTCATGGATACTCCTGATCGCTGATTTTTCGAATTGACTCGCTGTCGAGAACAAGCGTAAAGATATAAATAGAAGTGGAGGAAACATCAAGGTCGATTACCTGATCTGCCATCAGGTTGAACGATTATTTCTCAGAAAAAGTCTGAGCATATTCAGTCCGGCCTGGGCAGCCGTGGTCTGGACTCGAATTCGATCGCCTGAGAGTGATAATTTGTTAACCTCCAGCGATTCTTCGCTGCTTATGCCGATAAAGACGGTGCCGACCGGTTTTTCATCGGTCCCTCCGTCGGGACCGGCAATTCCGGTGATGGAGAGACCCAGCTCAGCATCGAACTGCTGTCTTGCTCCTACGGCCATGGCCTCAGCCGTTTCCCTGCTGACCGCGCCATAGCGGTCGAGACTCTCCGACTCGACACCAAGCAGATCCACTTTAAGCTCGTTGGCATAGGCGACGGCTCCTCCGAGAAAATATCTTGAACTGCCGGGAACTCTTGTGATCCGGTGGGCGAGGAGTCCACCGGTACATGATTCGGCCACCCCAAGATGCAGTCCTGCCTGGAGCAGCATCGCACCGACTATGGATTCGAGTTCCTCCCCATCAAGCCCATATACCGCATCACCCAAGATTTTTTCGAGCCCGCGGCAGGCACCATCGAACTGCTCTTTGCTCACCTTGCCCCTGGTGGTTCTGATCATCACACTGACGTGAACATCAGGGTAGACCGGGTAATAGCCGATCTTGATGTCAGAAGGCAGATCCAGCTCTTTGATTCTGCGGTTGATTTCCGATTCGGCCAGACCGAAAACCTTGTAAATGCGATGTGATGTCTGCAGCACCGACCCTTCCTGCCAGGCCATGAGTTTGGGAAGAACAATCCGGGTCATCAGATTCTTCATTTCCTCGGGCACACCGGGAAGAAAGAAAATGGGGGTGTCGTCGTGGATGAGCTGGTAGCCGGCCACTCTGGATTGGGGATCAAACGATTCTGCTCCGCCGGGGAGCCAGGCCAGTTTTTCCAGCGGGTTATTGGGGGTAACATGGTGGCTGGAGAGATGTTCTCTAATCCAGGCGAGGATGGCCAGATCCGGCATGGTTGGACGGTTGAGGGCCTGGGATACGGCTTCGTTGGTGATATCGTCATCGGTGGATCCGAGGCCGCCGGTGACCACGATGAAGTCAACTCTGCCAATGGCCTGAATCAATGCCTCCCCGATAAGTTCCGGAGAATCGCCGATGGTGCTCATGGCGTGGATGGTGTGGCCGGCATCGAACAGCTTTCTGGCGGCATAGCCGCTGGTTGTGTTCATAATTCTGCCGGAGGTGAGTTCGTCACCGATTGCAATTATTTCGCCAATCATCTCCTAAACGATCCTGGCTAGAACCGATTTATCCATGATTTCAACAAGCTTTACGCTGACCGGTTTCCTGGGAAGCTTTTCAGGTCTGGGCACCGTCACGGGAATGTAATTATCAGTAAACCCTTTTAAGTTGCCACCGGAAAGTTTTTCTGTTTCCAGAAGTACCTCTCTTCTAGAATTAATAAAACGGCGGTAAAATGCTCGACTTTTTTTTCGACCCAGGCGGCGCAATATCGCAACCCGTTGTTGTTTGACAGCGCTGTCGATCTGATTGTCATAGTCTGCGGCTCTGGTACCCGGCCGTTTTGAGAACGGGAATACATGGAGGTAGGTGCAGTCGGTCGTCTCTATGAGATTTCTGCTGTTCTCGAACATGGCCTCGGTTTCTCCGGGAAACCCGACCATGATGTCGAAGCCTATTGCCGCATCAGGTAAGGTATCCCGGCACTTGTCTACAACCTCTCTGAACTGTTTCCTCGTGTAGCGCCTATTCATCCTTTTGAGCACTTCGTTGTCGCCGCTTTGCAGCGGTATATGAAAATGCGGCATCAGATTGCCGGCTTCTGCCATCAAGCTCAGAAGAGTATCGGTGATTTCCAGCGGTTCAATCGAGGATAGTCTGAACCGAATTGAAGGAAAGCCGTAACACAATCTATCAAGTAACCCGGCAATATTACAATCCTCTGACAGGTCAAGCCCGTAACGGCCGACATGAATGCCGGTAACTACGATCTCTCGATGTCCTGCTTGCTGGTAAATCGAGACCTGGCGCTCCACTTCTGCGATTGGCAGACTCCTGCTTCGTCCCCGGGCATAAGGCACAATACAGTAACTGCAGAAACTTTCGCAGCCGTCCTGAACGCGCAGATAGGCTCTTGTCCTACCTTCGAACTTATCAACCTGCAGCGGCGCTATCTCTTGCTGCTGACCAAGGTCACCGAGTTGAAGGGGGCCGAGCTGCGGCTCACCTGCCAGCAGTTTGTCGACAAGACTGTCCTTGGTATCGTTGCCGGCGACCATGAGCCGGGCCGGATCAATGTCCGGGAGGCGTGTGAGTTCGTCGTGTTCGAGCTGGGCGTGACAACCCGTGACCACGACTCTGGCCTGATCGTTGAGTCGCAGTGCTTTTCTGACCTCCCGCCGAGACTCACTGCCGGCTTTGGCGGTGACAGTGCAAGTGTTGATGATTACAAAGTCGGCCTCTTCAAGGTTTGAGGTGACGATAACGCCACGCCGTTCCAGCTGGCTCTTGAAAGCAGCTGTCTCAAACTGGTTGACCTTACAGCCCAAGGTACTCAGATAGGCCTTTTTCAACACTTGAACCGGACTCATGGGGTGATGATTTCGGCAGAGCCTATGACTCTAGCTTCGTCGTAGAGCACTGCATACTGACCGGGGCTTATGGCGCGCTGTGGTTGATCGAATTCAATAACGATATGCTTGTCGTCCAACTCTTTGATGGTCGCCAATGCTCCTTTGTGGGTGGAGCGGATCTTAACTCTGAATCTGTCGCCTATTCCGGGAGGAGAGGAGACAAGCCAGTTGGGAGATACCGCCTTCAGAACTGAGCGGTTCAGTTCCTCGTTTTTGCCGACGATGACCCGGTTCGAGACGGGGTCAAGACCGCAGACATACCAGGGAGAGTGATCGGCAAGCCCCAGCCCCCGGCGCTGACCGACCGTGTAGCGGTGCAGCCCTTGGTGACTGCCGATTTGTTCACCGCCAGTCGTGACGATGGGGCCCGGTTCCATCTGGCTGTCAAGATGAGCGTCCAGGAATTGAGCCACACTGGTGTCTTTGAGAAAACAGACATCCTGGCTCTCCTTGCCTCTGAAATCATTGAATCCCTGTACTTCCATGAACCGGTAGGTCTGTTCCTTGTGCATTGAGCCGAGGGGAAAAAGCATCCGGCTCAGTTGCGGTATGGTGAGCCGGGCCAGGAAGTAGGACTGATCTTTTTGTGGATCTTCCCCCTCGAAAAGGCAGACAATTCCATTGATCTCCTGACGACGGACATAGTGCCCGGTGGCCATGGTTTCCAGACCGGTGGATACTATATGATCCAGAAACAGCCCGCATTTGATCTCCCGGTTGCAGACCATGCAGGGGTTTGGCGTTTTGCCTCGCCGATAGCTGTCGATGAAATAGTCAAGGACAAGATCGTTGAAGCGGTCCTTGAGGTCAACTATGCTGAGTTTGATGCCCAGACGGTCGGTAATCGTTTCAACCTCTGCGGCCTGTTCATCAAAGCCGGGCTGACCGATGTCCATCAGAAAGCCGTGCACCTGATAATGTTCTTTCAGCAGCAGAGCGCTGGCGGTCGAGTCGACCCCGCCGCTCATAGCCAGGCCGATCTGTTTAACTGAAGTGCTTGCCAATGGTACAATCGCCGTTATTGTAGTCTGATCAACAAAGGTGGATCTGCTGTGCAACACGCTCTCAGCAGATAAACACGATAACCTGCCATTGAGGAAAAACAAGGTATGAATTCTTCCGCTCCCAGGATACCAGAACTGCTGGCTCCGGCTGGGAGTTTCGAAAAGCTGATCACCGCCATACACTATGGAGCAGATGCGGTATATCTGAGCGGGAAAAAGTACGGACTGCGCGCCAAAGCCGCCAATTTTGACGAGCAGGATATCGTCAGGGCGGTCGACTATGCTCATCGGCGGGGTGTGAAGGTTTATGTCACCGTCAATATCATCGCCCATCATGACGATTTTGAGGGGCTTGAGGCCTATCTGATAAAACTGGACGAGGTTGGCGTCGACGCGATTATCGTTTCAGACGCCGGCATCCTGCAGTTGGCCCGGGGCCTGGTGCCGTCGCTGCCCATCCATTTATCCACCCAGGCCAATGTCACCAACAGCCGCTCTGCTGCATTTTGGGTAGAGCAGGGTGCGGTGCGGCTTAATCTGGCCAGGGAACTGAGTTTTGCAGAAGTTGGACTAATACGGCAGAAGGTCAGTGCGGAAATCGAGGTGTTTGCCCACGGTGCGTTGTGTATTTCCTATTCGGGCAGGTGCATGCTGTCTAGTTATATGACCGGCAGGGACGCCAACCAGGGTAAATGCGCCCATCCATGCCGTTACAGCTATGCCCTGGTCGAGGAAAAAAGGCCGGGAGAGTACTTTCCGGTATACGAAGACGAGCGCGGCACCTACATTTTCAATTCCAAAGATCTCTGCCTGTTGAAAAGCCTTCCAGAGCTGATAGCTGTCGGCGTTGACTCTCTGAAGATCGAGGGTAGAATGAAGTCGATTTTCTACGTCGGCGGAGTGGTAAGGGTCTATCGTGCAGCTCTGGATTATCTGCGTGAGGTGGACCCGAAACTATGGCAGACGCCGGACAAGATCGAGATGCCCCCAGCCTTGCTGGAGGAGATCGAGAAGACCGGCACCAGGGGGATGAGCCTTAATTTCGCCCACCAGCAGCCGGGCCCCGATGATATGCTCTACCATTCGTCGCGAGGTGATCAGGCCTATGAACCTGTGGCAGTGGTGAAAGGGATGACTCCTGAGGGAATCGAAGTAGAACTGCGAAACGTCTGCTATAGCGGTGAGCGGGTGGAATATATGGCAGGCGGGATCGAAGTTGATTGTTTGGAACTCACAGCCATGCACGATGCAGAGGGTAACAGAGTGGAACGGGGCAATCCGGGCGACCGTCAGTGCTGGCAGCTCAAAGGCGTCCGTCGGGAAATTTTGGTCAACGCCATGTTCAGAAGGAAGAAATCAGCGGCCGGCAGCAGCTGACAACTTGACTTCTGGTGGTTGCAACCTATGGTGCTTGAAAAGGTCATCCCCCTGTCAGAGATTGACCTTCAGACAGGGTGACATCAAGAAGAAGAGCTACAGAGGAGAGTACTATGGCAACTTATGAATGTTCCAAATGCGGGATGGGAGTAAATGCGACCTGTGCAAAGTGCGATGCCCCGCTTGTTGACGATACACTGAAACTCGACGACGGCAATGAAGTCCAGATTTCAAAGTGTCCTAATGGACACGGAAAGATCAAATCGCCGATGTGCTGCGGTCAGGATATGAGCTGCACGGTCAAATAAGATCAACATGTAAGTGAAGCTGTCCGGCAGGTTTTAGACCGCGGCAGTTGCTTAAAAACGCTAAAGGCCGGTGTCTGTCGACATCGGCCTTTAGCGTTGGCAAGATACGCCCCATCTCTCTCACCATTCAGCCCAGATAACTGGGGCGCCTTCTTACCGCGCTCCCAGAGCCCCCCTAAAACTCACCTGATCTGGTTGGCATATCGAGCCATTTGCAAAACGATCTTTTCGCCCAAACTCTGCGTTATGCTCAAAATTTTATCCTCGGGATATCAATTATATGCCTGTGGTACAATTTCTCGCATGCCTTGATTTTGAACGAAAATATTAGTTTTGCAAAAGGCTCGTATCTTTAACCAATCTTTCTTACCGAGTGGAACCCCGATGCGGCTGTGGTATTGGGCATCAGAAAGGACCCCTTGGCAATAATGGTTCCGGGACTGGTAACAGAGTTGCAGCCGGTCTGGGCCCTGTCGCCGAGAATGGCGCCGAATTTACGCATACCGGTATTGCATAATTTGCCTTTATAGGCAATCTGGACGTTGCCGGGTATGAATCTGAGATTGGCGCATTTGGTGCCGGCACCGAGGTTGGCATCGTTGCCGATGAT
>CAJQNS010000129.1 GCA_905479735.1 uncultured Desulfofustis sp.
TCCCTCTTTTCCTATCCCGACAATGGATAAAGTCTTTCTTTCGCTCGCGCTGATCATAAGTGGATTGACGCTGGGCTATGTAATTCAGAACCTGGATCGAAAAGAGGTTGTTTCGCTGCCGATCTCAATTGTCGATCTGCGCAAAACGCTGCAGAAAATGGGGCTGCTTTTTTTCATGCCCATTTCCTTTCTTGGTGCCGTCTGGATCGTCTCATTTGAAAATGTCCGGGTGGTCCTTCTTCCGGTGGTCGGCCTTTGCTCCCTGCTTTTCGGAGGTGTTCTTGGGCTCGCCTTTGCAAGACTGCTGAATAAGAAGAACAAAGACAAAGCCGTTCTCTACTGCTGTGGCTCGTTCACGAATATCGGCTCAGTGGGTTCGCTGGTCTGCTTTTTTTTCTTCGGGGAGGCGGGATTTGCCCTGGCCGCCCTCTACAAAATGCTTGAGGATATCAGTTATTACACCATAGGCTTCCCACTGGTTCGCTTTCTCAGCGGCAGTTCAGAAAAGCGACAGTCCACCTGGAAACGGTTGCTCGGGGTGATAACCGATCCCTTCGTGGCGGCCGCTTTCAGCGCTTTTTTCCTCGGTCTATTCCTCAATCTCAGTGGAATTCCCAGGCCGCCAGCCTTCGAGACCATTACCGGGGTTTTTGTACCAGTCGGTACATTCATCCTGCTCGTCTCCATTGGCTTAGGCATGAAATTCTCCAGTGTTTCCAGCTATGCTCAAGAATCGGTTCTGATAAGCGTCATCAAATTCATCGCGGTCCCCGTCTTCGGCTGCACCCTGGCCTATCTTTTCGGTTTGCATCTGCTCAGTGACGGCCTGGTGTTCAAAGTGGTACTGATCCTCACCTCCATGCCGGTGGCTTTCAATGCCCTGGTTGCCGCTTCGATATATGACCTTGACCTAGACATGGCCAACTCCTGCTGGCTGGTCACCACCCTGGCCTTGATCGCTGTACTGCCCTGGCTCTATTTTCTGCTCTCCTCTCCTCTCTTGCCAGTGTAGAGCAGTTTTTCTGTTTTCTGGCATCATTGAGGTGGTCGATTAAGGGGCAACCTTTATGCGAAAGCAATTTTAGTTTTCAATTAAATTTTTGCATTGATCTTTTTTCCTGATATTATTGACCAGCACATCAGGAGACGCCATGAAACTAAATCGAAGAAAATTTATATCCGGCAGTGCCGCCGTAGGAGCCAAGTGCCACAGCGTCTGCCCGTGGTCTGTCCCGCAGCGGCAGGATCAGTGCCGAGTTTGCCCGCTTGCACCATTCCAAGTGGCAGTCTTAGCGACTGTTACAGACGACTGATATAGGTGGGTACTGACTCAATCTGGGGTCGGATCGGCTCTGCCCAAATCCATAATCCGGCGGCCATACTCGGCCTTCACACTGTCGAGATAGGGGCCGTCAACAGGACCACGAATGGTGGCAACCTGATAAAACCTCTTCGGGATCTCGACATCGTCAGGTCTGAATCCTGTGGCGATGCGCACCTGCCAGCGCAGCTGTCTGATCCGTTCGGACGTTTCCGTCAGAGATCCGGCCAACGCCTCGAACCCGGTCGCTGCCAGACATTGGGCCAGTGTTTCGGAGTTATAGACCGATCGAGCAAACAGGCAGGCGACCATTGAGGTGAGCAAGGCCCTGCCCGGCTCGTCATCGATAAGGAAATCAACTGCTTTGCTGACGTCCTGCTGGTGATTTTTCTGTTCGTACGAATAGGCACCTGTATCCAGATGTGAGTGTCTGAAGCCCAGCGCCTGGGCTGCAAAGTAGAGGGGGCCAGTGGCGTAGCCGGCCATTTCCTGACCGAGTACACAAGCAAATTCCGCCCCACCGTAGACGGCAGACGCCTTGAGAGTACCGTTGCCCAGAAGGCAATAGAAGTCGTTGTAGCCTGTGCCGAGGTAGCCGGCGGCCTCCTGGTAGGCCAGGGCATCGCCAAATTTCAAGGCGACGATTGTTTCCTTTTCGGACACTAGCCCGCGTTCGACGGCTTCGCTGGCCCAGGCCAGAGCCACACCAGCCGACATCGCATCAAGCCCAACCCGCTCAAACTCCTCGAGAATACGAAGCACATCAAAACAATCGGTCACTCCGAGCATGGTGCCGGCGGCAAAAATCGGCTCATAATCGTACGGTACCTGGTGGTAGAGATAGCGGGCATCTTCCTTGAACTTGTCCCGGAAGAATCCCAGGTGAATGCAGCCCACCGGACATCCGGAGCAGGCCCCATTGCGCAGCAGTGTCTGGTCAGCGAAGACGTCTCCGTTTATCGAGGCAATCTCAGGGTCACTGGTGGTCTGAAGATTACGCCAGGGGAGTGCCTTGATATCATTCAACCCCTGCAAGTTTACGGCGGTACCGAGATGATAGTATTTGCGCATCATATCAGTGGAAGTGACCTGGTCGTAGACCTTCTTATAGACCTTGCGGTAATCTCGATTGTCAGGAAGGGGGCGACTTGAGTCTCCGTTGATAACGATGCCCTTGAGATTTTTGACACCCATTGCGGAGCCGCCGCCAAGTCGGCCGAAGTGACGGTAAGAGTCGATATTGACGCAAGCCATTGCTGAACCGATCTCACCTGCGGGGCCAATACGCAGAATTGACCGATGTCCCGACGATTTCGGAAACATTCGTCTGATCAGTTTGCCGGTCATTGCCACGCCATAGCCCTTCATGAAACCGACGTCTTTGATTACCACGTGACGGCTACCTATGGAAAGACAGCTCAAACTCTTTGCCCTGCCGGTAACGACCAGGGCGTCATAACCTGCAAAAAAAAGAGAAAGGGCCGAGCGACCGCCTCCGTGACTCTCGGTGTATTGATCATGATAGGGCGACCGGAAAGAGCATACCGTCTTGCTCATCAGCGGGAAATACCCGGTCAATGGGCCGATGGCCAGGACAAATGGCTGTGAAGGATGGTCCCAGGCCTGATCAGACTGACCATATCGGCTGAAAAGAAGAGCGGCAAGGCCGCTGCCGCCGGCGACACTGGAACGTTCATCGATGATTTCGGCCCGGCTCTTGCCGGAGGCGAGATCGACAATCAGAACATTGAAGCAATCAGTCATCGTACAAACTCCTTGTCAGCGGATCCACGTCATCAAACTCGAGACAGTTATGTGGGCAGAAATCGACACAACGGCCACAATGCAGGCACACATAAACCGCTCCATGTTCATCCTGGTTAACTGCATCAACCGGGCAGGCGCCTACACATTCCCCACACCTGATGCATTGTTTTTTTCGAACAATGACCCCGCCTCCCTGCCTTTGGCTGAAAGCTCCGGTCGGGCAGGCAGTGACACAGGGGGCCGGATCACAGCCAAGACAGACGAGGGCCACAAAACCAGTGGACAGCCCGCCGGCCGAATGGATACGAATGCCGGAACTGGACCAGGAAATCTGCTGATGAATTAACCGGGCACAGGCCAGCGAGCAGGAGTGGCAACCGATACAGCGGTCAATTCTGGGAGTGGTTAGAAATTTCATCGCTTGGTGGAGGGACACAGGTTATCGTGTCCCCAGTCCCTAATATCCTTTATTTGTAATGCATTTATCATATAGGGACACGATAACCTGCGTCCCCAGCGGTTGTGGCAACCCCATACTTCAACGATGATCGATCAGTAGTTTCCGACCATAAAAATCGGAACTCTTCACCTTGATTGCCTTGAATCGCTTCTCTTCGATTCCTTCAGCTGCAGTGTATTTTACTATTACCTTTTCCAGCCCCTCAGCCGCCTGCGCCCTGGATCCCTCTTTTTTGAGCAAATCCTCAATCTCCTGGAGGAGTAGGTCCTGCTGGCCCACCTGGTCAGGATTCTGGTTGAAAGTCTCTGTTAACTCCTCCAGCTGGAACAATCGATCGACCGAGGCGAGCAGAAGCATAGTTTCCATTCCCGCCGGAGGAACAAAGGTAAAACTCTGGTCGCCTGTCGGAACCAGCCTCGGTCCCCTGGGAAAACCGTAATCGTAGTAGCCTTTCTGAGGTGGATAGATGGGCGTCAACCTGCTGCTCGAATCAAGCAGGTATAAATAGACGTGGCAGTTGTTGAGGTGTTCGATGTAGAGCTGCAGCGCGGTGCCCGAAAAAACGATCGGCGAACCGCTGAAATCAAGCGGCCTCATACCTTCAGTCGAATCGGCGAGAATCGCCCAGCGAAAAGACAGTTTCTCCGCCAACGCCGAACCTTCAGTGCTGACAGTAATAAGCAGCGCGGCAAAAGCGACAAGCCAGATCTTCCAGGGCACCACCTTCCTGCCCCCAGTAATCTTAATTAGCCATTTCCTTATTGCCATACTCCTCCATCAATCTGTGGATCTCCAAAGGTTCTCCCCTGGCCGGATCACGAACCAGCGACAAGGCCTCATGAGCGCAGGTATTGACGCAGACCCCGCACCCCATGCAGGTCTGCTCATCGATTCGCGGCTCCCTGTCCAGGTCGATTGCTGCAAACTGACACATCGACACGCAGTCGCCGCAGTTTACACAATTTTGTTCATCGAGTCTGCAGACGTAACCGGATGAAGCCAGCATCGGGGTCCCGTTTCTCTGAGCCTGCATTGCTCCGCAGCAGCAGCTGCAGCAGTTGCAGATGGCATAGAAGCGGTCAAGCATGGCGTCTTTGAAAAAAGCATGGGCCACATGACCTCTCTGGTTTTCCTCCTCCAGAATGTTCAAGGCCTCCTGCTGGGTAATGGCCCGGGCTTTGACTGGGCCATGGTGTTCGAGAATAAAGGAGGCAAACGGCTCGCCGACGATCAGACAGACATCCAGCGGCAGGCAGGGCTGTTCTCTCACCGATCGGCAGGGACATTCGAGCGCCACGATATGATCCGGATTATGCAGAATCAAATCGCGGGCTCGTTTGTAGGGAATCACCCTTTCAAGATCGGGCAATTCGATGGGCCGGTCCAGGGTTACCAATTTTCTGGCATTTTCCAGGGGCACCACCTTGCCGTGATAGGTATCGGCAAAACTCAGGTCTTTCCCCGCATGTCTGCGGCTGGAACCGGTGAGCAATCTGAACACCCGGTAGATCACCTCTGCCACTGGTTTGAACTTTTTGACCAGCGTATGCTCGCCTGTTCCCATGCCGATATAGAAATAAGCCCAGCGGCCATACACATATCCATGCAGCCAGTCAATGACCCCGTATCTACCCAGTTTTTTCGACTCGGTAAAAAACTCGCGCGTCGATGGTTTGACAAGATTCAACTGTTTATCCATGCGGCACCAGAATAGACTCTCAGTTCGGACTTTGCCTTCCTGACCGCGGCCCCCAAAAACCTGCGGCCACCAGCTTTAATAATAACCGTTTTTGAGGAATTTGTTAACTGGCCAGCACCAGGGTTCGGTCCCGGCAGTTCTCAATGATCTCGGTGCAGACCGAGCCGAGATAAACCTGGGCCATGCGCGAGCGATCCCGACGGCCAAGAAAGACCAGGGTTGCATCGCAGCTCCTCACCTCCTCGGCAAGAATGGTTCCCGGTTTACCGAAATGAATGACTGTCTTGATTTTCTGGCGATCGACGCCAAGTTCGACCAGAAGATTGCCGGAAGCCTCCAGTGCTTTCTGACCGGTCAGGCTGGCATCCATACAGTTTTCACCATCCTCGTCATAATAGCAGGATTGATCGAGGACATGGACCAGGTAAATCTGGTCAACCTGATCCTTGGCCCTGGAGAGGATCGCCCCCGCTTCGGCGACACTGTTCATGCTGGCTGGCGATTCGTCCACCGCAATAAGGCAACGCGAGAGCAGGGTGCCTGTCTCAACCGGGGCGCGATCTCCAACCAGGTAGATGGTACCCTGGGTGGAACGGTGCAGGACGCCGGCAGCGATGCTGCCGATCAGTTTACCCGGCTGGCCTCCCAGATTTCGACGGCTGATGATCAGGCTTGTGTAGTCGTTCTCGTCGCATAGAGAACTTATAATTTTGGCCGGGTTGCCATCCTTGACAATCGTTCGCGAAGGCCCTTGGCCCACCTCGAGTTTGAGCAGCTGGCCACAAGTTTCAACCAGAGGCTTGACCGTATTAACCAGGTAGCGACGGCGCATCTCATTCATCTCAGCGGCTGCTGGAGTCTCGCCCGAGGCCAGGTCGAGGCCTTTCATCAATTCGGCAAGAAAGGTACCCGTAACCACATGGAGCAGATCAATCCTCTCCGTATCCAGACTCATTGCTCTGAGGAGGGCCCCGGTCAATCGTGCTGCCCGTCTGAAGGCATCAACATCATCGACGGGGAGCAATATCCCGCTCAACGGTTCAGCTTTGTTCATATTTGTCCGTTCTTCCATTCTTATTTTGCAGGAACTCTGTTGCTTAAGCCAGTCCTGCCATCATCTGCGGGATAGCCTCTATCATCTCTTCATTATCGCGGCTGAACATGTTTACCAGGTGGCCATCGTACATCACGCCAATCCTGTCGGACAGCTCCAGCGCCTCGGACAGATCACCGGTTATCATTAAAATGCCAGCCTGTTCACGGGCCTTGAGCAAAAGGTTCCAGACATCCTCGGCAGCGGCGATATCGAGCCCCTGGGTCGGCTGTTCGGCAACGATGAGTCGCGGCTTTCGATAAAATTCACGCGACAGCACCATCTTCTGCAGATTGCCACCCGACAGCTGCCAGGCCAACAGATTGGCGTTGGGCGGTCTGATGTCGAACTCCTCGATTAGATACTCCAGTTTCTGGCGGGCTTCGTTTACGGGCAGCCACGGACCAACCTGAAACCCCTGCCTGGTGGTCAGCAGAAAATTGTCGAGCAGGTCGAGTCCCTGGCAGGTGGCAAGTCCCTGCCTGTCTTCGGGGATATAGCTGAGCGCCTTGTCCCAGGATCGACTGCTGAAAAAGTCACGGCTGTCGCGCCCCAGCAGGGTTATAACCCCTACATCGACTCTTTTGAGCCCGCAGACCGATTCGACCAGCGGTTTCTGTCCATTGCCCGCAACACCGACGATACCGACGATTTCACCCTGGCGAATCTCGAAGTTGAGGTCCTTCAAGCCTTCTTCCTGCAGTCCAGCAACTTTCAGAACCTGCTGGCGCGGTTCCATGGGGTGGTGGTCCACTTCCAGCAGAACCTCCCTGCCCACCATCATTTCAGCCAGCTCTCTGGTTGAAGACACACTGCCAGCTTCCATTACGCCAACGATCTCTCCCCGCTTGAGAATGGCAATATCGTCGGCAATCGACATGACCTCTTCAAGTTTATGGCTGATGAAGACGATGGCTTTGCCATCTTTCTTCATCTGTTTCATGGTTTCGAACAAGTTGTTCGCTTCATGGGGAGTCAGTACGGCGGTCGGCTCGTCGAAAATAAGTATGTTCGACTGCCTGAAAAGCAGTTTTAGGATTTCGACCTGCTGTTTCTCGCCCATCGACAGATCGGCCACCACCATATCGGCGTCAACCTGCATGGTGTACTGGTCAGCGACTTCAGCAACACTGCGGTTCAGCGCCTTGCGACTGAGCCAGGTCTTATCCGAGCGGCCCAGAAAGATATTTTCAGCCACCGTCATGGCCTCGACCAGTTTGAAGTGCTGATAAACCATGCCGATGCCAGCTTCGATGGCCTTCTCGGTCGAAGAAAAGGAGACCGGCCGGCCGTTAAAATAGATGGTCCCGCTGTCAGGCAGCGACTGTCCGGCCAGCAGCGACATCAGAGTCGATTTTCCGGCCCCATTCTCACCCAGGAGCGCTAGAATGCGGCCCTCATGGATATCAAGGCTGATATCATGGTTGGCCCGGACTTCACCGAACGATTTGGATATCTTCTCCAGCTTTATGACGGGTGCCTCAGCCATCAGTTCAGTGGTGCTATTTCTGCTGCCCGGCAATCGGATCCACGAACTGGGACTCGGCATCCCAAGGAAACAAGATCCAGGTGTCCTGGCTTACCTCGGTAACAAAGGTATCAACCAGTGGACGCCCGGCAGGTTTTGCATAGATGGTGGCAAAATGAGCTTTGGGTGCCATTTCTTTGACCACTTTAGCGGTACGTCCGGTGTCTACCAGGTCATCGATCAGCAACCAGCCTTCTCCATCTCCTTCGAATCTTTTCAGAACCTCCACCTCACCATGCTTGTCCTGCCAGTCATAGCTGGATACACAGATGGTCTCTACCAGGCGAACATCGAGTTCCCGGGCGATTACCGCCGCAGGGACCAGTCCTCCTCTGGTAATGGCAATGATTCCTTTAAAATAGCTCATATCAAGAAGACGCCAGGAGAGAGCTTTGGAATCTCGGTGAAGCTGTTCCCAGGAAATAGGATAGGTGCGTCGATAGTCTTTGCTGCTCATTGCACTTCCTCATCTAAGGTTTTTTCAGTCAATATCATCGTTATCATTCCGCAGGTAAAATATTAGTTCCCAAAGCCCCCGGTTCATCGGTTTTGCCTCGAAGCCAGGAAGAAAAGACCAGGACCGCCACGGTCAGTCCATAGGGCAGCATCAGCAGCAGAGACGATGGAATCTGGGTCCCCGAGGCCTGCAACCGAAGCTGCAGCGCCATGATGCCGCCAAACAGATAAGCTCCGAACACAGCCCGACTCGGCCGCCAAAAGGCAAATATGACCAGGGCAACAGCGATCCAGCCACGTCCGCCTGTGAGGTTATTGGTCCACAGATGGGTATAGGCAAGGGACAGATAGGCCCCGCCCAGCCCCATGAAAAAGCCACCGACCAGAACCCCAAGCCATCGATAACCCACCACATTAAGACCGGCAGCCGTCGCCGCTGCCGGATACTCACCTGCAGCCCGCAAACTGAGCCCGAACCGGGTGTTGTAGAGAAATATCCACATCAAGACAGGAATGAGATAGGTCAGGTAAACCAGCAGGTCCTGGCTGAAAAAAATCGCTCCGATTACCGGAATTTCAGCCAGTACGGGGATTGGCAGCGGATCGAAACCGGGAGCGATCAAGCCCACATACGGGGTGCCGAGGTAGTTGGCCACGCCCACTCCCAGTATGGTCAGGGCCAGCCCAGATACCACCTGGTTTCCCTGAAACACCAGACAGACCAAACCATGGATCGAGCCCGCACAACTGCCGGCCAGACCAGCAGCAACAAAAGCAACGTATGGATTACCGGTCGCCTTGGCGACCAGAAATCCGGTCAGGGCACCAATGATCATAATCCCCTCGACCCCGAGATTGAGAATTCCGGAGCGCTCGGTAAAGATTTCACCAAGCGTCGCATAGAGAATTGGTGTGCCGGACTGGACCGCGGCCGCCAGGAGCGGTATCAGGATATCAATGCTCATGGGCTTTCCTGGTGACCACGATTCGATAGGAGGTAAAGAGTCCGCCGGCCAGCACCGTCAGCAGCAACAGCCCCTCGATAATACCGCCGAAGGCGGCGGGAACCTGGAGATCGAGCTGTAAGCCTTCGACGCCGACCCTGAGACCGGCAAGCATAAAGGATGCCACCCCTATATAAAAAGGGTTCAACCTGGCCAGCCAGGCAACGACGATGGCAGTGTAACCGTAGCCCGCCATGATACTGGGCTGCAGCCTGTTGATGGTCGACGAAGCCTCAAGAAATCCGGCCCAGGCGGCCAGCGCGCCGCTGAGCACCATGACCAGCATGACCAATCTATCGTAGGGGATACCCGCATACTTTGCAGCCCTGACATTGTCACCGCTGGCCTTAATTTCATAGCCGAGGCGGCTGTATTTGAGAAAAACCCAGAAACTTACTCCCAGCACCAGGCAGTGCACCAGGCCCCAGCTGTAATTGGTGCTGCCAATTTTGCCGACAATGGCCGCTTCAGAGAACTCAGGTGTCATCGGAAAACCGAAGCTGGCCGGATCCTTCCAGATCCCATAGACAAGATAGTCGAGGATCAGAATGGCAATATAGTTCATCATCAGGGTGACGATGATTTCATTGGTTTTCAGTTTCTGCCTCAGCACGGCAGGAATCAGCCCCCACAAGCCACCGGCCACTGCGGCCATGATTATCATCAGGGGGAGCACGACATAGGAAGGCGACTCCGGCAACGACAGGGCCACCCAGGTTGCACCCACGGCACCCAGGGCGAACTGCCCTTCTGCTCCGATGTTCCAGACTTGCAGTTTGAAAGCCAGGGCCACGCCGAGCGAACAGAGGAATATAGGAGTGGCTTTTATGATTGCATCTTCCAGGGCATAGCGATTGCCAAAGGCCCCTTTGAATAATACGACAATGCCCTCGATTGGGGAGGTCCCTCCGATATAGAGAACTATCCCACTGAGCAGCAGCGATAAACCGATCGCCGCCGCCAAAACAAGACAGGAGCCCCAGCCGAGGGGCTCCTGTCGCTTTACGACCCGAATTAGAGGCATATGTTTACGGAACTGAGCCTTTCACAAATCGTGGGAATCAGTGCTCATCCCGCGATTCACGAAGTGCCCGGGTTAAGGGACGGCAGACGGATGCATCTGCCGTCTGAATCTTCCTGCCGAGTTATTCGGTGGTACCGATGACTCCCTGGATAAACCAGGTCATACCGAGCATGTCTGGGTCGCTCATGGCGGTACCGGCAGCAACTTTCTCAGCGCCGGTCTGATCTTTGATCGGACCCATGAAGACTTTCTCGCCGCCTATGATGGCCTCTTTCTTGGCCATTACTTTGTCCTGCACTTCTTTGGGCACCATGTCGCTCATCGGAGCCAGGTCGACGATACCGTCAGCCAGTCCAGGCCAGTGTGCTTCAGCTTTCCAGGTTCCTTCTTTGACCTTGTTGACGGTATCAACGTAGAATGGTCCCCAGTTCCAGATCGGTGCGGTCAGATGGGCCTTCGGGGCGAACTGACTCATGTCGGAATTATAGCCGACTGAGTAAACGCCTTTCTCCTCGGCGGCTTCCTGCGGCCCCGGAGAGTCCTGATGCTGGGCAATAACATCGGCGCCTACATCGAGCAGCGACTTGGCTGCCTCTTTCTCAGTGGCAGGATCATACCAGGTCTTGGTCCAGACCACCCTGACCGTCACTTCCGGATTCATTGACTGAGCACCGAGGGTAAAGGCATTGATACCTCTGATAACCTCAGGGATCGGAAAAGCCGCCACGTAGCCGATGGTGTTCGATTTGGTCATTGCCCCGGCAACCATGCCGGAGAGATAGCGGGCCTGATACATGCGGCCAAAATAGTTACCCATATTGTCCGCCGTCTTGAACCCTGAACAGTGCATGAAGGTGGTATCGGGAAACTGCTTGGCTACCTTGAGCATCGGATCCATATAGCCAAAGCTGGTGGCGAAAATTACGTCATACCCTTTGCGGGCCATATTCAACATGACACGCTCTGAGTCAGGACCTTCAGCAACGGCCTCGACATAGGAGGTTTTCACCCCGTCCATTTTCTCCAGTTCCAGCCGCCCTTTATCATGGGCAAAGGACCAACCGGCATCACCGATCGGTGACACATAGACGAAACCGACATTCATATCCTCGGCCGACGCCTGTGAAACGCAGAGCCCGATAGCGAGCAATGCCGTTGTCAGAATTTTACTCAAACGCATGTATTCCTCCTGCTAAACAAATCTTTTTAGAATTTATAAAACCTGCTTTAAGAACAATTTTGTTCGATCTTCTCTTGGTTCAATAAAAAAGTGCTCCGGGGTGCCCTCTTCAACCACCTTGCCTTCATCCATGAATAGCACGCGGTCGGCTACCTCTCGGGCAAACCCCATCTCATGGGTCACCACCATCATCGTCATTCCTTCCCGAGCCAGCGTCTTCATAACGTCGAGGACCTCACCGACCATCTCTGGATCCAGTGCCGAAGTCGGCTCGTCGAAGAGCATTACTTTGGGGTCCATTGCCAAGGCCCGGGCTATCGCCACCCGCTGCTGCTGACCGCCGGACAAACGTGATGGATATTCACTTTCCTTTTCGCCAATGCCGACCTTGAGCAGCAACGCCCGCGCCTTCTCCTGGGCATCCTTCTTGTTGCGCTTGCGCACCCGCCGCTGGGCCAGGGTCAGATTCTCCAGCACCGTCTTGTGGGGAAAGAGGTTGAACTGCTGGAAAACCATACCAACCTCGGCCCGGATCTTGTTGATATTGGTCTTACGGTCGGCAATATCCACGCCGTCGATGAACACGTGACCTTCGGTGAACTTCTCCAGCCCGTTCACGCAGCGGATAAAAGTGGATTTACCGGAACCGGAAGGGCCGATGATGCAAACCACCTCGCCCTTGTCGACTTTCGTTGAAACGCCGTCAACGGCACGCACGGTGACCCCGCGGCCAGTGAAAATTTTTGTGACATTCTCAGCTCTAATCACTGACTCTGTACCTCCGCTCCAGATAGAAGACAAATTGTGACAGGATCGACGTGACAATCAGGTACATGGCGGCAACCACCAGCCAGATCTCGAAGGTGGCAAACGTCGAAGTGATAATCTCACGGCCCGACTTGGTCAGATCTGTGATGGCAATTACCGATACCAGCGATGAATCCTTGATGAGGCTGATGAATTGACCTGACAGCGGTGGCAGAATCCGTTTGAAGGCCTGGGGCAGGATGACATCTATCATCGCCTGGGGCATACTCATTCCCAGCGACCGGGCAGCCTCCATTTGTCCCTTGGCTATGGACTGGATGCCGGCCCTGATGATTTCGGCCACATAAGCCCCGGCAAAAAGCGCCAACGCTCCTATTCCCGCAACATTGCGGTCGAGATTAAAAACCGTTCCGAAAAAGAAATAGGCAATAAAGATCTGCACCAGCAGCGGTGTCCCCCTGATCACCTCGACATAGATGGCGGCCAGGGTTCTCACCGTGTAATTCTTGGAAATTTTCATCAACCCGGCGATCAGGCCGATGAGAAGACCGAAGACGCTCGACACGGCCGATATCCACATGGTGGTCCAGAGTCCGGTGAGCAGCGGCCCCATATTCCATTCGTAGACAAAACCTATGGTATCGCCTTCGAAGAGGTCTTCTCCTGCATCAACCTTGACGGTCTCGCCGTCGACAATCAGCTGCTGCTGTTCCCCGTCCAGAGAAACGAGATCTACAACAGCTTCACTGCCGGAGACCGAGACGTTTTTAACCACCCCGTCAAAAGGCGTTTTAATTACGTCTTCGGCCTTATAAAGGAAATATTGCGGGACCCGGTACCAGCGCCATTCATAATCAATGCGTGATACCGAGCCATAGATTCCTGCGGCCGTCACTATCAGGATGACGGCCAGCAGGAGTTTCCAGGGCCACACTTTGTCAGTGGCAATCACGTGACTTAGCCTCTACTGAATTTCCTTGAGCCAGGAGTCGTCGCCGAACCACTTGTTGTAGATTCTTTCATAGGTTCCGTCGTTTTTGACCTGGAACATGAAATTGTTCAGCCAGTTCAGAAAATCAGGATCTCCCTTTTTAACGGCCCAGGCCAGCGGCTCATAGGTAAAAGGTTGGTCAAGATGATAGATTTTTCCGCCGCCCTTCTCGGCATTGGCAATAGCGTTAAACGGCAGGTCATAGATGAAGGCATCGATTTTACCGTTGAGCAGCTCCATTACTCCTTCCTGCTCGGTCTCGTAGCTGATGTAGGTGGCGTTGCCAAGCATGCGCTTGGTGGCCTGTTCGCCGGTGGTACCAAGTTTCGAGCCAACGGTGTACTTGGGATCGTTGAGGTCTTTGTAATAGCCTATGGTTCCCTCGTGTTTATTGGCTACCAGGGCTGACTGACCGATGATGATGTAAGGCTGGGCAAAGTTGATCGACATATTGCGCTGCTGGGTAAGCGTCATGCCCGACATGATAATGTCAAACTTGTCTGTCAGAAGCGCAGGGATGATACCGTCCCAGGCGGTGGAAACCAGTTCAAGATCCACATCCATGGCCTTGGCCATGCGTTTGGCCATATCCACGTCAAAACCGATGATCTCACCCTTCTTGTTGGTGAGCTCAAACGGCATGTAACCGGGCTCCATACCAACACGCAGTTTACCTCGCTTCTGGATCTCATCCAGAGCACCGGCAAAAAGAGCGGTGGTGCTGAGCATAAAAGCTGCCAGTACAACACACGTCATTACTAATCTTTTCATTACTGTCTCCTTTTTGATTATTGAATCGTCAAAACAAGCGGTCTGCATAAATTGTGACAGCCGCATCTATCACTGCCTTCTAGGTGATTTATCCCCGTCCGATAAGCCTCTGGCCGCAGATACATAGGCAACCAGAAAGAATTCCGAACAGCAGGCAAATCATGGAGGGCTGGTTGGCGATCTCGTTACTGCCCCTGATATGCAGATGGTTCGTATTCGCCCTGTCCTGTTGCGAGTTGTCGAACTACCTGGGTATTCGGGTAACCTCGGACCGTAAATCCGCCCTGTCCCTCCTCCTGCTGTAATACTTCCAGCAAAGTGCTTTTTATAACACAGCCCCTGTTCCAGAACAACTTCCTTTTCAAAATCTGTGAACACTCCGAAGACATTATTTTCGTTTGGCCAGTGAAATGGGATTGGTCGCTCAGATGGCCTGGCTCGACACTGACGTTGGCCACCAATTCCCGCCTGAAAGCATCGTATGTGCCGTTTTGTTTTTTCAGCCATGGTTCCATTTTCCTGTTATAGTACTGCCAGCATTGACATTAACAGCCATAAACCCAGTTTTTAACCCCCTTTTAACACTTTGACCGGTGCAGGAGTCTATCATCTAATCCGGTCATGAAGACACCTACCATCGTCTATGATAGTTCTCGATGACAGTTCCCTGATTGGCTGCGGAACCCTGCGGGCCTGCTATCTGCACCCGCAAAATGGGAAACTGATAATTAAAGTACCGCTTCCGGACCGGGAGGGGGGAGAAGAGGCCAATAACCACGAATTGCTGAGCTACCAGAAGATCCGGCAGCACCATGAGGAACTTGATCATATCAGCCACTGCCACGGTTTTACAGAAACGGACAGGGGTGCAGGCCTGATCTGTGATTGTATCCGCGACTGCAATGGTGATATAGCCAAGACGATCTGGGATGTAGTGGTCTACCAGGAAACTTGCGATATCGAGGAACTCTTGGAGGTGGCCACCACTCTATGTGACTACCTTATAGCCAACGACTTGTTTTTATTCGACATCAATCTGAAAAACATCGTTTTGAAGAGAACGGAAGACAACGGCTATCGGGCCTACGCAATAGATTTGAAAGGTCCTTACGACAACAAGGAATTCCTGCAGTTGTCGAGCCGAATTAAATTTCTGGCCCGGAAAAAACTTAAACGGCGATCAAAACAGCTGTTGGAACGAATCGTGCAGTTCCGTGAACAGCGGGAACTACTCAAAAAAATGGATAAATAGAGTTCGAGTCGAGGTCTAATCAGATCTGCTCCAGACTTAGATACAAATCACCTCTGCCGCTTTCACCAAACTTGCCCCTGCCGCGCAGTCTCAACTTGGTTCCCGTTCTGCTGCCAGGCGGAATTTTGACCCTCAGCATTTCCTGACCTTCGGGTCCCTCGCTCACCACCCTTACGCTTTTGCCTTGCTGCAGTTCCTCCCGGGTCAAGCGCATCAGATAGGTCACATCTTCAGGTGCGGACTCCCTGGTTTGGGGGGCCGGCTCCGCCTGCTCTTTCTGGCTCCCCAGCAGTGATCCGAAGGTCCTGCCCAGGCCTTTGAGCAACGATTGTGACTGCCCGTTACCAATCCCTTTACCCGCAGATTTCATTAACGCCGGACCAGCGATGGAGCCAAGCATGAACAGACCGCCGATAAACAATCCCTTGCCGCCAAAGAAACTCTGTCGGACAAAACGGCTCGAGGACCTGAACCCACTGCGCTGGAACTCCTGCAGCAGCCCCTGGAACATGGCCTGAAAACGGGGGTCACGAAAAAGATCCCGGAGAATGTCTTCCTGGCTGTAGGAAAATCCTCCCTGCCCTGCGTCATGCTGCCAGTTCACTCCGGCCGCCTTAGCCGCGTCATACTGTGATCGCTTTTGCGCATCGGTCAGGACGCCATAGGCTTCGGCGATTTCCTTAAATTTTTCTTCCGCCTGCGGGTCTTCGGGGTTACGATCCGGGTGGTATTGCATCGCCAGTTTCCGATACTGGCTGCGTATCTGCTCATCATCCGATTCAGGTGTGATCCCAAGAATCCTGTAATAGTCTTTCATCCCTGCTTCCATTCGCCTGCACCCAAACTCCTGATTAAACTTCTGTCCGGCTCCACTCTGTGACGATGCTACCCTGAACTATAAAAAGCGATGGGAAAAATGCCAGCTTTTAGCTGGAAAGACATTCTGTCAATACGCCCAAACGGTAGAAAACCTGCTTGCCGCTTGTATCGACCGCAAGAGTCGTTTATGGTGGTAGCGAAGCGTTTATTCAATGGATTGTTTCTGATTCTCTATACATCCTGATCATCGATGAGTGCAAAAATCCGCCAACCCCATTCCCCCATATCCGGATTTATCTTTCATCTCCACCCGAGAAAGGTGGCCGCGGAAACCATCAGATTCACCCTCAGCTTCGGATTGGGCGGCATGGCGGCAACCCTCTTTCTGGTCCTGGCTGTGACCGGCGTGCTTCAACTCTTGAGTTATTCTTCAGACAGCACGGCTGCCTATCAGTCGATCATCCTTATGTATGCCGGATCGTCGCTGGCCGGATTTATACGAAATGTGCATCATTGGGCAGGGAATCTTCTTGTCATCGTCGCCTTGCTGCACCTGCTCAGGGTCTATCTTACCGGGGCGCTCGGCCAGGGCCGCAGACTGAACTGGCTGATCGGTTGTACCTTATTTCTTCTCGTGCTGTTGGCCAATTTTACCGGCTACCTGCTGCCCTGGGACCAATTGGCCTTCTGGGCGGTTACCATATTCACCAACATGGTAACCTACGTGCCACTGATAGGCGATCCACTGGGCGAGCTCCTTCGGGGTTCGAACGAGGTGGGGCCGGCTACCCTGGCTAATTTCTTTGCCATTCATGTGGGCTTGATTCCTCCTCTGATCCTCATCCTGCTGATCTACCATTTCTGGCTGATTCGCAAAGCAGGCGGACTGGTGCGATCCCGAAACGGAGAAGCACATGCACCAATGGTTCCCACGGTACCCACCCTGATCTCAAGGGAGGCGGCGGTTGGCTTTGGTCTCTGCGCCCTGCTCTTTCTCTTTTCAGCTCTGGTCGATGCCCCGCTTGACGACATCGCCAATCCGGGCCAAAGCCCCAATCCGGCTAAGGCCGCCTGGTATTTCATGGGCCTTCAGGAACTGCTGCTTCACCTGCATCCGGTTTTCGCCATCTGCATTGTTCCCCTGCTGATGCTCCTGCTGCTGGCCATGCTTCCTTTCCTCAGGCAGGCTGCGCTGGAACCCGGCATCTGGTGTGGAGGGAGTCGAGGCAGGTGGACGGCGGCAAGTTCTTTCTTGGCAGGGCTGCTTGGTGTCATCATCTGGGTAATCGTCGACGAGTTCGTGTTTAAGATAAGCGGCTCAGAACATTTTCTCACTCCCTGGCTGAGCCGCGGCATCGTTCCGTTGCTTTCCCTGATCTTTATATCCGGGCTGGTTTACCGGCTCCTGAGACTGAGAAAATCTCCACCTTCTGAGTCGGTCATGGCCGTAACTCTGCTCTGTTTGGGCATCGTCTGCGGTCTCACTGTCATCGGCATCTGGTTCCGGGGACCAGGCATGGCACTGGGTTTCTTTTTTCTGAAAGGATGACAGCCATGGAACAGGATCAACAGCTGAGGCAGGACTATCCCGAGCAGCCCAGACGTCGAACCCTGCTTAACCGGCTCTGGTCCTTGATCGGCCTACTGGCTTTTATTGAGTTGGGCTGGCTCGGTTCCTCTATCCTGAAATCTCGGAAAACGAGAAATACTCAGCTGCAGGGTACAAAGTGGATCGAAGCGGGTCGGGCTGAAGCCCTCATCACGGGAGACGTCAAAGCCGTCCCCGAAGGTATGTTGTTCCTTGCCCGACTTGAAGACGGCGGCTTCATTGCCCTGTCCAGAACCTGCACTCACCTTGGCTGTGCCATTTCCTGGGATAAAGAGCAGGAGAAATTCGTCTGTCCTTGTCATGGCTCGACCTTCGACCGTGCGGGTACGGTTCTGTCTTCCCCAGCTATTCGACCGCTCGATTTCTACCAGGTCCGCATCGAGAACGGTCATATCAGGATCGATGTTTCAAAAGCCCACAGACGGGAGTCGTTCGACCCGTCGCAAACGACCCGGGTGTGATGAAAGGAGTTGAGCAGCCAGATAGCCGTCCCAGAAATGGTAACGGGGCAGTGACGGACAGAACCTACTGGTCAAAACCACTTGAGCTGGTGGCCATGGCGGCCCTGCTCCTGATTCTCATCTCCCCCCTGATTTATCTGCAGCGTGACAACTATCGCATCACTGCCGGTACAGAGCCCGATCTGCATTTCGTCGGCAGTCCTCGCTGTGGCGAGTGCCACAAGAGCTCTTACGAGAAGTGGCGTGAGTCACATCACGACCTGGCCATGGACATTGCCACCGAAGAGACGGTGCTTGGTGATTTCAATGAGGCGCACTACACCGATCCGCACAATCAGGTGACCAGCAGTTTTTTCAGACAGGACGGGAAATTCATGGTCGCCACCGAAGGGCCGGAGGGACCGCTGGAGACTTTTGAAATCACCCATGTTTTCGGTGTCTATCCGCTTCAGCAATATTTGATTCCATTTCCCGGAGGCCGGCTGCAGAGCCTCAACATCGGCTGGGATGCACGGGAAAACAAATGGTATAGACTGCCACCCTACGAGGTCAAAGGGCCGGACGATTGGCTGCATTGGACCAGGGGCGGCCAGACCTGGAACGGCATGTGTGCCGAGTGTCATTCCACCAACGTGGTCAAAAACTACGACATCGATTCCAACAGTTACCGGACCACCTGGTTTGAAATCGATGTGGGCTGCGAGTCCTGCCACGGCCCCGGCTCACGTCATGCGGCCTGGGCGGCACAACCGCCGCTGGCCCGCTCTGGGGCTGAAAATGGGGAGCTTGCCGTCGCCACTTCAGGGATTACCAGCGAAGAACAGATCGCCATTTGCGCACCATGCCACTCCAGGCGATTTCAACTTGGCGACAACCCCCATCTGGCCGGGGACGTGCTCGATGTCATGGTACCCTCCCTAATCGAACAAGGACTCTATTATCCTGACGGTCAGATCCTCGAGGAGGTGTATGTCTACGGCTCTTTTGTCCAGTCAAAAATGTATCGCCACGGGGTTCGCTGCAGCGACTGTCACGACGTCCACAGCCTGGAGCTGCACAAGGACGGCAACGAACTCTGCCTGCAGTGCCACCGGGCCGAAGAATACGATAGCTATGATCACCATTTTCA
>CAJQNS010000130.1 GCA_905479735.1 uncultured Desulfofustis sp.
TTTGGTGCGGAGCTGTCGGCAGAGCTGACAGCAGGGGATAACAACACGGAGGACGAATATGCAGACATTACATTTGTATGCGGCCTGGACAGGCATATTAATGGGGTTTCTGGCTGGCGCAGGGTTGGGAATGTTTTTTCATCGTGACGGCTGGTTGGGAGGCTATGGCTCATGGTCCAGACGAATGGCCAGGTTGGGCCACATCTCGTTTTTCGGTATCGCTTTTATCAATCTCGCCTACGGGGTGTGTCTCGCTGTTTCAGAACAAATAATCGAATCTCACTATATCTCATTTTTCTTCGTCTGTGGGGCCATTACCATGCCCCTGGTCTGCTTCCTTTCCGCCTACAAGAAACTATTCAGGCACTTTTTTTTCGTTCCCGTCCTGTGTCTGATCATAGGTACCCTGTTACTTCTAAAAGGAGGATTAATGTCATGAAAATAGGATTTGTTGCAATGAGCGGTGTACGGGCATGTGATGAAGAGCTTCTCCAACTTGGTCTGACCCTGCCTGGATTTGTCGAGCGCAGCAAGGTAATTGCTTCACTGCCCAGTCTCGGTCTGTTGACGCTGGCGGGCATGACTCCAGCCGAACATGACCTTCACTACCTGGAGATGGCTGAGCTGGACCTGAGCCAGAAGATGCAGGAATTACTTGGAACTTTTGATCTAATTGCTATTTCTAGTTATAGCGCCCAGATCCATGAGGCCTATCAGCTGGCTGACTTGATCAGGGCTCACGGAGTTCCGGTGGTTATGGGCGGTCTTCACGTGAGCTCACTACCCCAGGAAGCGAAGTGGCATTGCGATGCCGTTGTAATTGGAGAAGGAGAGCTGAGTTGGCTAGAAGTGATAAAGGATCTGGAGGCGGGCAGCCTGCAGCCTTTTTACGGTGTCAGCGATGCTGAATTTGATCTGTCTGAGGCGCCGATGCCTGCCTTCGAGCTGCTTGATATTGACAACTACAACAGGCTCACGGTACAGACCAGCAGGGGATGTTCGCACCGTTGTGAATTCTGTGCCAGCTCGGTGCTGTTGACCGCGCGTTATAAGCAGAAACCAGCCGCCAAAGTTCTGGCCGAAATTGATAAAATCAAGGAATTATGGGAGCATCCATTTATCGAGTTTGCAGACGATAACAGTTTTGTAAACAAACATTATTGGAAGCAACTGCTTCCTGAACTGAAAAAAAGAAAAATCCGTTGGTTTACCGAAACTGATTTATCAATTTCCCAGGACCCTGAACTTCTGCGACTGCTTCGTGACAGCGGCTGTGCTCAAGTGCTCATCGGTTTTGAGAGCGTCTCCCAGCCTGCCTTGGATGGTCTGGAGATGAAACACAACTGGAAGGCCAACCAGGTTCATACCTACCTTGAGGCTATAAACACTATCCAATCGTATGGGATCAGTGTCAACGGCTGTTTCATACTCGGTCTCGATGATCACGACCCAACAGTATTTGATCAGGTCTATAATTTTGTCGACGAGTCCGGGCTGCATGAGGTCCAGATTACAATCCAGACTGCCTTTCCAGGAACACCACTGTACCGAAGAATGAAAGCTGAGAACAGGATCGTGGAGGACGGGGCTTGGCAGAAGTGCACGCTGTTCGACATAAATTTTCGCCCCAGAAACATGACACACCGTCAATTATCCTCAGGTTTCAAGCAGCTCAGCACACGTCTGTACAGCGATGAATGCACCCAGCGCAGGCGCCGCAAATTCAAGAGCAGGCTGCGTGAGATCGTAAAGGCAAGGGTGGCGGCTTGAGTGATCTCGTCTGAGTCTCAGCCCACAGCAGGATCTCTGATACTCTTTTGCTGACTGCCGCAAGAAGTTGGTCAGGTTTTACATTCTCAAATCCGTATTTTTCTTTTATATTGCCAGGAATATAAAAGAAATAGAGAGACGTCTCGAACGTCGAGTGAGAAAAAAATCATGGCCATCCCTCTTCTGCCATTGCCTGAACTGGTGAGCAATTGTTGAGACTTCTTCCCAAGTGGTTTTACGTGGTGTGTGCAGTTGGCTCTTATGTCGGTCTGCATCAATTGACAAAGATCTATGCCGAGGTAGAGGGGGCTGCTCGCCTGGGCCTTCAGGCAGCCTATTGGGGACAATTTGTGGTGCCGGGATTACTTCTGCTGGCCGCACTGTTCCTGGGCAGAGGGGATGTCGATAAGCGTCCGGCTTTCCGGTCGGTTAAGGATGCCAGGCGTGTCCCCTCAGCAAGCGGTCAGGACGCTTCCCCGCTTAAGGTCGATCCATTTCGCACCATGTCAGAGGATGAATTCCATCGACTTATAAGTGAATTTTTCACGCGCAATGGATTTAAGGTGGAGCCGGTGCCCTCTGCTCTTGGAGACGGTGTCGATCTGCTGCTCAGCAAGAACTCAAAAACATTCGTAGCCCAATACCGGCACTGGCGTGAGCACAGGGTCGGTGTCCCCATGGTCAGGGAACAGTATACGGTCATGCAGGCGGCCAAAGCCAGCGGCGTCTATGTGATCACCACAGGAGAATTCAGTTACAAAGCCATCCAGTTTGCTGAGGATAAGAATATTTCACTGATCGACGGCCTCAAACTGCGGCGCCTGGTGAAAAAAAACACCAATGGCAGGCAGGCAGAAGGAGAGGGGGACCAGGCACCCCTCTGCCCGCTTTGTGCGGCCGAAATGCTGATCAGAACCGGTAGCGACCGTGACGGCAACGACAAGCGGTTCTGGAGTTGTTCAAACTACCCCAAGTGCAGCGGTACGGCAGAGATCTCCAGGAAGAGGTCAGCGGCGGTACGATGAGCTAAAGGGTGGATGAATTCGCTGGAGGAGTTGCTACCAGGACATAGTGGCCCCGACGTATTGGGCGCCGATCCTGTTCTTCTTTATATTCCTGATACGGATTTTGCGCTGCATCACTGAACTGCCGCTGGACCTGAATTTGATCCCGATTTCCTGGCCACGCCGCATGGCAAGAGCAAGCTCGGAGGTGATAAAAAAACTGACACCACTGAGGGACACATCATTCAAGCGTATTTTCTGCTCCCGGGCGTTCCTCGTAATCACTCTGGCAGGACCGTAAGTGACTTCGCGCCGCTCTTTTCGATAATTGACGTTGTAGCTGGTTGATTTACCACATCTGCAACGGTGAATCCTACGCCGGGAACCTTGGGCCACCTCGAGGTAAGCCGACCTGCTGCATCTGGGACAGGTGGCTCTGATCATCCCTCCGGCCACATCGATATTCCTTATGAATTGTCCCATATGTTCCCTCCCTGGCGTAAGGGTTTGTGGCAGGCTTTGAATAACTCATTGGTGAAGTAATAATAATCATATTTGCTGTACTTTGTATAGCAATATTAGGATCAGCTCTACAGGGTAAAATAGTTCGGGAGATTTAGGGGAATAAAAGTCCTTTTTCTTTGATGAGAGCCATTTGCAAAACAATCTTTTCGCCCAAACTCTGCGTTATGCTCAAAATTTTATCCTCGGAATATCAATCATATGCCTGTGGTAAAATTTCTCGCATGCCTTGATTTTGAACGAAAATCTTAGTTTTGCAAAAGGCT
>CAJQNS010000131.1 GCA_905479735.1 uncultured Desulfofustis sp.
TCAAGCACTGAACCAACAGGTTGTCGAGGCCGGAAAAGCCGTCAAAGAGTATGAGCAGGGGGCGTTGGCCCACCTTCACGTCCAATAGTCTCACACGAAAACAAGTGCATGCCATAGTTCATGATTTTGTGTCTCTCCGGCATTTTTCCTTTCAAATATGACGTTTCCGCCCAGTCCTGAAACGCGTTCGCATCAGATCTACGGACGAGCTGGACGGCTCATATGCCCTATTGTGGTTTGGCTGCGGCCCATTTGATTGCCTCGGTGATGTGTTGTCTACCGAATGGTGTATCCAATGAACGGATGTCGTGTCCTAATTCAGTGTAAAAAAATCGTCCACCTCCATTTTCATGAAGCCATGCGATTGGGTGATCTTCACCCATTGCCCTTCCACCGCGTGTCTTAAAATAATCTCGTACAGGTTCATACGTTTTTTCATCCACTCTTAAGAGCACTTTGAAACCTGATAAACCTGTCACAGATCGGGTGTGATTCGTCCAATCTGCAGAATATTGAAAGCGGTCGGCCTGTCCACGAATTATGGGATGCTCCTTCATTGCAGGATCAACCGTTACAGTTGCCTTCAAAAATTCAGAGTCGCTATTAAAATCACATCCCGCTATCTCGCTGAACCACTCCCATTCAGTTTGATGCACTAGGGCTGCATGCAAGGCAACAATTCCACCGCCTGCGTGATACCAATTTTGAATCTTCTGTTGTTGCTGCTTATCAAACAATTTAGTGAGTTCATTCGAGTTATTAAAAATCAGAACGTCGTAATAATCGAGAATTGTTGTAATGTCTTTGGGGGTTTCAGATACATCAACCTGCATCCCGACGTCATCAGAAAGACGTGCCAGCCA
This sequence comes from uncultured Desulfofustis sp., assembly GCA_905479735.1. Lineage (GTDB taxonomy): Bacteria > Desulfobacterota > Desulfobulbia > Desulfobulbales > Desulfocapsaceae > JABDQA01. The sequence continues at coordinate 864 of CAJQNS010000131.1, forward strand.
GCCACTAATAGCAGCAGTTTCTGGGTGACGGTACCAACCCGTACCAGCAAATACGAGAACTGCACCAATATTCTTTGGACTACGATCAGCCTCTTCATGAGCAAGTACAAAACTTTCAACACTACAAAGGAGAACCAATAGAATAAGACTTAGTGAGCAGAGAAGAGACCTAAAAGAATGAGACATTATGCGGCCCTTTCATTCGAAACTTTTAACCCTAACCCTTACCAAGCACCTGAAGTCTACATGCTTCACACACGCCCTCAACTTCGGTACGGATTCATCATAAGCCCATGGTGCCTCTCGTATAAAAAGCACTTCTTCTCTGTAAGAACCTGAAGCGACATCAATTATTCTTGCTATTCGCTGCGGCAAACAGGAAACTATCTGCGGGAATGTCCATTAAGAGAAGAAGGAATCAGACATGATTAAAAAATTACTATTGATGTTATTGTGCGCGACAATGTTGGTGTCGACGGCATTCTCACAAGGTAAACGGAAGCGTTCGAAAGAAACAAAACAGAAAACGGTAAGTCAGGAAGTTTTTAAGGCGGAAAATGGCGTCCTGAAATCAGGAATATTTCATATTAGACAATCCTGGTCTGAAGAAACTGATTATGACCGACCAGTGCATGTAATAGTACCTAACGGTGATGGCCCTTTTCCTGTATCAATAATGCTTCATGGACGTGGTGGGACAGGGGCGCGTAAGCTACAGGCTCAAAGAGGTCTGTCAGACAGGATCATCATTGCTCCCGATGGATATAAAAAAGGATGGTCAGCACAAAGACCTGATGTTGATTTCATTCGTCAAATCATTAAGTACATCAAAACATGCAAAATTACAGATGGGAGTAATATTGCAATTCATGGATCTTCAAATGGTGCTGGGCTTCTAAACCAATTAATGATCGAACTCGAAGCTGATACTTTTCACCATGGAATATGTTCGATTGGCGGGCTTAGACCGGAGCGCTATGATGGCACCAACTTTTTATGGGATCCAAAAGGAGGAGCAGACTTTACTACTCCTATTGAGCCTGCGAAAGGGAGAAGGTGGCTTCAAATAAATGGTACTGAAGACAAAATCATTCCCTACCAAGGTGGCAAAAGTACACTCGGTTTTCAGGTTTTGCCGGCACAAAATCTCTTTTATTTGTGGGCTGTTCACATGGGAGAAAAAGGTCCTCAGTTACCGGACTCAGCGGGTAAGCCTCACCCGACAAATGAAAAATTAATTATTTATGAATACCTCGATGGTAATTTTATACACGTCAAAGGTGTTGGTTCTGGACATGGTGTGAGAGCAAAAGAGATACATGCCATCGTTCAGGATTTTCTGTCTCAACCTCCGATGAAAGCGAATAGGACAACTCAAAACTAATAGTCACGACCTCTACTCGTCGAACCAGCGAGGTCAAAGACGTAGTTGTTATAAGTTTTTCTTATCACTTGACGGGTTTTGAATCCGGGAATTTCCAAGATCCGTCGAGGAGCTCCTTTCTCGGTTGATACATCCGAACGATATAATTCCATCCTGGAGTGATGGGTAGGTAATTCGAGTTGCTTGGGTCGCCCCCAAAATGAATTGTCACCAAACCATCTCGATCTTTTTCCGCAGTGACGTTATTAATTGAGTATGCATTCAAGCTGTTTTTCTCTAGAAACCCTTTGGAGTTGTAGACGGTAACGGACACGAAACCGTTTACAGGTACCTTCTCTGTAACAGTAAGCGTATAGGGTGTATTTCCGTCGTTGTTCTCGGGCACAACATTCATGTAGATAGCGGCCTCCTCAGGGTTGCCTCCCCAACCGTACGCCGTGCCAAGAAGGTGGTTGATAGGATTCAGCTTGGATTTGTCCCCAAACATCCCAGACGCATCTGTCTTTGTTGACGCCAAGATGTTGATTGCTTCG
>CAJQNS010000132.1 GCA_905479735.1 uncultured Desulfofustis sp.
CACTACTACGGAAATCCGGTAATCGACAATCCGCAGGGGCTGGCCAAGGTGGCCGGCAATTGCGGGGACACGATGGAGATCGGGCTGCAGATCGAGAACAATGTCGTCTGTTCAGCCCACAGCTGGACGGACGGCTGCGCCTACAGCAAATTGTGTGTGGAAGCGGCGGTGATGCTGGCCCGCGATAAGCCCCTCGCCGAGGTCAAGAAGATCAACATGATCTCGATTATGGAGCTCATCGGACAGCTGCCCGAAACCCATCTGCACTGTGCTCAACTGGCTGAGACAACACTGCAGAAAAGTGTTGAAGACTATATTTCCAAGGTGACCCCCCGCAAGACCTGAGCCGGGTAGAACGCGGGTCAGGTCTGACCCGTACAATAGAGGGGACAAGCATATAGAGGGGGCAAGCATATAGAGGGGGACACAATACCTATCATGTCCCAGAGGGACATGATAGGTATTGTGTCCCCTAACGATTCGGGACATGATAGGTATTGTGTCCCCTGCCGATTCTGATCTGCGATATCCGGCGCAGAACTATGATGATGTTCGCCTCAGGTTGCTACGGCGGAGTATCGCCGACCCTGAAATTGAAAAGATTCTGATCGTAGCGGTTGTATTCTTCATAGCGGAGAAGGTCGTAGAGATCTTTTCGGTGTTGCATGCGGTCGAGAATACCGGTCTGATCCCCATCTCTGAGCAAAACCTCGAGACCCCGGTCAACCTCTCCCATGGCAAGCCGCAGGGTGGTTACAGGATAGATGACCAGGTTGTAGCCGAGGTTTTCGAGTTCTTTTCTATTCAGCAGTCTGCTTTTACCGAACTCGGTCATATTGGCCAGAAGCGGAACCTTGATGGTTGATCTGACAGCCTCAAACTCTTTCTCATCGGCCAGGGCTTCCGGAAAGATCATGTCGGCTCCGGCGTCGACGTAGGCCTTCATGCGATCGATGGCTTTATCCAGTCCCTCGACAGCGCGCGCATCTGATCGGGCAATCAGGCAAAAGCTTTTGTCGAGCCTGGCCCCGGCAGCGGCGCCGATCTTTTGCACCATTTCCTCGACTCCAACCAGGTCTTTGCCGTCAAGATGACCACACCGTTTCGGCATACGTTGATCTTCGATATGACAGCCGGAGATCCCGGCCTCCTCAATTAACCTGACCGTCCGGGCCGCACTCATGGGTTCGCCAAACCCGGTGTCGATATCGATGATGGCCGGCAAGTCGGTGGCGCGACCAATCTGGCGACCCCGATCAGCAAACTCAGTGAGCGTGGCGATACCGATATCAGGCAAACAGAGGTCTGCGGAGAGCACTGCCCCCGATATGTATACCCCAGGAAATCCTTTGCGCTCAATCAACTGGGCACAGAGGGGGTTGAAAGCGCCGGGAAATTGATGGAGCCGTCCATCGTCCATGAGAGCGCGCAGTGCCTGGCGTTTTTCGGCAGCCGTTTTGCGGGTAAAGAGCATCAGAATATCCCTCTCAACTCGTTCTCGGTTAAATACCCCTCCGGAGCCACGGGATTCAGAGCTTTGATCTCCTCAGTGGTTAGGCTCGGCAGCTTCTGTACAAGGTCGAGGAAACGAGAACTCTCAGATGGATCTAAAATATCATCGGTCAGTGTTTTAAACTTGTTGATGTATTCAGCGCGCCCAAAAGGTCTGGCACCGAGTGGATGGGCGTTGGCGACACTTATTTCGTCTTCAAGCGTGCTGCCATCTTTGAAGGTAGTGACCACCCGTGCCCCGAAAGCCTTTTCTGCTGGATCATGACTGTGGTAGCGGCGGGTCCAGTGGTCGTCTTCCCGGGTCGATATCTTATGCCATAATCTCACCGTATCAGGGCGTTGAGCACGTGCCGGTGTGTAGCTGTCGACGTGGTGCCAGCTGCCGTCCTGCAGCGCCACCGTAAAAATGTACATGATTGAGTGATCCAGGGTTTCCCGGGAGGCGTGCGGGTCCATTTTCTGCGGATCCCCCGCACCTGTGCCGATGACATAGTGTGTATGATGAGAGGTGTGGATGACGATGCTTTCCACGGTGTCGAAATCGTCGATCTTTTCTCCCATCCTGAAAGCCAGGTCAATCAGGGCCTGGGATTGATATTCGGCCGAATGTTCCTTGGTGTAAGTGTCCAGGATCGCCCGTTTCGGTTCGCCTGGAGCCGGCAGCGGTACCGTGTAGTAAGGTTCGTAGGGCGAACCTCCCTGATCCCGGCTGGTTCGTCCGTTGAGTATGTAGGATATTATCGAGTCCTCACCTTCGTAGATGGGGCTTGGCGCACCCTCGCCGCGCATACAGCGGTCAACCGCTTCAATGGCCGTTTTACCGGCATAGGCTGGAGCAAAGGCCTTCCACGAAGATATTTCTCCTTTCCTCGATTGACGAGTGGTGACAGTACAGTGGAGGGCCTGCTGAATAGCTTGATAGGCCACCTTGTTGTCGAGGTCGAGCAGGGCGGCTATTCCTGCCGCGGCAGCAGGGCCTATATGGGCGATGTGGTCAATTTTATGCTCATGCAGACAGATCCCTTTGACCAGGTTGACCTGGATTTCATAGGCTGTAGCAATCGCTCGAATCAGATCGTTTCCGTTTCTCCCGCACTGTTGGGCAACGGCCAGAATCGGCGGGATATTGTCACCGGGGTGCGAGTAGTCTGCGGCCAGAAAGGTGTCGTGAAAATCCAGCTCCCGCACCGCAGTGCCATTGGCCCAGGCCGCCCATTCAGCGCAAAATTCCTCGGCGGCCGGAATGCCGAAAAGAGTCGCACCGCCTTTTCTCGGATGCGATCTGGCCATGGCCCGGGCAGACTTGATCGGCCCCCTGTTCAGTGAGGCGATCGCAACCGATGCATTGTCGATGATCCGGTTGATTATCATCTCCGCAACAGCTGATTCCACTGCCACCGGGTCTGCAGAAACTTCGGCCATTTTCCAGGCGAGTTGATCGGCACGGGCAAGCATATCTTTTGCTGGGGAGGCATGAACTTTGTGCTCAATCATAACTATCTCCATTTGTGAAGCTGAAAAACAGACCCGACACTGCTGGGACTACCCCCAGAAGGTATTGCCTCAGCAGAGGATACGCTCAAACTTGTCATTCGACCCTAGAGAATGTGTATTGAAACTAAGAACTTCGTCAGTCAGTTACCCTTTGCGGTTTCTTCAGGATATTGCGTAAGAACATCGGAGCAACGAAACCCGATACCGCGGCCACCCAGAGACCAATAGAAATGGGCGAGGAGAAGAGATAGGTCCAGTCACCATCCGACAGCAGCATGGCCCGCCGCAATGCGGTTTCCATATGGCCGCCCAGAAGAATGCCCAAGATGACCGGCACAGTCGGGATATCGAGCTTGCGCATGATATAACCCAGTACACCAAAGCCGACCATCAGCAGCAGATCAAAATAGCTGCCCGATAACGAATAAATACCCACAAACGAGATCATTGTCACACCGGGCATCAGAACCCAGGGTGGTACCTGCAGCACGCGCACAAAGATTTTTACCATGGGGACGTTCATCACCAGAAGCACGAAATTGGCGATCAACAGCGAGGCGATCAGGCCCCAGACGACTTCGGGATTCTCCGTGAACAGGGTGGGGCCAGGGGTGATGTTCAGCGTCATCAGGAGCGCCAGCAGAACGGCCGTTGTCCCCGATCCGGGTACACCCAGGGTCAGCATAGGCACCAGCGCACCCCCGGCAGCAGCATTATTCCCGGCCTCGGGCGCCGCGATGCCCTTGGCCACGCCTGTGCCGAAACCACCCTTTTCCCCGGCGATCGATTTTTCCGACATATAGGCCATGAAGCTGCCCAGAGAAGCGCCCGCACCAGGCAGGACGCCGGCGATAAAACCAACGGCAGAACAACGCAGCATGACCCAGCGACAGGCAATGATGTCCTTCCAGGGAATGCTGACTTTATCAAGCTTCACCCCGAGGGACGAATGCTTACCGTGACTTTCGATGAAAAAGAACACTTCGGTAATGGCGAACAAGCCGACAATCGCGACCAGGAAATCGACCCCGTCATAAAGATGCAGGTTTCCCCCGGTCAGGCGCGGCAGACCACTTGATTCGTCTACGCCTATCATGGCAATTGCCAAACCAATACAGGAGGCAATTGCGGCCTTGGCCTGATTGTTGCTGGCCATACCTCCAAGCGTGCAAAAGGCCAACAGGTAGAGAGCAAAATATTCTGCCGGACCAAAAAGAAAAGCGACCCGGGCCAGTAGCGGAGCCAGGAATATCAGACCGAGGGTGGCCAGGAAAGCGCCAACAAAAGACGCAACGCCGGAAAGAACCAGGGCATCACCTGCCCGGCCAGCTTTGGCCATCGGATAGCCGTCCAGCGTCGTCATCAAGGCGGGTTCATCACCCGGGATATTCAACAGGATCGAACTAATTCGTCCCCCATACATGGCGCCGTAATATACTGCTGTCATCAGCACTAAGGCTGAGGTGGCATCAAGCCCTAGAGCAAAGGTCAGAGGAATTAGAATCGCCACACCATTGGAAGGCCCGAGGCCTGGCAGTGCACCGATGATGGTGCCCAGGAAGCAGCCAATCACAGCCAACATCAAAGTGTAGGGGGATAGGGCGATCGAGAAACCAAGGGCAAGATTGGCCAATATATCCATGTCAGTACTCTTATCCTAAAAGCCATTTAGGGACGGCAACCAGACCCAGACCCAAGGCATATTTGAAAATCACGAAAAGTACACCCGAGAGACCTATGCCCGTCAACACGGCATGTTTCGGATTGGGTGAGATTTGATAGCTTAAAACGCCGGCGGCAACAGCCGTGGGCAGCAAAAAGCCAAGAGGTTTCAGGGCATAGGCATAGCCGATCAAGATAACCACGGCGAATGCCAGAGCACCGAACGTGCGCAGGCCAGGCCACTCCGGTTGCGGGTCAGGCCGCAGCACCATGAACATACCACTGAGCGCCCAGATGATTCCTATCAAAACAGGAAATCCTTTGGGTCCGACTGGATCCGTTAAAAAGCTTATCTGGGTCTGGTTGGCACTCACGATATACGCGAGTGCCAGAACCGTCGCGACCAGGCCGAAAATCCGGTCGCTTTGCATTACTGGATGACCCCGAGTTTCTGGCTCATCGTACGAACTTCAGCTACGATTCCATCAATGTAGCTCTGGAAATCATCACCGACCTTGGTAAAAGGTGCCAGCCCGTTGTCGACCATTACTTTCTTCCATTCTGCTGAGTCTGCGACCTGTTGGAGTCGATCCGCCCACATCTTGAAAGTGTCGTCTGAAACACCCTTGGGGATGTAAAGACCGCGCCAGTTAACGGCGACCACATCAATACCCTGCTCCTTGGCTGTTGGAATATCATCAAACCCTGGAACGCGTTCTTCAGTCAGCACGGCAAGAACGCGAATATCTCCTGACTTCAGGAAACCCACAACCTCGGACATGTCACCGGTCATCGCCTGGGTGAAGCCGCCTATTGTCTGGGTGAGCGCATCGCCGCCAGCATTGAAACTGATGTATTTGACTTTGGTGATGTCATCGACCCCTGCGCGCTGCATCACCATCAATGCTTTGAGGTGGTCAAAACCGCCCACGGCTGAGCCGCCGGCAAATGCAACCCCACCCGGGTTGGCTTTGACTGCGTCGATCAGATCGCCCAGGGAGTTAAAGGGACTTTTCGCGCCTACCACGATAACACCGGGATCAGCGCCGATTGAGCCGACGAAGCGCACTTGATCAGCTGTCATGCCGGCATAGGCATTTTGCGCCAGGCGGGTCGTGGTCGCAGATGATGCGGCAACGATCAGCTCTGCATCTTCATTGCGTTCCGCCACGACATGGTTGAATGCCAGTCCGCCGCCGGCGCCGGCCATGTTGGTGACCTGCATCGGCTTATCGATCGCTTTGATGTCATACATGACTTTGCCAATCTGGCGACAGGTAAAGTCCCAGCCACCGCCTGGATTGGCCGGGGCGATACATTCGGCGGCAAGGGCAATGCCGCTAACTCCAAGAATAAGCAGAGAACTCAATAACATAACTTTCAGCTTTTTGTATTTCATAGTCTCCTCCTCGATTGAAAATTAAAAACAGCTTTAGCTTTCTTTACAACTTCCTTGCTCTTCCCGGTCCCTCCTATCCATTTGATTGTTATGGTGATTGGTTGGTTAAATGGTTTCTCTACTGAACTTTTTTAGAATACATATTGCGTATTGTCAACAATATCCGGTAGAATTTAGCAAATAGTGTGGAATGAACGCTGTTTTGCCCCATTCATGAAAAAATTGTAGACAATATGGATACGACGCCTGTACCAACTCAAACTGAAAGCCAGGAAAGATCAGAAGTCCTTGCTAATATACTTTGCGAAGAAATAATCAGAGGTCAACTCAAACCCGGTGAAAAGTTGAGTGAGACCGCCATCGCCTCCCGGTTCCAGGTGAGTCGCGGTCCCGTACGCGAGGCGCTGCGCCGTCTATCCGAGCGAAATTTTGTCGATTTTATTCCAAATGTTGGAGCCCGGGTGGCCAGCACCTCGCTTACAGACATGCTTCATTTGATGGAAGTGCGTGAATCGCTTGAGGCACTGGCTGCCAAACTGGCTGCTGAGAAGATGACAGCGGCCGAGAAGTCTCGTTTGGAAAAACTTTATGCAAATCACCTTTCAATGTTTTCGAGGGAGAGAATCAACCCCTATTTTCAATCCCCGGAAGATCTTGATTTTCATTATACGATAGCCAAAGGCTCTGGCAATCCGGTCCTCTTCAAAATTCTCTGTGAAGATCTCTATCCAAAACTATTGGTGTGTCGAAGCCAACATCAATATATCAAGGGCAGGGGGGCGAAAGCTCTTGAGGAGCATAAGTCTATTCTAGCTGCCATTAACGAAGGGGACTCGGAACTGGCCTCCATATACATGATTAGACATCTGCAATCGGCCAGGGCAAGTCTGGAAAATTTGATCGAGCCTTTCATTTAACGTTTGTCATTAGTCCGACCATTGACTAATAAGACCCCATCCTCCGCTGATCGTTTCCGGTTTGCTCAGCCTTCCGGCCCTGAATTAGACAAGATGCGGGAGCAGGTGAGCTTATCACCTGTTAAAGGGGACTGACGCCAATGGGGTACTGGCTTCACTGTTAAGTGATGTAGAGAAAGCGGGCTCCGTTGACGCCTGCATGGACTGTGACGTATGGCTATAGCGGTACGGGTGAAATTATTTCTGACTCTGTGCATTGGCTCTGCCGGTGCCGCGCTCGCCCTTTATGCGGGGCTGCCTGCGGCGGCTCTGATCGGCTCGGCGTTGGCCGTTTCCATTGCTTCCCTGTTCAAATTGACCTGCACTGTTCCCGCAGGTTTCCGTGCCGTCGCCTTCAGCATAATAGGCAGTTCTCTCGGCAGCAGTCTGACCAGAGATTTTGTCAACCAGGCTATCCATTGGCCGATTAGTCTTTTTATTCTTACCATTTGCGTGGTCACCATTCTGACCGTTTGCAGTCTGGTGTTGGTAAAAAATTTCAACCTCTCTGCTGATACCGCACTACTGGCAACCTCCCCTGGAGCCCTGGCCTACGCTATCTCTATCGCCTCTGAAGGTATCGGCGATATTCGCTCAATTGTCGTAATTCAAAGTGTCAGGGTACTGCTAATCATAACCTTTCTGCCATTTGTGCTTGATTACTTTTCGGGACACCCCGCAAGTTCACCATCGAGCCCTGTACCAGAGCAGATGACAGGGCCGGATTTCTTTATCATTTTTCTGCTGACCCTGGTCCTGGGAAGGCTTCTTGAGAAGGTCAAGGTACCGGCCAGCTATCTTCTGGTAGGAACCGTGGTGAGTGGAGTTGCCCATTTACTTGGCCTTGTCTCCGGCCGGCCCTCAAGTGTGATATTGTTTCTCGGATTCACCATCACGGGAACTGTTTTCGGCGCCCGATTTTCGACAATCTCACGACTGGAATTAAAAAGGCTGTTAAAGGCCTCGCTTATCGTGGTGCTTCTTTCAACATCCATAGCGGCAGTTTTTGCAATGGTGGTTTCATCAATCCTGTCGATGTCGTATGGGCAGGTGTTCGTTGCCTTTGCTCCCGGGGGCGTCGAAGCAATGGCGGCCATGGCTCTGTCACTCGGTTATGATCCAGCCTTTGTCGCCGTTCATCATCTCTATCGGATTATATTGCTCATCTTCCTTCTGCCTCTAATATTGAAGGTCGCAAATAGTTTCATGCACACTAAAGGTTGATTAGCAATTTAGTTAGATGTATATGAGAGGAAAACAACGGCAGCCGTTGCCGTTTAATATGGTCAAACGAGAGTCAAAATGGCTAAGAAGAAGAAGCTGAAGAAGCATGTGATCAACCGTGAATGGTGCAAGGGCTGCGGTATCTGCGTGGCGGTCTGCCCCAAGAACGTGCTCGAACTGGATAAGAAGGACAAGGCGGTGGCGGCGCGCAAGCAGGACTGCATCGCCTGCCAGTTGTGCGAACAGATCTGTCCGGATTTGGCGATCACGGTGATGGTCAAGTACGTCGAAGAGTCAGCCAGCGGGGACAAATAAGATGGCGAAAAAAATAACCTTTGTCCAAGGCAACGAAGCCTGTGCCCTGGGCGCCATGTACGCGGGGCTCGATTTCTATGCGGGCTACCCGATTACCCCGTCGACCGAAATCGCCGAGACGCTGGCGGTGACCATGCCGGCGGCCGGCAAGAAGTTTATCCAGATGGAAGACGAGATCAGCTCGATGTGCGCCATCATCGGCGCCTCGCTGACCGGCAACAAAGTGCTGACGGCGACCAGCGGTCCCGGCTTCTCCCTGATGCAGGAAGCGCTGGGCTACGCGGTGATGGCGGAGATCCCCTGCGTGGTGGTCAACGTGCAGCGGGGCGGTCCCTCGACCGGCAACCCGACCCATGTCAGCCAGGGCGACGTCAACCAGGCCCGCTGGGGCACCCACGGCGACCATTCAATCGTGGCCCTGAGCGCCTCCAACCACCAGGACGTGTTCAGGATGACGGTGGAAGCCTTCAATATCGCCGAAATCTACCGCACCCCGGTGATCCTGCTGTTCGACGAGGTTATCGGCCATATGCGGGAGAAACTGATCGTCCCCGAAGAAGGGGAGATACCGCTGGTGGCCAGACTGCGAACCAGCCTCAAGGAAGGGGTCAACTATCACCCCTACCTGCCGCGTGAGGATGGCCGGTTGCCGATGAGCGATTTCGGCGACGTGCATCGGTTCAATGTGACGGGGCTTTACCACGACATGTGGGGCTTTCCGACCGACAAGCCGGAGCTGGTGCAGGATCTGCTGCGGCACCAGATCAACAAGATAGAAAACAACGTCCACAAGATGACTTTCTACAAGTCCTACTTTCTCGAAGACGCCCGGACGGTGCTGATTTCCTACGGCTCAGCAGCGCGTTCAGCGCTGAGTGTGGTCAAGCAGCGGCGCAACCGGGGAGAAAGCATCGGATTGCTGGAACTGAACACGATCTGGCCGTTTCCGGCAGAGCTGGTGCGGGAATGCACCCAGCATGCGGATCTGGTGGCGGTGGTCGAGATGAATGTGGGCCAGCTGACCCAGTCGGTGCGACTGGCGGTGGGCGATCAGCAAGAAGTTCACCTGATCAACCGGGTCGATGGCCAGATGATCATCGACAAGGATATCAAAAAGATATTGCGGATTCTTCAGGGACGGGGGATTTAGATCATGGATGTAAAATATTATCTGAGAGAGCGGTTTTTCCCGCACCTGTGGTGCGCCGGCTGCGGACACGGCATTGTCCTCAATGCCCTGATCCGTGCCGTTGACAGTCTGGCCATCAAGAAAAAAGACATGGTCATGGTGTCGGGCATCGGCTGTTCGTCGCGTATCTCCGGCTACGTCGATTTTCACAGTCTGCATACCCTGCACGGCCGGGCTCTGGCTTTTGCCACCGGGGTCAAGCTGAGCAAACCGTCACTGAACGTGATCGTGCCGATGGGCGACGGCGACGCTTTGGCCATCGGCGGCAACCATTTCATCCATGCGGCCAGGCGCAACATCAACATCACCGCCCTGGTGATGAATAACCGGACCTACGGCATGACCGGCGGTCAGTTTTCACCGCTGTCCGGGGTCGGCACCAAAGCCACCACCGCGCCCTATATGAATATCGACCGTGAATTCGACACGGTGGAGCTGGCCAGCGCCGCCGGGGCGACCTTTGTGGCCCGGACCACCGTCTACCATGTCAAGCAGCTGCAGAGCATGCTGAAAAAGGCGATCAAGCACGACGGCTTCTCGGTGCTCGAGGTACTGACCCAGTGCCCGACCTATTTCGGCCGCAAGAACCGTAAGGGATCTGCAGTAGATATGATGAATAACTATCGAGACACTACGGTGCCGATCGGTTCGGATAAGAAGAAGGAGAACCCGGAGCTGATCGAACGCGGCATATTCGTCGACAAGAATCTGCCAGAATACTGCCAGGCCTATGCGGATCTGGTTGAACGGGCGAGCGCCTAACCTGACCGACATCCAACAGGAGTGAGTGAAGCGAGATGGAAATTACACGTTACCGAATCATATTTTCCGGATCAGGGGGCCAGGGGCTGGTCAGTGCGGCCATCATCTTAGCCGAGGCGGCGGTGTTGCACGAGAACCTTGAAGCGGTTCAGTCGCAGTCTTACGGGGCGGCGGCCCGCGGTGGTGCGACCCGGGCCGATGTGATCATCGCCGACGGCCCGATCAATATGCCCAAGATCGCCCAACCGGGTATCCTTATCTGCATGACCCAGGAGGCCTACAACAAGTTTTCCGGCCTGATTCGTCCGGGTGGCCTGCTCATCTCGGACAAGAAATTCGTCAAGATTACCCAGCGGGTCGATGCCCGGCAGATCGAGTTGCCGCTGTATCAAACGGTGGTCGAGGAGATCGGCAACCCGGTGGTGCTCAATATTTGTGTGCTGGGCGCCTTGATCGGCATGCGGGGTATCGTCAAGAAGGGGTCGGTGGAAAAAGTCCTGGCCGACAAGTTCCCGCCCGCCTTCATGGCCGGCAACCAGATGGCCCTGGACATCGGCTTCGAGATGGGCTTCGATTACGCTCAGTAATGGCTCACCATTGAAGGGACACAATAAGTATTGTGTCCCCCTTGCCGTCCAATAAGTATTGTGTCCCCCTTGCCGTCCTTGCCATTTCGGTTTTCCCACCGGTTCCACAGCCGATATTTCCCTTTTCCCAACAATTTGTTGTAAGATGAACTCAATACGGACTATCAGGCGAATCACATACCGCAAGCCAAAACCAGAATATGATATTAGCCGGTGACATTGGCGGCACCAAAACAGTGCTCGCACTTTTTTCGGAAGTAGAAGGAATAGCCGGAGGGGTGGTTCACGAGACCCGCTATCCCAGCAAAGAGTACGATTCTTTAGAGTCGGTCATCGACGAGTTTCTGGGGAAGGTGGGGCTGGTCCCGTCCGTTGCCTGTTTCGGCGTTGCCGGTCCGGTCGACAATCAGACATCGCAAATCACCAATCTGCCCTGGCAGATAAGCGCTGGGTCGATTGCGGAGCGGTTCAATATTGGACGGGTAACGCTGATCAATGACCTGGAGTCGATTGCCACGGCCGTTCCCCACCTCGGCAGTGAGCAATTGTATACTCTGAACCCCGGAGTTGCCAAGTCCCTGGGAAATATAGCCGTTGTGGCTCCCGGAACTGGTCTCGGGACCGCTTTTCTGGTCTGGACCGGGACCAGATACAAGGCTCTGGCCAGTGAAGGCGGCCACACCTCTTTTGCACCCCGTACAGCCCAGGAAATCGACCTGTTGAATTACCTGCAGCCACGCTATCGCCATGTCAGCTTCGAGCGCATCTGCTCCGGCAGCCATCTGCCCAATATCTATGAGTTTTTGCGGGACAGCGGCAGCTACGAGGAGCCGGACTGGCTGTACACGGAACTTGAACAGGTGCAGGACCGGACACCGGTCATTGTTCAGGCGGGTATGGAGCAGAAGGCCGAAATCTGTACAGCCACCCTGAACATGTTCGTCAATATACTTGGCACAGCCATCAGCAATATGGCCATCACCATTTTGCCGCGGGGCGGTATCTATCTCGGCGGCGGCATTCCCCCGCGCATTCTTCCACGGCTCAAGCAGCCGGATTTTCTCGAAGCTGTTGCCCATAAGGGAAGGTTTCATGATTTAAGTTTAAAAATGCCGGTACATGTTATTTTAACTCCTCGGGCTCCGCTCTATGGGGCAGCAATGTCAGCAATGGAAACTATGGATACTTGATTTCTCATCGGCCCGATCATTTGAGCCATGATACCTGGCACTTTCGGGAACCATATGATGGCCAATCGATCCCCGGCTGTTTGATCTGAGAAAAAAGAAGGTGCACACATGCCGAAAACAAAAGAGTTCAAGATTCAGGACCGAAGGTTGCTGTTCAAATGTCCATCATGCGGAGCACGAAGAAACTCCATTATTCCCGATATCAGAAGAAAGACAATCCGCTGCCACAGCTGCGGCGAGACGATCCGCGCCGTCTTTAACAGAAGGCCGGAACAACGTGCCCATCAGGCCGGCAAATTGATCCTGAAAACCCGTGACGGCAGAGAACTGGAAGTAACGTTAAAGGATCTCTCTTCGAAAGGGATCGGCTTCGAATTGGCAACCGGAAAGTCTCTGAGACACTTGTCGGTGGGGCATGAGATCAATCTGTCCTGCAGCTGGAATCCCAATCTGCTTTCCCAGTCGCGCTATGTGGTGCGCAACATCAATGGCCTCAGGGTCGGCGCCGAGAAGCTCACCCGCTAGAGGGCCACTGCCGTTTACGCCCCGTCGTTTTCCAAGCAGATGAGAAGCCTGAGCCGAACAACAATACCATATTTGTCACCCCCATTACAAAAATGTCCTAACCGTTGATGGCATCTATCGGTTAGTAGCTGTTTTTTGTAAAAAAAATATGATTGCCTGGTAGCTGTTTGTTGCCAGAGAAGGTGTATCTGTGGTATCACACTATGATGTCCTTCAAGGACATGCACCACCTAGCAGTTGTACTGGTTATTAATGCGGGAAAATCTTCCCGAAAATCAAAAATTTGTCTGGAGGGAACAATGAAGCTTTGGAAAAGTCTTTTTATCGGATGTTCGCTGGTAGCGATGTCTGCAGGACTGGCATTTGCCGACAACGGTGATACCCTGAAAGATGTGCAGGCCAAGGGATATATCCAGGTTGGTGTAAACGGTGACCTGTTCGGATTCGGTAAAGCCGATCAGAAAGGAGTTTGGAAGGGCCTTGATGTGGATACGGCCCGGGCCGTTGCTGTTGCCGTTTTCGGTGACTATAAAGACCGTCTCCGCTATACCCCGCTGACTGCAAAGACGCGCTTCACTGCCCTGCAGTCCAAAGAAATCGATGTGTTGACCAGAAACTGCACCCAGACCCTTGGGCGCGATACCTCGCTTGGCCTCGATTTTGTCCAGGTTAACTACTATGACGGCCAGGGCTTCATGGTACCCAAGGCGCTCGGCGTCGAAAGTGCCAAAGAACTTGGCGGAGCCACCGTCTGCGTACTGCCCGGGACAACCACCGAGCAGAATGCCGCCGATTTTTTCCGCTCCAACAATATGGAATGGAAAACGGTCACCATCGAGAATACCGCAGAACTTTCCCAGGCATTCTGGGCCGGCCGCTGCGACGTACTGACCTCTGATGCCTCTCAGCTTGCTGGACTCCGTGCAAGTGCTCCGAAACCTGAAGACTACATGATTCTACCTGATATAATTTCCAAGGAACCCCTGGCGCCGGCAGTTCGCCATGGTGACAACCAGTGGAAAGACATCGTCAATTATTCGGTACTGGCGATGATCAATGCCGAGGAAATGGGTATTACCTCTGCAAACGTGGATGAGATGCTTAAATCAACAGATCCTAAAATTCAACGCTTTCTGGGGGTTTCACCCGGCAACGGCGCCGCCCTGGGACTCGATGAAAAATTTGCTTACAATATCATCAAACAGGTGGGTAACTACGGCGAAGTTTTCGAGCGTAATGTCGGTGTCAACACACCGCTTGGCATCGAACGCGGCCTCAACGCTCTGTGGACCGATGGCGGTCTGATGTATTCCCCGCCGTTCAAATAATCAGATTCATTTGACCCGAAGTTTTTTCCGCTCCCCCGGTCGCGATGGCGGCGGGAGCGGAAAAAACCGGCTGGACACCTGACCGCTTGGGGTGTCAGCCAAAACTGTGCTATCTATTATGGCCTCAGAGCAGACCAACAACGCCAAGACCTATTTCTGGAACGATGAGAAAACCAGGGCGATAATCTACCAGATCGTCACCGCCGCATTTGTGGCCTTTATCGGCTACTACCTGATCTCCAACGTGCAGACCAATATGGAGAAACAGTCGATTGCCAGCGGCTTCGGTTTTATCGAGAAGGAAGCAGCCTTCGAAATCGGTGAATCGCTGGTCGAGTATTCGGCGGCCGATACCTATGGCCGGGCTTTGCTGGTCGGTGTGCTTAACACCCTGAAAGTCTCGTTGGTCGGGATGATACTGACGACAATCCTGGGGACTATCATTGGGGTATGTACGCTATCCTCCAATTGGCTGATCTCGAAATTTGGGACAATGTACGTTGAATTGTTCCAAAATATTCCAGTGCTGTTGCAGCTTTTCTTCTTCTATGCCCTGTTTTATGAGATCTTTCCCGCTCCCCGTCAAGCGCTCAACCCAGTTACCGGAGTATTTATCACCAACCGAGGCATCGATTTTCCGGTTCCAGCCCCTGACCCGGCCTGGGGTTACATTGGCCTGGCCTTTGTAGCAGCCTGTATCGTTATTTGGCTGGTCAATCGCTGGGCGGTGAAACGACAGGAAAGAAGCGGCCAGCAATTTCCCATGTTCTGGGTCGGGCTGGGCATACTCATTGGTCTTCCGCTTCTTACCTGGATCCTCAACGGGGCCCCGACCCAGATGGACGTGCCGGTGCTCAAGGGGTTCAACTTCCAGGGCGGCAGGAATATAAGTCCTGAATTTTCAGCGCTGCTTATCGGCCTGGTGCTCTATACCGCTTCCTTTATTGCCCAGATCGTGCGGGCCGGCATCCAGTCCATAAGCCATGGCCAGACAGAGGCTGCCATGTCGATCGGGCTGAAGCCGGGAATGGTGCTGAAACTGGTAATCTTTCCGCAGGCTCTTCGGGTTATTGTCCCGCCGCTGACCAGCCAGCTTCTGAACCTGACCAAGAACAGTTCGCTGGCGGTGGCCATCGGTTATCCCGATTTCGTCCAGGTTGCTGGCACCACCATCAACCAGACTGGCCAGGCCGTGGAAGGTGTGGCCATGATGATGGTCGTCTACCTGACCTTCAGTCTGCTGACCTCGGCCTTCATGAATTGGTACAACAAGAAAATCAAGATCGTTGAACGGTAGCTCAATCATGGCTGAAACAACACAGATCGAAGAGATAAAGCCCCCAATCACCGATGTGGGTGTCATCGGCTGGCTGCGGCAGCATCTGTTCAACGGACTCTTCAGCTCGATTGCCACGCTCCTGATTCTTGGCTTTCTGGTCAGGGTCATCCCGCAGTTCATCCAGTGGGCCTTCATCGACAGCGTCTGGTTTACCTCCGGTCAGGAATGCCATCAGGCTGAAGGCGCCTGCTGGTCAGTTATCACCCAGAACATCCGCTTCACCATATTCGGTTATTTCCCTTATGAGCATCAGTGGCGTCCGCTGGTAGCCATGATCATCCTGGTTGGGATGCTGATCTATAGCCGTGAATGGGACCGCTGGAACAAACGGCTTGGCTATGTCTGGATCTTTGCTCTGTTTGTCATGGGCTTGCTGATGAAGGGCGGATTGTTTGGCCTGGTGCCCGTTGAGAGCACCAAGTGGAGCGGCCTGCCGCTGACCCTGCTGCTCAGTTTTTTCGGCATTCTCGCTTCCTATCCGCTCGGGGTGATGCTGGCCCTGGGCCGACAGTCGCAGATGCCGATCATCAAATCACTCTGCGTGGTCTACATCGAGATGATACGCGGGGTACCGCTTATCACCATGCTGTTCATGTCTTCGGTCATGTTCCCGCTGTTTCTGCCCGAAGGGGTCACCATCGACAAGGTGCTGCGGGCCCAGGCGGCCATCATTCTCTTTACCGCCGCCTATATTGCTGAAGTGGTGCGCGGCGGTCTGCAGGCGATGGACAGGGGGCAGTACGAAGCAGCGGAATCGCTGGGTTTGAATTATTTTCAGATGATGCGGATGATCATTTTGCCCCAGGCGCTTAAAATTGTGATTCCGCCCACAGTAGGTATATTGATTTCCGCTTTCAAGGATACCTCCCTGGTCGTAATAATTGCGCTGTATGATATTCTGAACACCACCAAATCGGTTTTGTCGGAACCTGAATGGACCGGTTTCAGCACCGAGGCGTATATCTTCATCGCCATGATCTTCTATGTCTGCTGTTTCTCCATGTCGCAGTACAGCCGCCGCATCGAAAAACAGCTGGAATACAAGCATACACCGAACCAAGAATCATAACTCCGCATACAAAGAGTCGGCATGAGTACAGAACAGACCAGTAATCAGACCCCATCGGCCGAGGGCACGCCGATTATTGAGATCATCGAGATGCACAAATGGTTTGACGATTTCCATGTGCTCAAAGACATCAACCTTGAAGTAAGGCCGCAGGAGAAGATCGTCGTCTGCGGACCTTCGGGATCGGGTAAATCGACCATGATCCGCTGCATCAACCGGCTCGAAGAGCATCAGCGCGGCAAGATCATAGTCAATGGAACCGAATTGACCCGGGACCTGAAAAATATCGAACGGGTCCGTACCGAGGTCGGTATGGTCTTTCAGCATTTCAATCTGTTTCCCCATCTGACGATTCTGGACAACCTTACGGTGGGTCCGATCTGGGTCAGGAAGATGCCGAAAAAAGAGGCTGAAGAGCTGGCCATGCATTACCTGGAGATAGTGAAAATCCCGGAACAGGCTCAGAAGTACCCGGGCCAGGTATCAGGCGGTCAGCAGCAGCGGGTGGCAATTGCCCGCAGCCTCTGCATGAAGCCCAAAATCATGCTGTTCGATGAGCCTACGTCGGCCCTGGATCCGGAAATGATCAAAGAGGTGCTCGACGTTATGGTAGACCTGGCCAGAGAAGGTATGACCATGATCGTGGTCAGCCATGAAATGGGGTTTGCCAAAGAAGTGGCCGACCGGGTTATTTTTATGGATTTTGGGGAGATTGTCGAAGAGAACGAACCTTTCGAGTTTTTTGACAACCCGAAGCACGACAGGACCAAGTTGTTTCTCAGTCAGATTCTCTAGATTTTATCCACGGGTCGGTACAGACCACCATACTGCAACGTCGCTCCCGCAGCAGGCAGTTCGACCAACCTGGTGCCGGTCCACTCATCCCACAGGCCGTCTCAACCGGTCAAAGCCAGTTATTTTTCCTTGCCCAGATGCTGTTTGAATTTCCGGGCATCAGAGTGGTGCGCGGGCTACTTTCTGGGAAATTTCTTGAACAGGGCGGGGACCACGGCGATCCATTCAAACGGTTCATCGAAGCGTATGGCCAGCCCTTTCTCATCGCTGCGAATGATGTAGCCGCTTAGATTGTTGATCTCCATTTCGCTGTGTCTGCCTTCAAGTACGATCTGAATATCGCATTCACCCGTCAGATCCTCCGAACCTTCGAGCTCCATGTATAAACTGAGCAAACTGACATCTCGAATCACTCCGGCAAATTCCCTGCCGCCGTCCTGCAGTTGACAATAGGCCCGCGGTGTAAACGGAAGTCGAATCAGTTTGCGTTTCTCATCAGTTCCGGCCATCCAACAGATCCTCCACTAAAGATATATTTTCACAACGAAAAAGTAATATTTGGTCTAACGACCAAAGATATACAACCTTTGCCGAATGGTGACAACGATGAAATCGCACCGAGGTCCATCCGCCCCTCGTGTCTTCTAAAAATCAGCATTTAAAATGTGTCAGGCCGTTTACTTATCTTTGTCGTTCGTCTTCAATCACCGAATTAGTCACCGCATAGCCGGTTGTCCAGGGGGCACCGAGCCTCACCTCGCATCACCTGACAATACTACGGGGTTTCCTCGCTGGACCCAGTCCCATTTCGGGTCCGCAACGAAGCTCAGAATCGGTTTTTCTTATTGCTTACTCGGGTCATTGTATCAACCATTTCCGGGCCCTTGCTAAATCGGTGAACACCCGGTAATTGAGACCCCTGATCTTGGCCACCGAGCCGATGTCTTCGGCATGAACGACTCGATCTTCTTGCTCGGGTACGACATGGGCAATCTTTTCACCCAGATGATCTTTTATCTCCAAAATGGCAGAGACTACATCGATCACCCGGTACATGTCCATCTGGGAGCTCTCCAGCGATGTCGCTCTGAGGTCAAACAGCAGGTTGCAGCCCCTGTTGTTCGAGGAGATAATCCGCAGCTGGGCGAGGAGATTCATCAGAATGCCCCTGTCCAATGAGCCGGAGACGATCCCGATGATGATTTTGTTCTCTTTATCTATGTCGTATCGAACATCCATGGCCGGTTGATATAAACGGGAGCCTTGCGGGCTGATACTGCGATGTTCCAAGTGGGCAACTGCCGCAAGATCTCAGCATAGTGACTCAGGATACAATCCTTATAATAATACCTCATTCAGTCAATAGGTCAAATAATTCGACCCGTTATCAATAGGAGGCCGGCGTCGATCCGAACCATCCCGGCAGCATAAGAGTCTCAATAGTTTCCCTGAAGATCACCAGGGGGAGGAGTAACCATTTAGCATGTATAGTGTAATTTCTGCTGGCTCTATGCTTGCAATGTCAGGGATAAAAACTATCGTTGCCTTGGGAGATAACTATCAGGTATTAATAAAAATCGTGATAAGAATAGCGAAAATTGGCATGGCTCTGATCGTGGCTGGCATATCTTGTTCCGGCTGGCCAGTCTATTATCATCATGTTGAGTAGACCATGGGGAAAGTGCTCACCATTACAATCTCGCTGCTGGCGATCCTGTCGGTGCTGGTCTATCTTGGTATTCCCATACCTCTCGGTTCCCTTGACAGCCGGCTGGAACGACTGGCAGGTTCGCTACTCGATCGGGAAGTCAGGATAGATGGGCCCAGCAGAATAATCTTCTCTCTGCATCCATCCCTGACCATCAAGGATCTGTCCATTGGCAATCCGGTCCACTGGAATTCGTCCGAGCCTTTTCTTCACGCCCATGAGGGAACTGCCAGAATAGACCTGCTAGCGCTGCTCAAGGGGCAGATTCGTATCGAGGCTCTTGAGCTCGAGAAAGTGGCAGTCAATCTCATAACCGGTGCCACCCGTGAGACAAATTTCACCTTTGCTCCTTCAGAGCAATCGCTTGACAGTGATCGGAAGGGACATGAGTTTACCGGTCTTGACACGGTCAGGCTCAGCGAGATTCAGGTGAACTACCAGGATCAGTTAAGCGGCAAGAGCTACGAGCTGGTCATTGATGAGGCTCGCGGCAGCGGGGCCCCCGACGAACCACTGCTCCTGTCCGCCAGCGGAAGGCTCTCCGGCACATCCTGCTCAGTGGATATAACAGGCGGCCCCCTGCAGGACCTGCTCAGAGGGAATAGGCCCTGGCCGCTGACCAACGGACGGTTGCTGATCGGGGAGGTCAGTCTCGAGACAAGCGGATCTTTGAACCTGGGCAACAGTGCAGAGGCAGGATATCTGAGCTTCGCCTTAGGGGGAAAGAGCTTGGATAGTCTCGCAGATCTTTTCGGTTTGCCGCTGCCTGATATTGGTGAGTTCGGCTTATCCAGCCGCATCGGTATCTCCCCAGGGGGACTGCATGTTATGAATCTGCAGGTAGAAGCCCAGGGAAACTCTTTGTCAGGGGATCTCGTGGTGTCCTTTCATGGCACCAGACCTCTCCTTGGGGGCAACATTTTGATTTCGATGCCTGCTCCGGAGGCTCTTATGTCTTTAGCGCCTGAGACTCCGGCAAGTGACCTTAAAAAAGATGGTGGTGATGACCAGGCGGTGGAACTGCCCTGGCATCTGCTTCAGGCCCTGGATGCCGATATCGTGTTGAGAATTGGGGATATCAGCAGGGACAATCTCGAACTCAAGGACATCAAAGCAGTGGTTTCACTGGTCGATGGCGACTTGATAGTTCCGGCAGCCTTGGACATCCTTGATCTGCCGTTCAACGGGTTTTTCGAGGCCGCAGCGGGCGACCCTCAACCTGTTGTTTCCGGAGTCATTGCAAGTAGTGGTGGCGATCTTGGTTCCTTGTTCAAGCGTTTTGATAGTGACAGTAGAATGGAGGGGCGTTTAGGCCCTGTTTCAGTGACTGGGGGCAGTGCGGGCAAGACGGCCGCAGAATTGCTTGAAGAACTTGAGATTGCCATTAAGCTTGGCGACTCTGCTTTTTCCTCTGATGGGAAAACGGTCATTGCCACTGAAACCGTGTCCATCGAGATAGACTCGCAAAAATCTGCCGTTTTTAAGACAACGGGCGAACTTCTCGAGCGCCCCCTCGACCTGCAGGCCAGCTTTGTTGATTCCTCTATGGGGATAGATCTCGAAGTGTGTGATTCTGAGTTTAAATTCAAGGGCCGGAAGGTTGAAGATGAGAACGGTGGATCAGAATTTGATCTGAGAGTCGAAGGTGAAAAGCTTTGTGGACTCATCGATCCTCTGGCCCGCTTCGTCGATAAATCTCTTGGTTTCTCGGTCACCGCTGGTGGCAGTTTCTCGAGCGAAGGTTTAAAGATTGACCTGCATCAAGGTCGAATAGGCGATCTTACCGCAGGTGGGCATCTGGAACTGCAAAGGGGCAAAGAGGGTAGGCCTCGTCTCTCTGGAGAGATCCGCAGCCCCAAGCTCAACCTGGCCCATTTTATTAAGCAGATTGAGGCGGAAAAATCTGCAGCGGCGCCAGTCAAACGAGCCAGTCAGGCTTCTGATGATCAGGTAGCAAATCTCGATCAATACGAGCAGAGCAAATCTTTGATCAACCAGATCCTGGCAATGGAAGTTATGCCCATAAAGAAGTATCTCGCCACCGAGGTGAAGCTGAAAATCGGGGTAGAGGAAATCGTTACCGGAATGATAGGGGTTTCTGAGGTCGAACTTACCATCGATGCGGAGAAGGGAAAACTGAGACATTCTCCATTTCAGGCCCGAATCGGTGGAAGTCTGTTCACCGGCAGTGCGGCTATCGACCTGAGCGATGAGGTTCCCTCGGCCCACCTGGACTTGGCCACGGATTATTTCAGCTTGCCGGAACTTCTCAAGGAGTTGGCCATCGAGCAGGTTCCCGAGGTCAGTGCAGCTCATCTGGGGCTTGAGATGAGCTTCGAAGGAAAAACCGTAAAAGAGATGCTGCTGGAGGCAAATTACCACGCGCAACTCAGAGGCGGCAAAATTATCATCGATCGAGCCCCCCTGGACCCCCTGACCGTGAATCTCGAGCAAGCGGATTACCTTGCTTATGCCGACCAGCCGGCGATGATGTCCGTGAACGGTGAGGTAAACTCTCTGCCGCTCCACCTCGAGTCGCAAACCAGCGGTTTCTTTGCCAGAGGAACAGAAAAGCCAGTGATCCTCTCACTGCAGGGAAATATAGGCGACAACAGGGTTGAAATAGACGGTCGGATCAATCGAAAGAAACAAAACCTGGAATCCTTCAGTTTGAGTTCCGGCTTCTCCGGTGTTCAACTGGATACGCTCAATGAGCTCCTGGGACTTGATCTGCCGCCACTTGGTCCATACGAGTTGGCAGGTACCCTGGCCTCGAGAGCCGATAAGAGCGTTGGGCTCTACGATATGGGGCTGCGAATTGGCGATTCCGTTCTGAACGGCGAATTGATTTTGAAAGCCATTCCCGGCGAAGAGGATGGCGCGAATGGGAAAATCAGTTTGCAGACCAGACTGGAGTCACGTACCATCCAGTTGAATGATTTTCAGTTTGGACAGTGGTCCCCGGTAACGGGAAGCCGCCTGGCGAGAGTGGAGACTGATACTGCCGAAGCTGCTGAGAGTGAGTCTTCGCTGAGGATGTATGATCTTTTCAGCGAGGAGGTTGCAGAGAAGATCATGGGAACGCTGGAAGTTTTGGTCCAGGAGGTGCTTTCAGGGGAGGACCAGCTTGGCCATGGGTATCTCAAAGCCCGGCTCGAGAAAGGTGTCTATATGCTCGATGACCTGCAGCTGGGCATACCCGGCGGCACAGTACAGATCAGCGGCAAGCTGGAGCCCCAGAGAGAAAAGGTCGGGGCTGAACTGCTGATGAATATAGAAGATTTTGATTATGGGATACTGATCAGGAGAAGGCAGCCGGAAAGTGCTCTGAAAGGATTGATGAATCTGAATCTTGATCTGAAATTCGAGGCTGCAAGTCCAGCTCTGCTGAATGAAAATTTGAACGGCAGGTTCCGCCTCGGAATTATACCTGAAGAATTCATATCTGGAGCATTCGATCTCTGGGCGGTAAATATCATCACATCTGCGCTGCCGATTTTGATGAAAGGGAACACCTCGGTTGTTAACTGTCTGGCGGGAGATTTCACCATCGAACAAGGCCTGATGCAGCCCGAAGTGTTTGTGCTCGATACCAGCAAGATGCGGGTCAGCGGCAAAGGAACGGTAAACTTTAAAACAAATGAGATTGATTTTGTTTTAAGACCAAAGCCCAAGAGGGCTCAGCTCTTCAGCCTTGCAACTCCTGTCGCTGTTACCGGGTCGCTGCTGAATCCGAACATCGGTGTTACTACGGCAGGAGTTGTCGGAACCATTTTTCGCCAACCGATCAGTGTCATTACCGTTCCTCTGCAATGGCTGTTTACCGATAATCTCGAAAAAGACGGCACCAAGGTCTGCTCGGAGGCCATGCAGTGGGTTAAGAAAGCAAGTGAGGAGTAATCGTATTAAAGAGTCACTAAAGATGAAAAATTTCTTGTGTTTAGGGGTAATACTCCTGCTTCTCGTCACTGGTTCCTTACAGGCACAGGCCAGTGATTGCGTTGTCTTGCTGCACGGGCTGGCCAGGAGTGATGGCTCTATGGACGAGATGGCTGAGAGCCTGCAGGAGGCCGGTTTCTTGGTAGTTAATCATGATTATCCCTCGACTGATTATCCGATAGAAGAACTCTCCAGGTCGGTCATCCGCGAGGCCATCGGGAAGTGCCCGAAAGCGAGCAAGATCCATTTCGTCGGCCATAGCCTGGGAGGGATTCTGGTGCGTTATTTTTTCGAGCATCATGATTTACCCGATCTCGGCCGGGTGGTCATGCTCGGTCCACCCAACAAGGGCAGCGAGGTGGTCGACGCCATGGCTGAAATACCAGGCTTCGAGTTGATTAATGGTCCGGCTGGTCTGCAGTTGGGTACAGAAAAGACCAGTATTCCAAACAGCTTGGGGGCGGCGGACTTCGAAGTGGGCATCATCGCCGGCACCAAATCAATCAATTTGATTCTATCAACAATGCTTCCCAATCCCGATGACGGAAAAGTCTCTGTCGAATCGACCAAACTCGAGGGAATGACCGATCACATCACCGTGCCGGTAAGTCATCCGTTTCTGATGAAGGACGAGGAGGTCATTCGTCAGACGATCCATTTTCTGAAATACGGGCAGTTCCAAGAGACAGCGGATAGGCGCTAGATCAACCAGGGGGGCAGGCGATCCATTCTTACCACTGACTGCCCAGTTCGGCTGCCGCCGCCTCTTTCACCTGCTGGGGATAATCGGCTGAGAGGTACCAGATGCGGCCGTTTTCTGCTGGTTGCAGTCCCCGGCGCGGGGGCGGCAGATCTGTTCTCATGATGAAAATGATGTCGCTGCTCATCCAGGGGTGACGGTACCAGTAGTGATGGCCGATGATATCGAATCCCCGCTGGTCCTGCCCCAGTGACACATCGATGATCGAGACGTTGTCCAGATTTTCGGCTCCAATGAAATTCAGCTCACTGCGTTCAGCTTCGGTGGTGCCGGCACGGACCGGACCTCCCATATATTTCTGAGCTGCCTGCAGGGCATTGTCCTTGTCACTGGTAGTGATTACCACCTGATCGGCGAAA
>CAJQNS010000133.1 GCA_905479735.1 uncultured Desulfofustis sp.
GAGAAGTAGATATCGATGGAGCCGTCGTCGTTGGTCACCGGGGGTGGGTCTTGCTGGCTGCTGATGCTGGGATACGGTTGACTCTGGATCTCGGATCGGGTCCAGGGGTCATAGACGGTCATCGCCCAGAACATCGCGACAGGCACACCCGGCGCCACATGCACCTTGTACGTCTTGTCGCCGTCGAGGAACTTGCCGTCCTTGTCCTTGTAGGTCGTTTGGTACCGCGAACCTTTGCCTTCGGGCATCTGGGCTGCCATCGCAGGCGTGATGCCGTCGGCGGTGAAGTGGAACGCGGTCCGGGCGCCGAGGTTTATGTAGTCGTTCTGATAGAAGGTCGAGTTGTTGGTGATATATGGGCTCTCCCATTGGCGGTCTGGATAGACCTTGGCATTTTCGTCGCGGCTGTCAAAAGAGATTGCACGGGACATGGCGAGCCCCTCATGCGCGGCCTTGGTGAATATCTGCTGCATGCGATCATCAGGCGTGAACGGTTTACCTTTCTCTATACCAACCGAAGCAAGCTTACCCAGTAATTCCTTACCGAAGGCGTCAGCCGGCTCGTAACTGATAATTTCATGCATCCACTTGAAGGCGGAAGCATCCTCAGGCGCCAGCGTGTTGGCCGCTGTGCCGGTGCCATTAATGACACGTGGTTCGCGGGGACCTGTTTTCAGTGGATAGACCTTTGCGTATTTGCGATAAAAATTAATGGCCTTATCACCAAAACCGACGGTTGCGGCATTAGCCCGTAGAAACGAGAACGCCATGTTCGTCGGCGAGTGAACGACAAAGTAACCATCCGGCACCTCGCCTTTGTAGTCCGGCGGCAAGATCAAGTACTTGCCGCCCTTGCCCTTGTCCTGACCGGTCGGCCCGACATCGGCTAGAAACAGGAAATTGTGATCGTCGATAGGCCCCATCACACCTGGCGGAACCTCTAGCACTATCGGGCCGTTGGCCTTCATATCGAGCACGAAGAACGAATAGAGGCTCTCAGTATTACCGGTGAGGATCAGGGGCGCGGAGTCAAGTCGATTCGCCATCACGACAATGTCCGAAGTTTCGGTCATACCGTAATCGCGAACCCAGCCCTTCAAGAGACCGTGTGCTGACAGCGCCGGATACATATCCAGATAAAGCTGGGTAGCGCGCTGCAGATCCAACTCATCGTAAACCTTCTGTACCGTTTCTTCTGTCGGGTAACCGCCGGGAAATTCCAGCTTTCCGAACCGGGTCTCCATCTTGTCGGGCGCCGGCTTGAAATCTCCAGGGGTGTATTTAGCTTCACTGCTTGCCATCTCTGAGAAGCTTGTTTCTTGCTGGGCACTGGCCGGTGCAATCAAAGTGGAAACCATGAATCCGACTGCTGCGAGGGCTGTAAATATTCTAGTTTTCACCTTGCTTTCTCCTTCAAATGGGTTTCAGGTTCTGAGATCAGCCTTTTCATTTTTCCCTCCTTGAGAGAGCTTTGATCATTGCTTTTCACAAACAACCTTTTAAACACACTGTTGGTTTTGCTATCATTTAGGGAACAGGAACTGCAGCTGTAGCCGCAGGCTCCAATCGGGACCGTTATCAGGTGTTTCCACATTGTAGAAAGCCTGAACCTGGGCATTGAGCGGCTGCTTGCCGATCTTGAAAATCTTACCTACACCGCCGCCAAACGGCACCGTCCACTGGTTACCGCTGTCCGCCTCCCAGTCAGCCGTGATAATCGGTGCAGAAGAGAGGTACCAGCCGTCAGCCATGTTGTAGTTGATGAAATATTGAAACAGGAACTGATTAACATCTGCCCGGTCATCATCTCCTGCAAAGGACCAGAGGTTACTTATCAGGCCGCCAACCACCCAGGGTCCTTTCAGGACGAGTGCCACACCGGACAGACCGGCGCTCCATTTATCGTTTCCCAGTACATCGTCGGTTGCGGTCGGGAAAGAAAATACCGGCCCTACTCCCCAGGTGAACTCACTCGATTTGGCAGGTGAAAAAAACATGGTGGCGTTAATATCGCCGAGACCGAAGGTCGTTCCGCCATCACCGACGACATCCGGCTTCCAGATCAGCGGTGCGATGGTGCGGGTTATCACATTCCAGTTGTCATTTAAGCCAAACGGAACCACAGGCTGGATGTTGAGGATATTCTGAGTATCATCGTCAGGCCCGATCCCGAAAAGAGTCCTGTTCTGCAGGGGCAGGCTTATCATATTGGCGATCGGGTTCTGGGCTGCCTTGGCCAGCGCCTCTTGAGCTGCAGCTGTGCCTTCAGGGGTCTTAATCATTTCCTTGAGCTCATCCCTGGAAAATTCTCCATCTGGCGTCCCTGCCTTGGCGTCTGCTTCGGCCTGTCCGGACAACGCGGTAATGTTCAGGATAACGACTGCTGATATAAGCAACCCAAATTGACATATTCTTTTCATTGTATTCTCCTCAATCAGTTGTTATTGACAGCGTCTGATCCCGGGCGCGCCGCATAAAATACGTTCAGTATCGAATAGAGAAAGCTGGTGGCCAGGATGACTGCCGTTCCTGGCAACGTCGGCCTGATGAAATTTCTTATTTCCAGGGAAAAGATGATTCGCAACATGGCGGACACGACAATGCACTGGATCGTCAGGCAGATGATCGTTACGATAACCCCCAACGCCAGATTTTCACTCATACCGATCATTGCTCTCATCCACCTCCGACCGGCAAGACAACCTGCGGTCCTTCGTCCTGGGCGCCCCTGGAGCCGACCCGTGAAGAATAGGCTGCAACCAGCACCTCGAGAAATATCTTTGACCCGAGATCGGTATCATCCACATAGAACCAATAGCCGCGGTGCTGGATTCGATAAGGATGCGGTGGTTCATCTTTGGAACTCCTGATCACGATAGGCGGCAGCACCAAACCATCTGCAGCAATTGACTTGATAGGCTGAACGAGTGCGTTATGGTCCTGTGGAATTTCGACGAACTGAGTGGCCAGATTGATCGCGTCTGCCATTGAGCGAGGTGTCACCCAGATCGACTCAGGATCAAGATCTCCGGGAGTCGCATGAGTTGGTGGCCTGAATATATAAACACTCTTGCCAGGGGTCACGCCAATCGCCGTCAAAGCAGTTATTACTTCTGGATCTCCCGGATCAGGAACCTCCAGGGCCAGAACAAGCCGGTAACGAGCCAACCGGACGTTTTTGCCGTCTTCTTCATCGATGAAATAGAGGTTGTAACGGAAGGCCTCAACATAATCTTCAGCGGTTATCTTGTCCCTGGCAATGGTCATACTGTCAAAATCCCAGTCAGGTACCTGCTGGAATGTCGCACCGCCTTCAAGCAGACCAGCGAGTGCCGCTATACGCTGGTTGTAAAGACTGCTTTTTTCACCGATGACCTGATCGTTGGCGCCATTTATCGAGGCAAAAGAAAAAAGAAGGGTCATGTTTTTCCAGCCTGGATTCATCTTGGCAAATCGATAGGACAGACCAAAACCGATGGTTTCCGATACATCAAACGGCGCATATAACGATTTATAAAAGCCGGCATCGGACTGGGGCGTAAAGGTTATGGTTGGTGAATCACTGTAGCTGATCGAGCCACCCACGCTTCCAACTGCTCCCGTTTCTCCAAGTCCTCCAACACTGGCTGACCCTCCTGTCCCGACCGAAAACTGGGCGTTGATGGCGCTGACGGCCAGAAACTGCATGGGATCAGAGTAGCGCGACCGGACGATGTTTCCCAGCACCTCACGGGTTATGGTGAGTTGCACTGCATCGTTGTAGGCGGTGTGACTTGAAACTACCTTTTTCGGCCCGATGGTGGCACATGAGCTGCTCAGCAGGACCAAACCCAGTGCACCTAGACCCAAGGCTTTTTGCAGCATACAGAGGTACCGTTTCAGCATAATGGATTGCATAGTTATCCTCCGAGATACTTAAGATTCATCAGGCCCCAGACGGAATCTCCCAATATCGGTGGAGAGGCTGACTCCCCCAAAATGAGGTAGATCCTGCATTGAACTGTCGCCTTGTCTATCTCTTTCATTCTTTCATTTCCATCGACAATGATTCTGGCACCATCCAAGAAAGCTTGATGGTGCCACTAAGTCGCCTCCACAAAGGTTACCGACAACAAGGGCAGATGCATCTCGTAGATGCTGTTGATAATCCCGACCAGCTCCGACTGATCTGAAATGACCCCCTCAAGTGTTGTGATAGGCTTATTGTTCTCTTCAAAACTAGAAGTAATAGTCAAGCCTCCCATGCGATCCGACCAGCTGGAATCGATATACCCCTGGACACACATTTTGTAGTGGGCCTTTGACGCAAATGACAGGCCCGGTGAACTCTGGTGCAAAGTAGCCATTGACTCGTCCTGTAGTTAAGATTATCCGACACGGCTTTCAGCCGCAGAATGCGCAGCTTTATCGTCAATCTGTTTGGGGAAAGGATAGATCAAAGAAGGTAAAAGGAAATCCCTCTAAAAGAGGGAAACGTATCACCCTATTTGGGGGATACGTGTGGTTAAACGGCTACGGAAGATCAGATTGGATTTACTTTTTTTTCAACAATCCCGCATCGATAGCCTTCGAAACCACATCGCGACGATTGACCGCATCAAGTTTAGAGAAAAGTCTTTTGATATGAGATTTCACGGTTTCAGATGAGATGAAGAGTTTTTCCCCGATCTCTTTGTTGCGCATACGCTGGGCCAGCAAAATCAGGATCTCAAACTCCCGGTTGGTGAGCGGGTCATCCAGGACTGCAGGAGACAGAGCATCGGCTACCGCCACCGCTCCCTGCTCCGCGAGGCTGCTCTGCTGAATTGCCTGTTTATGCCGATTCATCTTCACCGTCGCCGGTTCCAGTCGAGCGAGCAGCTCCAGGACCGGCTGTCCCGATTCAATAAAAGGTCTGACCCACCCCCCCTGAGCGGCCTGCTCCAGGGCCTTTTCAAGTTGGCCCAGGGCTTCATCAGCTCCTTCGGTTCTCAACATCAGCATAGTTTCAAGAACCAGGATATCGACAAGATGGTAGCTATTGTGTTCCGCAACAAGACGTTTTTTAACTCCTGCCAGTAATTCAGTTGCACGCTCCAATTCAGAACTTGAACCAAGGGAAATCAGTACTCGTATCAGAGTAATTTCTGGTAGCTCCATCAAGAGGAACATTGCTGAATAGCCGGTTTTCGATTCCGCACGCTGCAGATAATTTTCCAGGTCAACCTCGTTTTTGTCCATGACCAGGAGCCTGGCTTCCAGGGAATCTGAAACTGTTTTCAGCTGTTGGTCCTGGTTCTGCAGGGTGAACTCGGAGAGCACCTCAGAGATACGATATGCTTCCTGTTGATGTTGTTGAAAAAATCGGGTCAAAGCCAGTCCTGACAGAGCATCAACTGCAATCCGTGCATGCATAAAGTCGAGCCTGTCTGTCAATGCCGAGAAGTGGTAGGCCGCTTTTTCCAGATCAAAGAGCTGCAGACTCGCATTACCCCGCATATAGTGGGCCCAACTCTCAAGGTAAGCCAGGCCATTTTGGGTGGACAATAAAATCAGCCTCTCTGCAGATTCATCAGCCGGGTAGAGTTTGCCCTCGAGAAAGTGCACAAAACTCAACGCAGCATTGAGGCGGGATCGATTAATGACCGCTGTATTAGCGACTTCGAGGATCCTGGCTTGAAGCTGTTCTATGGCGATCAGGCTATTTCCCTGCATCTGCCGGGCAAGCGCTCCATACGTCTCGATCAGCCCCTGGAGCTGATGAGAGGAATCCTCCAACGAATCCCGGGCCTCGGCCATGAACAGCAGACACGCCTCACTGTTACCGCTCCAGTAACTGAGCAACCCTTGCAGAAACTTATATTCTCCCAGGAGGGAGCCTTCGAGAGGGACCTCGCCGATAATTAATTCGAGACGCTCAATCAGGGCTGCCAGTTCCTGCAGGCGATAACGCACAAAACAGACCCAACCATTGGCCAGAAGCAGAATCGGGCGCCCCAGAATCATCTCTTCGGGGAACATCGAAAGCCATTGATCCACCACTTGCCAGCGGTCCCGCGCCAATTCTTTGTGGCGATATTGCTGGACAATCTGCTCCGCCTGATCAAGATCGTGCCCGGCGATCGCATGCTTGATGCCATCTTCTATAAATCCATTGCTCACAAACCAATTGCTGGCGACTATCTGAAGCTCATCAATTAGTTCAGAGCCATAGCTTCGCTGCAACTGGCTCTGAAGCAGATTCTGGAAGAGATGATGAAATCGATACCAGACGTTGTCACTGTCCAGACTGACAATAAACAGATTGGCCCGTTTCAACTCCTTGACAAAATCCCAGCCGGAAAATTCACGATCACTGTCATGGTCAAGGGTACGTGCTATCACGTCACATAATGGCCCGCAGAATCGATCCAGGATCGAGATTTTCATCAGATCCGCGCGTACGGCCGGTGCCTGATTTTCAAGTACTTCATTAATCAGATATTCCTGGATAAATTCTGAATCTCCCTTTAGCCGCTCAAGTCTCTGCTTCAGATCACCTGCCTGATCCGATGCCATAACAGCAAGCCGCAGACCGGCTACCCAGCCTTCAATCTTCTGGTGAAGCAGTTCTCCCAGGTCCTCGGTTGCTGCATCACCCAGCATCAATTGCAGGTACTGACGGGTTTCATCGAGATTGAAACGCAGTTCCCCAATTCTAAGCTCGGCAAGCATGCGATTTCCACGCAGCTTGGGTATGGGTAGAAGCGGGTCTCGCCGCCCCAAAATGATCATATGAAAATTGTGCGGTGGATGGCGCAGAATTTCTGAGAGAAAATCATATACTTGTTTCCCGCCTACCAGATGAATATCATCCAGCACAACTATAAAATTCTTTCCGATATGCTCGATATCACTTAGCATAGTTGCCGCCAGGGTGTGAATCGAGGGCAGCTCACCCGTATCCACCAGCAGTTCACTCTCGGCAAGACTGCCGGGAAACAGTGATTGCACTACATGTAGAAAGTAGTGCAGGAATCGCCGCAGATCGTTGTCCGTCTCATCCAGTGATATCCAACCGTAGGCTGTGGACTGCTTCTGCAGCCAGTTGCTCACGCAGGTTGTCTTGCCATACCCGGCTGGAGCTATTATCAGCGTCAACGGCAGGCGACTGCCTTTCTCCAGTTTTTTAAATATTTCCACCCGCTCAACATGGTTATCCGGAATTTTGGGTGGATAGAGCTTGGTGGCGATTATCTGTGGAGCTTCTGATTCTGACTCCTGTTTGCCGAATTTTCCTGTTTTAAGGCCGGATAGAACCACTGAAGTGATCGATGGGCTCAGATACGAATCACCGTTCATGACGCTTCGAATGCCGTTTACCAGATCCTCTGGAACACTCTGCTTAAGAATATAGCCATGGGCACCGGCCATGAGCATGTCCTCGACAAAGCGCTTTTCAGAGTGAATTGACAGGGCCACTATCCTGGTCTCCGGACAGCTCGCAGAGATTCGCTCGGCCACCTCGATCCCGTTCAGACCGGGCATCGAGATATCTAGGACTGCTATTTCCGGCTGCAGCTCATTGATGAGTTCAAGCGCCTGTACGCCATCAGCTGCTTCCCCGATCACATCAAAATCGGGTTCATCTTCCAGCAGCATTCTTAGTCCCTTGCGAAAAACAGGATGATCATCAACCAGTGCAACGGTGGTTTTTCTTATTTCTTTTGTCATATTAATTCTGCTTGAACGGGAAGTGTCAGGGTCACGGCACAGCCTCTGCCGGGTTCAGAAAGGATCCGCGTTGTTCCGCCGATATCGGCCATACGCTCCTGGATACTGAAGAGGCCGAACCCTCCGTTCGCTGATGATTTGTTGTCTGCCAGTTCAGCGTTGAATCCCAGACCGTCGTCTGCCACTGAGAGGACGAGTTGTTCATCATTGCAGCTTAGTTGAACATCTATCCTGCTGGCCTTGGCGTGTTTGACGATATTGGTCACCAGCTCTTTGAAATTTCTAAAAATAATCGATCGCTCTATTTCATTGAGT
The DNA here is from genome assembly GCA_905479735.1 of uncultured Desulfofustis sp. Taxonomy (GTDB): domain Bacteria; phylum Desulfobacterota; class Desulfobulbia; order Desulfobulbales; family Desulfocapsaceae; genus JABDQA01. The sequence continues at coordinate 8,008 of CAJQNS010000133.1, forward strand.
TCAACAATCAATTCTTCCTGTCTATAGGTATACTCGAGACCATGTCGATTCCTTATCTGATGCTCCAGCCAGTCTGCTATGGCTGCATCCAGACCTATTTCGTTCAACAATGGCGAACTTAAATCAAAAATCAGTTCCTTGGTATCCTCGATAACCTGAAGCAGGGACTGGGATATTTCATCAAGTAGTGCGACCTGGCTATCATCGGACGCCTGCTTTTTTGCCTTGGCCAGTTGAATCCTGGAAAAAGCCAGGATCTGGCCTATGTGATCATGCAGACCGGCAGCAATCCGGCGCCGCTCCGCCTCCTCAAAAATGGTCAGCTGGGAAGCCAGAGCCTTGAGACGATTCTGGTACTGCTTAATATCCTCTTCAGTCTTCTTCCGGTCGGTGATGTCTCTGACAAGAACGGTTAGACTGGTCACTTCACCATTTTCACGAAGTAAGGTGGCGCTGAGTTCCGCCGGGAAGATTTCACCGTTTTTTCGACGCAGGTCTATCTCGATATTTACGATCTCATCGCCCGCAGCAATGGCACTCTCCAGCAGCAAGTCCACCTCCCGGAAACTTTCAGGATCACTATAAAATTCACCTCCAGACTTACCGAAGTACTCTTCAGGGGTGTATCCCAATACCTGATACGAATCATTGGCCCACTCAATGATTCTCTCCGGCATCTTGACCGAGAAGATGGCGTCCACCATGGTGCTGGTCACATGTTCGAGGTAATCGTGGCTCTGCCTTAGCGCCTCCTCGGCCTGTATCTTTTCGGTGAGGTCTTCTTCAATACCCACCACTCGGAGCACCTCTCCCTTACTATTTTTAACTGGATACATTCGAAGTTGAACGTATCGGGAATGCCCTATTCCCTCTGCCACGTCAAGCTTCTCCAAGGTGATAGAGGCATCATATTCAACGACCGGCATCACCACGCTTTCACCACCAAAGGCCTGTTCAATAAGGGCCATAAGCCCTCTTTCCCGAGCTTCCTCATCCTCTAAGATATTATATTTATCGATGACATCCTGCAGCGGATCCTCGTAAATTCCCCAGAGATCAGTCCAGGCCTGATTTATCGTCGAGAGGGTGCCGTCAGGGGAAAAAATCTGAATAGAAAGCGGAGACTGCTCCACCAGGGACCGAAATTCCTCTTCGCTTGTCTTAAGAAGTCGCTGAGTAGCAACCGCTTCAGTTATATCGGTGGCAAATACGGCCAGCTTTTCCACCACTCCAGAGTCATCCCGAATCGGGTAGAGCCGGTGTTCCGCTATTCGGCCTGAGCGTTCATCTTCGAAAACATATACCTCCCCGGACGAAACCGCTCGAGTGACATGCTCCCGCCTCCTTTCTGCGATATCCTCGGGAAGATAGTCGAAAGTATTCGTGCCGACCAGTTCACTGGCCGTTTTATCGTACATATCGGCCAGACTTTCGTTGGCAATGACGATGGTGCCATTGGTTTCCATCAGAAAGAAGGAGTTGTTGACCGCATTGATCAAGGCCAGTTCCTCAGCTTCTTTCGCAGCCAGTGCCTTTTCGGCAGCTTCCCGCTCTTTTACTTCGACTGTCAGCGTCTGGACCGTTTCCTGCAATTCGTTGGTTCGTTGTTGCACTTTTCTTGACAGCTGTCGATTCCAGATAAGAAAAAGACACAGGATACCTGTCGAAGTTACAACGACAATCAGGGCCCATTTTATTGCCTCGGCCCTGTTGATTCCCTGTTCGTAACGCAAGGCTGTAAATTTGTTGCGGATAGCTGCCTTCTCTTCCTCGGTGATACTGGCCAGTGCCTTGTCGACTATCTGGGTCAGTTCCGGCCAATCCTTGCGATTGCCCATGGACAAGGCCTGGTCACCGTAAGGGGTGGCAGCGACGACCCGCAAATTGGTTAACCCTTGTTTCTGGATGAGGTGACTCGACACCGTCAGGTTGCCTATGTAAGCGTCTACTTCTCCTGTTGAGACAGCATGAATGGCATTTTCATCGTTTTCAAACATTATCAACCTGATCTCGGGGAAATCCCGCTCCAGCTGCTGCTGCATCACGAATCCTTCAGGAACCGCAACGGTTTTGCCTTCCAAGTCATTAATTTTTAGTATGATATTGTCATTTTCCCGGGCAAAGATGACGTAAGGCGAAGATATATAAGGAGTAGTAAAAGCAAGGTATTGTTCCCGCTCAGGACTCTTGACGATGAGTGTCGTCATATCGGGACCCTGGTTCTGCTGCATGTTTTCGAGAAAGTCACCAAATGGCTGGTCCGTCACGTCGTATTCGAAGTTGATCCCGGTTCGTTCTTCGATCAGCTTGAGATATTCAACGGCAATCCCCTGGGGAGGGGCGTTTTCCTTGATGACCAGGTAAGGCGGCCAGTCAGTCGCTCGCACTCGTACGGTATGATTTTCCGAAAGCCAGGCCCGTTCTTCAGGCGTAGGCACAATGAACTCTTTTGGGGGAGGGGAATGAACCCACTTAGCCACAATGGCATCTATTTCATTTTTCGTGAAACTTGTAATGCCTTTGTTTAAAATGGAGACAAACTCAGGCCAGTCCGGCCTGATAGCCATGCCGAACCTGCTCGGTAAATCAAAAAATGTTTGTTTGACAACAATATCGAACAATTGGTATTTGCTGATGTGATATGAATTAAACCCGGCCCCAATAAAAAAACTTACATCTCCTTGACTTACAAGGCGCAGTCCTTCCAAAGAGTTACTCACTTTTACAATAGTCGCCTGTTCGCAATATTCTTGCGCAATTTTTTCAGAGAATAAAATCTTGTCATTTATCGCCACCTTCTTGCCACTGCAATCAGAAGGGCCCTTGTAAGAAACATCGTGCCGCCCAAAAATGGCCGGATAGGCGGGCAGATAGGTTGCAGTTTTTAACAGTCCCAATTTGTCGGCATACTCGGGAAGCATCTCCAAAATACCGTCAACCTTCTTTGTTTTCGCCTGCTCAAGTATTCCGGGAACGGTATCTATTTCCAGGCCGATTTGCGTACCGAGGCGCTGGTTTAACTCTGCCAGAAAATCGATCAGCATGCCGCTGTAACTGCCATCGGGATTCACAATGATTTCCGGCTCGGATGCGTCGGTATACCCCAACTCGATATCCGGGTGAGCGGCCAGCCATCTGCGTTCATCCTGGGTGAGTTCAATCGTATCTTCCTGTTCCGTGACATTCACCCATTTTCGATAAATGGACGCGACTTCTTCAGTAGAAATAGAGGCCAGTCCTTTATTGAGAATAGAGGCCAATTGCGGCCAGTCAGATCGCACTGCCATCGATTTAACGATGGGATACTCATAAAATTGAAAGGGTACGGTAATATCAAAGAGCTGATATTTGCCAAGGAGATAACTGTTTGTCGATGAACCAATAAACAGGTCGGCAGTACCGTCTCTTACGCGTTCGATTCCTTCCAGTGCATCTGCTACTTTGACAAGGGTTGAGCCATCGCCATAGATGTCTACCAGGTTCTGCGAGAAGAAGATTTTATCGATGAGCGCAATCTTTTTTCCAGCCAGATCAGAGGGAGCATTAAACATGAACCCTTGCCGTGCAAAGACGGCTGGGAAACTGGTCGCAAAACTCCTGGTTTTCAACCACCCCAGCTTGTCGGCATAATCAGGATGAATCGCCATGACACCAGGCAACTCCTTGTTGCTAATTTGTTTAATGATATCCGGGGTTGGTTTTACCGTTAGTTTAATATCTGTCCCAAGGCGCTGATTCAGAAGAGCAAGAACATCTACCATGGTACCCCGGTAGCTCCCATCATCATTTACGATTACTTCAGGCTCAAATGCATCGGTATACCCCAGTTCAATATCTGGATGGGCCGCAAGCCAGTCACGATCCTCGGCAGTGAGAAGATCAATTCTTTCTTGTTCTGGAAGTCGAACCCACCTGCCAACAATCTGCTTGAGCTCAGCATCAGAAAATGATGAGAGTCCCTTATTCAAGATGCCAACCAGTTTAGGCCAGTCGGGCCTGACCGCTATGACTGTCCTGTCCTTATAGTCGGTATAGATATACCTGACTTCGACATCATAGAGCTGGTATTTCGATATAAAATATGAATTGTGGGAAACACCGATAAAGATATCCGCCTCACCTTTTTGAAGACTTTGCAGCCCCTCCAGCGCACTCTTTACCCGTATTATAGTTGCCTGCTCTTCATATTCGCGGATCAATTCCTCCGAAAAGAATGCCTTGTCTATTATGGCCACCGTTTTGCCCGAGATGTCTTCGGGGCCGCTGAAGGCAAGATCTCTGCGCGCAAATACGGCCGGGAAATTCTGGAAATACCCGTTTGTCATCAGCATCTCCAGGCGGTCGGCATAACCCGGATGGAGGTTGAGGATACCGTCGATTTTTTGGGCCCGTGCGTTTGCGATGAGCTCCTTGATCGGAAAAGCTGCCAGTTTGATGCTGGTTCCAAGCCGCCGGTTCAACTCATCCAGCAGATCAACCACGATGCCGCTGTAAGAACCATCGGATTTGACAATAAGCTGCGGTTCCTGGCTGTCGGCATAGCCCAGCGTAATTTCAGGATTACTTTCAAGCCAGGCACGTTCTTCAGTTGTCAAAACAATTTCCTGGCCCTCCTCCTTAGTGGCGGCCACCGCTGCATAGCTTTCTTGCACCGTCGCATTACAAATAACGACAATAAGACTGGTGACCAGCAGGCAAAGACATGCCGCCCACTTTATGATCCTGAGCCTAAAAAGAACATTTGAGTATGAAGAGAATGACTGTAGTTGCCGCCATTTTGTCATAGTTGATTTTTGGAGTGACATCAGGGGGCAGAATATCTGCACAGAGAAACTGCACCAGTTGCGGGAATCGAACGTTAAATGATAATATCGGAATCTCACCTTGCTCCTTTTGGTTGGCAGGAGGATAATCACAAAACTCACTTTATCGACCTAAAATCAGTTTTTATATTTATAA
>CAJQNS010000134.1 GCA_905479735.1 uncultured Desulfofustis sp.
AACGGCTCGATGATGACCGAAAATTCCGAACAGATAAAAGCGATCCGCAATAAAATCGATTCCATTGACGATAATATTCTGGAACTTTTGAAACAGAGAATCCAGTGTGCCAAGGATATCGGTAAACTAAAAGACGTGACCAAGCGGGCCAAGTGGGACCCGCTCAGAGAGAGACAGATTTATGAGCGTCTTCTGGTGGATAATCACGAACTTTTTCCAGAGAAAGCTCTGCGCTCGATTTTTCATGAGATAATAACTACCTGCCGACTTTCCCAGAAAAACATTGTGGTCGCCTATCTGGGCCCGGAAGCCACCTTTACCCATCAGGCCGGGGTCAGATATTTTGGTCACTCGGCTAGTTACAAGGCACTCGAGTCGATCGATGAGGTGTTTGCCGAAGTTGAGAAGGGGCGCACTGCTTACGGGATTGTTCCGGTGGAGAACTCCATAGAAGGTGCTGTGTTCTCCACGCTTGACTCTTTCATGAAATTCAAGGTTCAGATCTGCGGTGAGATACGCTTGGAGATAAGTCATAATCTGGTAAGTAAATCAGGAAACATTGAGGACATCCAGACAGTTGCTTCTCACTCTCAGGCTCTCGCCCAATGTCGAGAATGGTTAAGGAAAAATATGCCCTCGGTGCCGACACTTCCGGTCTTCTCAACCGGCGCGGCGGCTGAAATGGCGGCCAACAACCCCAATATCGGGGCAATAGCCTCCTCGCTGGCAATTAAGACCCATCAACTTCAGGTGGCGGTCAAGGGGATCGAGGATTATCGGGGCAACACCACTCGTTTTCTGGTAATTGGCAGGAAATCCCCAGAATACAGCGGTGCCGACCGGACTTCTCTGCTGATAGGTACCATGGATCGACCAGGTGCTCTCAACGAAATACTGACGGTGCTCTCCCAGGCAGAAATTAATCTTGCCAAGATCGAGTCCCGGCCGATCAAGGGCAAGCACTGGCAGTATCTGTTTTTCCTCGATATGATGGGCCATATTGATGAGGATCGGATCAGAGAGGGATGTGAAAAAATAAAAATGTTGTGCTCCTACTATGAGTGGCTCGGCTCCTACCCTCGCGGTGACCAGCAGGCAGCAGCCTATTGACGGCCAGGGGTGGCCAAAAGCCCTCCTGCGTTGGGGGCGTTTTCTGGTTCGTTATAAAAGATGATCGTTCTTGGCATTGAAACATCGTGCGACGACACAGCGGCTGCCTTGCTTGACAGTGAGGCATCGATCCTGGCCAACGTGGTTTCCAGCCAGGACCTGATCCACCAGCGATTCGGCGGCATCGTTCCTGAGTTGGCCTCTCGGAGACATATGGAGTCAATCACCCTGATCGTTAAAGAATCCCTCGATCTGGCCAACCTTACTCTTGCTGACCTTGATCTGATTTCGGTTACCCGCGGACCCGGTCTGCTCGGTTCGTTACTGGTCGGTTTCTCTTATGCCAAGTCCCTGTCCTATACCCTTGGTATCCCTTTTGTCGGGGTAGACCATATGGCCGGTCACCTGCTCTCGGTCTTTCTCGAAGATCAAGCCCCCTCTTTTCCCTATATCGCTCTGATTGTCTCAGGGGGTACAACGTCGCTTTTCAAGGTCGAAGGTTACTGTCAGTTCGAGCTTCTGGGAGCCACCAGAGATGACGCCGCTGGAGAATCATTTGATAAAATTGCCAGATATCTGCAACTCGGATATCCAGGAGGGCCTGTTGTTTCAAATCACGCTGATCAGGGAGATGGTACCGCTCTATCGCTGCCTCGAGCCTGGCTTGAGGAGGGTTCTCTGGATTTCAGCTTCAGTGGCTTAAAGACCTCAACAATGAATCACTGTCATCGACTCAAGCAGCAGGGTGGTATGGCCGAAAATCAGATCGACGACACCTGCGCCTCATTTCAACAGGCCGTGATTGATGTTCTTGTTGAAAAAACCGTCAAGGCAACCCAACTACACGGGATCAATTCTGTTGTGCTCGGGGGTGGTGTATCGGCGAACAGCTCACTGAGGCAGCAGATGGGCAGGCGATGTGCTGCCGATGGTTTGAGTCTTTATCTTCCCGCCGTTGAGAACTGCACTGACAACGGGGCAATGATTGCCTTCGCGGGGCTTCAGCAATTTCTCGGGGGTGACAGGGGCTCCTTTGGCGACGATGTTTATTCACGGTCTCCTCTTGGCAGATGAGCTGACATGAATATCTCACGGACTGGAAAATACTACTTCCTCAAACTTCTCAGGCTGCGGGGCACCCCCAAATCCATAGCCATGGGCGCAGCTATCGGTGTCTTTATTGGACTGACCCCGACCATTCCCCTCCACACCATACTAATCCTGGCACTCACCGTCCTTTCCCGTACCTCTTTTATAGCCGGACTTATGACCAGCTTACTGGTAAGCAATCCTTTGACCTACATACCCCAGTATTATCTGGCTCTGCTGATCGGTAATTTAGTCACACCTTTCACTTTGAACTGGGACAAGGTCAAAGCTGTTCTCGATGTGGTTCTTTCTGATGGCTCTTTTGGGGCCAGAATAAAACCGCTGCTGTCGCTGGGATATGAGTCGATAATCGTGATGATGGCTGGCGGAGTGGCCCTGGCCCTGCCGTCTGCTGTCGCCAGTTATTACCTGTGCCATTTTCTTATCGTTTCCTTTCGAAGAAAACGAAGGCAGAAGCAGATACTGGCCTGAATCCATCCCATGACCGCCAACACCAGAGATATACTGGCCGGTTACGGCCTGGCCCCATCTAAAAAGCGAGGCCAGAATTTCCTCAAACACCGATCGACCGCTGTTCGAATCGTTGCCAAGGCTGAGTTCACCAAAGAAGACCATATCTTGGAGGTAGGGGTCGGTCTCGGGGCCCTGACCCTGTGTTTGGCCGAGCAGGTTGCACAGGTTACCGGCATCGAGATAGATCGGGGAATCGTTGCCTATCTGCAACAAACAGATAAATTGCCCGATAATGTTACTCTGTTGCATGAGGATGTCCTGAAGAGCGACTTCAAGTCGCTGCATCAGAAGATTGGCAAACCGCTGAAAATCATCTCGAATCTACCCTACTCCATATCCAATCCGTTCATTTTCAAATTGATTGATAATCGAACCTTGATTGAAAGAGTGGTGATACTTTTACAAAAAGAGATGGCCCAGCGACTCACCGCCGCACCCAACACTAAGGAATACGGGATCCCTTCTGTGCTCTTGCAGAGTTGCGCTGAGGTCAGGCAGCTGATGGAGGTTGAAGCGGCGGAGTTTCATCCCAGACCCAAAGTCGATTCTCTACTGATTGAAATTCGTTTCGACTCCGGAAAAATTTCAGATGATCAGTTCAAAGCACTGCGCGACACCGTCAGAGCCGCTTTCAGTTCCAGGCGCAAAACTCTGAGCAACAACCTCACGGCCTCCCTGCCCAACGATCTCTGCGGTAATACCGATAAAAGTCGGAAAAGAGAGTTTGTCCGTGCCAGTCTTGAGGCGGCTGGCCTGAAGCCAGATATTCGGGCCGAGAACATAACCATCGAACAGTTCCGGCTCCTTGCCCGACAATTGCAGGATCGCAGCTGATCGTGGAAAATTTCGTTTATCATCATCCAGTTAAGATAATTTTCGGAGACGATGTACTCGACCAACTGGGCCGCGAACTTTCTAACCTGGGCAGCCATGTTCTGTTTGTTTACGGACAGGCATCCATTAAGGAGGCTGGTCTTTACGAGCGTATAACAGGGATTCTTGAAGACTCTGGGATAGACTATACCGAATTTGGAGGAATACGCCCGAATCCTCTCCTCTCGACAGTCCGAGAGGGCATCACGGCGGCCCGGGAGTCTGGTTGTGAGGCGATATTGGCCGTGGGCGGCGGCTCGGTAATTGATTCCGGCAAAGCGATC
>CAJQNS010000135.1 GCA_905479735.1 uncultured Desulfofustis sp.
TTCTATGCCAAAGGCAGCGGCAGGGTTAGTCATAATCCTGAAGCAATGACCGCCCGGCATCAAGACGAGGACGGTCTTGATGTTTTTGTTGAATCGGCATCTTTTAGTGTGAGGAACCGTGGTAGGGTAATATTTATCTACCCGGCAGAGTTGTTAGCGGAACTGCTTTTCTGCTTCAAAACTCATCGAATCTCTCCCAAGAAAATGCAGCCCGTTTACTCCTATCCCGAGACAAAAAAGGCTGTGCTGGTCATCGTCGAGGGGATTAAAAACGGCGGGCCCGGTATGGAGGTGCTCGATCCGCTGTATCTCTACCAGTATCAAAATGGTCCCTATTCAGAAGTCGTTAAGGCAATGTATCGTTACCAAAACCCCAATCACTGAGTAGATGCTCGTAAAAGTCGACAGCGCTGCACTGCATGGCATTGATGGGGTTCCGGTCTCAGTAGAAGTGGATGTCAGCAGAGGACTTCCATGTTTTATCACGGTGGGCCTTCCAGACAGTTCGGTGAGGGAAAGCAAGGACAGGGTCAAGGCGGCTATAAGGAATTGCGGTTATGAGGTCCCTTCCAGAAAAATAACCGTTAACCTTGCCCCGGCCGACATCAGAAAGGAGGGACCTTGCTTTGATCTACCCATCGCTCTTGGTCTGCTGGCTACGACGGGGCTTATCTCAGCAGATATGCTTAAGGGCTATCTGGTAGTCGGGGAGTTGTCGCTGGACGGTTCACTGCTCCCCGTCTCCGGAGCTTTATCGTTTGCCACAACCGCTGCGGAAGTCGGCTATAAAGGGGTTATCCTGCCTCGTAAGAACGCCCAGGAAGCACTGTTGGCCAACTCGACAAAAATTATAGCGGTAAACAACCTCTATGAAATAGTCGAGATCTTAAACGGTGTAAGAGAGGCGGAAACGCTTACCCTCGACCAAAAGTTGTCTGCGCCACCTCATTACGAAGTGGATCTGCAGGACATAAGAGGGCAGAGAGGTGTCAAGCGGGGCCTGGCCATAGCCGCAGCAGGGATGCACAATCTCCTAATGGAAGGAGCGCCAGGCACCGGAAAGTCGATGCTGGCAAAAGCTATCCCGTCAATCATGGCTGACTGGACGCTGGCAGAAAGGCTTGAAACGGCCAGAATCTATTCCATACTCGGACAAGGAAAGAAGTTGGATCTGCTGAGCCAGCGCCCATTCAGGTCTCCCCATCATACGATATCAGACGCGGGCCTGATCGGCGGAGGCACTTACCCCCGCCCTGGTGAAGTTTCTCTAGCCCATAATGGAGTGCTTTTTCTCGATGAGTTACCGGAGTTTAGAAAACACGTTCTCGAGGTGCTGCGTCAGCCACTGGAGGACGGACTGGTGACGATATCCAGAGCCCAGGCCAGTTTGACCTACCCATCAAGATTTATGCTCGTTGCGGCAATGAATCCCTGCCCGTGCGGCTACCTGGGTGACGGCGAAAATCGATGCCGATGCACCGAACAACTGATCAGAACTTATAAGTCTAAAATATCCGGTCCACTACTAGATCGCATAGATATGCATCTAATCGTCTCAGGCATTGACTTTGACAAACTGGATCAAAAGTCAGATATTGAAACATCCGCTCAATCGAGAAAGCGGGTGAATGAGGCACGGGCAGTCCAGGCAGAACGATTCAGATGTAACGATACCATCCATGCGAATGCTCAGATGGGTGTCAGGGAGATTGAAGAACATTGCCAGATTAATTTAGATTCAAAGCGCTTGTTGACTAAAAGCGTCAAACGACTAGGGTTATCGATTAGAGCCTTTCATAAAATACTAAAAGTAGCACGCACCATTGCCGATTTGACTGGCAAAGAGCATATCGAAACAGGACACGTCGCAGAGGCAGTTCAGTATCGCAGAGGTGGTGTACAGAGCTAAATTCTTTTTCTTTCAATCGACCAGATTTATATGAAACAGGTTATCATTGTAGTTCCACTTTTTCTCCTGCTTTTGGCAATCCTCTATTTCTTTATCCCCGTTTTTCCGGACAGAGTCTCCCATGAATCATTTATAAGTGGTGATGCCCACATAGTCATTACCCAGTATGATTTGCAGGACAGGATCGCGGAACTTGGTTCTTCTCCTCTTGGACGGACAATCGCCGATCTCCGTTATGAAGTCGTTGGCAGGGAGATGGGAATGAGTGATGATGAAATAAGACGATTTCTGAAACTCAAAGATGATATAAAAAAGAATTACCAGAATCCGCTTGTACAAATGCTCGTGGGCAAGGAGGTCAGCATCGCCTTGCTCCCTTTCTCCGACCATGAAGCCCTAGATTTCGCCCAACAAATTACCGATCATCTGCTGGTCATCTCTCGTCCGAGCCAGAATGCCCGTTTGATGGATGTGGCAACCTGGGCCATATCCAGCGATGAACGAATCGCCACTGTCCGCTATGGTACCCATACAATTACCCGGTTCAATCTGGAGGACGCCAGAAGACTCTCGGTGGCCAGGGTCAGGGATCTCGTGGTCATGAGTCTCAATGAAAAAGTGCTGAGGCAGAGCCTTGATCTTTACGATGGTGATCGGCAAGGGTTGAGAGAAAGTGAAGAATATCAGAGCAAAATA
>CAJQNS010000136.1 GCA_905479735.1 uncultured Desulfofustis sp.
GAGCTTCTAAAACTTGGCCTTGATCAAAATATGGAGGTCTATTTTCGTTCTAAAAAAAGCAGTGTAAAAGGGTTGGTTTGCAAATTGGCAGGACTTCTAGCCCTGGATAAACATCGATCCACCATTGCTGCAACTCTTCAAGATCAGAGACCGGTGCGAATCTACCATGAGGGACAATTTCTTGAGTGTACCGTAGCCGGACTGGCCGCCGCCGCCCTGAAAAACTTCTATACATAACGACATAATTCCAATCCATCCCACCAGGCGGCATTACTCTCTGCGGTGCCTGCTCACAGAGCTAACAGGCTGCTCCACCGGCTCCTCGCTCGTGCCTTGCCTCGATGGGCGCCTTGAACTTATTTCGTTATGTATGGAACGTTCAACTGCTTCCCTCCACAATACCATCAGGCATGTCGCCAACGTTGCTCCCACCAGACAGATAGCCGCCGTCAAAAGGCACCACCGCAGCGGTGAGATATCGGGCCTTGACCGCCAGGAAATAAATGAACTCTGCCACCTCTTCAGGCTCTCCGGTTCTGGCAGCCAGGATATGGCCGATGAGATCCTGGCGCTGGTTTTCAGCGAGCAGCGACCAGCCTCTGGTACCAGAACCGTGTCTGCCGTCGATGAGACCGAGCATGACCTCGTTGACGCGGACAGCGGGGGCCAGTTCTTTGGCCCACTGTTTGGTAAAAGAGATTATACCACGGTTGGCTGCGCTGTAACCGTCGTTGAACAATACAGAAGCGGGGCCCGCTCTGCCAACTCTAGCAGCGATCGAGGAAATATTGATTACTGACCCGTCCTTGCAGCCACGGAGCAGACCGAGACTGTGCTGATAGAGGTTCCATTTGGCCTTGAGGGTTGTGTCGAACTCAAGCTGCCATTGATCACGGTTACCTTCGAGATCGTATGAACCGTGGACCACAGGCATGCCGCCCCGTTCGATGTTATTGATCAAGTAGTGAAGCGCCCCATATCGGCTTTTGACTTCAGCCAGCAGTTGCCTTGTCTGATCGGCACTGGTCAAATCACAGGGCAGGCAGATGAAATCGCAGTCTGAAGCACTGAATTCCCGCTCCATTTCCTGGTTTGACTCAGGCCAGTCATCGAAAACTGGCAGCACCAGTGAGGCACCGTGGCTGGCGAAGCGGTGGGCGATGGCTCTACCGACAGGCCGGCAGGCCCCTGGAACTAAAGCGACCCGACCGAGGAGTTCCTCTGTTTTTTTCATGATCATTTCCACTAATCAGGGATTGGTGTTGGAAAGGTTCTGTTCAGCAAGGCCAGGTGTTTATGATAGGTTTGGATATCATCGTCGACCGCTACGGCGCAACAGTATACCGATCCACCGAATCGACGGGAGATGACCCCGACAGTCTGGCGACGCTGCTGAAGAAACCCCTCGATGCCCCCCTCGCGCATCCAGCTCAGGTAGTTCAGATAGTGAGATCTCCCGGCCAATCGTTCGATGACAGGAATAAGCATATCACCGAGAAGAAACCCCTTTATTCCTGCAGAGCCTTGGCTGAAATCGGTGATAATCACAGAGCCGCCCTGTCTAACGACTTTTCTACCATTGGTGAAGATCAGGTCGCGCAGCGTCTGGTGTTTTTCATGCAGCGCAAAGGAAACGATGGCGCAGTCGAAATATCCGGATGGGAAATCGAGTTGTTCGGCATCAACCAGATGCAAGGCAACATTTTTGGAGCAATTTCTCCGCGCTCTGGCCAGCATCGCCACCGAGTGGTCGATGCCCACAAGTTCTTTTCCCTCGTTTTCGAGAAGCTGAAGCTGATCGCCGGTCCCGCAGCAGATGTCGATTATCCGGCGATAGTTGCGGTGCTGAATGAAGGTCCTGATATCGGTTCTCAGGGGTTTGAAAAACGGTGTAAGGCAGCGATCATAGAACGTTGCCGATGAGTTGTAGTCGTCCATTGCAAGTGTTGCGGATCTGCTGAGGAGTCTTTGATGCCGATTTATAAAGGCCCAATTAAAAACCAAATCAACCTAAAATACAAACGACATGATTAATTCAGTTTCCTCCTTGTTTTGAGGTTTGCAGGATATACCATATGGGCAGTAAACAACAACACAGACTAATGAGTTAAAGATGAAACACACTCTGATTCAATGTATTCCTCTCACCCTGATTCTGGTTACCATATCTTTTGCGGAGTCTACTGCAGAAGAATTGTGGAATTGTCTGGCCACCGAATGGCCGCATGAAACCAGCGAGCTTGAACCCGATCCAAGTATCCACTACGGCAGGCTGAACAACGGTCTTCGCTTCGTGCTGAAGAGCAACGGTGAACCAAGAGACAGAGTGGCGGTGTACCTCAACGTTGAGGCTGGTTCACTTTTCGAGAAGGAAAACGAGCGCGGGCTAGCACATTTCCTGGAGCACATGCTTTTTAACGGAACCACCCACTTTCCACCCGGGAAACTGATCGATTATTTCAGATCAATCGGTATGAGTTTTGGTGGAGATGTTAATGGCTACACCACCTACACCGACAGTGTCTACAAACTGATTATACCCACTGGAAATGGTGACAGCCTGGACCAGGCGTTGCTGGTGATGCGTGATTACGCCGATGGAGCATTGCTGTTGGACGAGGAGATAGAACGGGAACGAGGCGTCATACTGGCGGAGAAAACGGCGAGGGATTCTGCCAGATACCGGAGCGGAATCGCCCGGACTTCATTTGTGCTTCGCAACACACCACTTCCGGAGCGGCAGCCGATCGGCGATCAAGACGTCCTGATGAAAGCTGGCAGTAAAGACCTGCGAGGGTTTTACCAAAGCTGGTATCGACCGGATAACATAATTCTGATTCTCGTAGGAGATTTTGATCTAGAGACGGCCGAAACTCTCATAGGTAAACACTTTGATTCCATGCAGAATCTCGAGTCGCCTATGTGTCCTGAATTCGGTGTTTCCGATCACTCTGGTATAGAAACATTTTATCATTTCGAACCTGACCTCGGGGTGACCGAGGTCGCCATCGAGACGGTGCGCAACAAGAGTCCTGAAAACGACTCGCTGCAGCTGCAGCAGGAGAATGTGCTCAGCTATATGGCTTCATTGATCATCAATTATCGTCTAGCCAGATTACAGGAATCGGTGGATACACCGTTTACCTCGGCAGGTTACTATGACACGGTGATGTTTGATCGATTTCGCATCTCCGGCATCCGGGCCTCGACGAAAAAGGAGAATTGGCAGCAGAGTCTTGCTCAGATTGAATCAGAGCTCCGCAAGATACTCAGCTATGGCGTTTCTGCGAGTGAGTTGGAGCGGGTGAAAAAGGATCTGCAGGCCGATCTGGAAAACGGTGTCCTCTCCGCTGGTACCAGAAATTCATTAAACCTTATCGGTCAGATAGCAGCCAGCCTCGACGCTCACCGGGTTCTACAGTCACCCAGGCAGGAGCTCGAGTTGTTCTCCCCTTTTATCAAAGAGGTCACCATTGAGGATCTTAATCGTGTTGTCAGAAACAGCTGGGAGAGTGAGATTCGGCTGGTTGAGGTCATCGGCGACGCTGAACTACCCGGTTCAGATGGCGGCGCTGGGCTGCTTGCCTTTTATAAGGAATTGAACGCCAGAAATATAGATCCGCCTGATCAATGGTCAGCACCTTCTTTTCCGTATCTCAGTGACGATTATGAGCCAGCGTCACCTGTTGAAGCGACTAGCTATGGCGATATCGGTGTCCAGAGGGTCGATTATGCCAACGGGCTGGTATTAAATATGAAAGTTACCGATTTCAAACAAAACCAGGTGAGCGCTGCCCTGCATTTCGGAGACGGCCGTCGAGCACTGCCCAAAGAAGGGCTGGATCTACTGGCTTCGTCGGTTATAAATGGCTCAGGTACGGCGAGTTTGACCGCCAGTCAGCTCAAGGAGGCGTTGTCAGGAAGCCCAGTACGATATAACTTTCGCATAGCTGATGAGGCTTTTGTGCTGAGCGGGCAGACGGTATCTGCAGAACTTGAATTAATGTTTCAGGTCCTGCAGACAATACTCAACGATCCTGGATTCAGGATCTCGGTCTACGAGATTTCGATGAAGAATTTCGAGTCTATGTACCGCAGATTGGATAGCAATATCGAAGGAGCGGCACGCTTGTATCTCGATAATTTCTTCAGCGGTGGCGCTGCAGGGGCCGGGCTTCCGTCATGGGACCGGTTTGCCGCTCTGCAACTCGACGATGTAGTCTCCTGGCTCAAACCATATTTCCAGAAGGCACCGCTGGAGCTGAATGTGGTGGGAGATTTTGATCCAGACCGGGTCGTCGAACTTGCTGCAAAATATTTTGATCCTCCCAAAGAGAGATCATTCGTGGTTCTTTCCACACCCGAGGCTCAATTTCCAGTGGCCCAGCAGAAAGAAGTGGCCGTCCAGTCAATCATTGACAAAGCTCTCGTGCGCTACGGATGGCTCACCGACGATTATCACGATATTGGACTGACAAGACGGCTGCATGTGCTTGCGGCAACTATCGAAGAGCGGTTGCGGCAGAAAATCCGAGAGGAACTCGGAGCCTCCTATTCACCCTCAGTCTACAGTGTGTCCAGTAAAATTTATCCTGATTATGGAGCGATTTACGCAGATGTAATCGTAGACGGATCCACGGTAGATACGGCACTTGCAGCCCTTGAAGAAATAGAATTGTCCTTTGCAGAAAATCCGGTTGACAACGATGAGTTGGTGAGGGCTCGGGCACCGATTCTCACATCCCTCAAGGATGGATTGAGAACCAATGGCTACTGGCTTCATTCGGTGTTGTCGCTTTCATCGCGTAACCAAGAGCGGCTCGTCTGGCCGTTGTCCCTGATTGGAGATTTCGGGGCAATCAGCAGCACCGAAATAAACCAATTGGCTCGCCGCTATATTCGCCCGGACCGAAGAGCTGTAGGAATAGTCAGGACTGTGCCTGAGAAGGATTTTCGATCAGTTGATCAAAGTGCGGACCGTGCTGGGATTCTTCCTCACAATGATGGTTGAATAGTAGTGCGGCGGCTCAGTCATTCTGTCAATTTTGGCACAGGTTCTTTCGCCTGAAGTCCCCGCTTTTTCGACCAGTACCGCACGATCGATCAGATCGGCGGATTTGAGCAGTTCGACCAGACGATCCATGACCCGGTGAACTTTCATCAATACTATGGTATCGAAACGCTCGAGTACATCGCGAAGCCGCTCGTCCGAGAAGGTTGCCGGTATCACCGCAACCATCTCGTCACCCAGGCAAATCGGCGATGCCAGGGCAGCCGAGCAACTGCTCATGGCGGCGACGCCGGGTACGAATATGACTTTGACCTGTTCTCTGATCCCGCAGATTGTTTCATAGAGGTAATAGCCGGTGGAATATATAGCAGGATCTCCCAACGTCGGGAAACAGACGTCGTGACCCTGGTCAAGGTGATGAAGCGCCTGTTCTGCAGCATGCCTCCAGGCAGCGAGGATTTCCGGTGCGGGCTCGTGTCCGGTGCGGATTTTTTTCATTGGAAAGTGCAGTTCAATTATTGTTTTTCCTGCTATTGCGACTGCTTCGCTGACAATACCAAGGGCCGTCGATGAGCCTGATTTTGATCCATGCGGAGCTATGATGACCGGGCAGCGTTCTATGATGCCAACAGCTTTGAGGGTCAGAAGCTGAGGATCTCCAGGACCGGTTCCGATTATGTACAGGGTTCCACTCATGACAGTCACTATGGTTGAAGGTTAGCCTTGATACAGCAATTGGTGTATCGTTTTGATACCCTGCAAAAGTCGCGGGGTTGGCCGTGACACCAAATACTCGTCTATCAGATAAATCCGGCCGCTGCGGACGGCCTTGATCGCCCTAAATCCGGGTTCATTTATTATTTGTTCAATACTGATCCTATTCATCCTCCCGGATTGGGCGAGGTAGACGTCGATTTCTTCCGCTTTTGCCAAAATTCGCTCCTTACTGTAGCCGGCAATGTTAGTTCCCCGGCGTGAGACGGCGTCTCCGGCAACGTTGATTCCTCCGGCGGTAGTCAGACAAAAGATAGAGATCGACTCGGGAGCGAAAGTCCTCATTCGGGAATGAATCGATTCGAAGTAGACACGAGGCCGAAGTTCAGCAGGAACACTGGCGACATCTTCTTCGATGTCTTCTAATTCGTGCTTAAAATCAATGATCATCTGTGCAGCCTGTTGCTCGAAACCGGTGATTTTTCCCAGGTTCAGCCAGTAATCGTAGAGTTCGGCGATTGTGGTCGGCTGCAGGGAGACGATTCTTATTCCATACTCACGAAGTTTACTGATCAGGTTCGGGTTGGAACGAGAAATCATCGGTCGGATCAGAATACAGTCCGGCTCCGCTTGGATGAATTTTTCCACAGAGTCGTGATAGGAATACCTCGGTTTGTCCAGGACAGCGGAGGGGTAGGAGTCGGAGGTGGAAATGCCGATCAGTCGGTCCGAAGCTCCGATGGCGGCAAGGTTCTCGGTATGGGCCGGGTAAAGGGAGATGATCCGCTGGGCGGGAGCCGTGAAGCTATGGGAGGTGCCTATGTTGTCGGTAACCTGAAAGCCGCTGCCGGGCTGTGGAGAAAACAGCAGCAGAATCAGCGGGATAAGGTACCTGAGAAGAGGGCTGTCAGCGGTAATCATCGGTTACTCATTGGTATTTAAAAGAGAGATGAGCGGAGCCGTCGGCAACCCTGATGACTTCCGAGGCTACCTGGTAGATGTCGGCGACCAATTCGTCGTTGATAACTTCCGCAGCAATACCGTGCTGGTGCAGCCGACCGCCGTCCAATACCATGACCTGATCGCAGAAACTAAGAGCCATGTTCAGATCATGGAGTGCGGCGACGACAGTCTTTCCTTTGTCGACCAGCGCTTTCATGGTTTGCATGATGGCGATGGCGTGATTGATATCCAGATTGGCGGTCACTTCATCGAGCAGTATAAAATCGGTATCCTGGACCAGTGCCCGGGCAATCATCACCCGTTGAGTTTCACCGCCGGATAGTTTTCGGATCGACCGCTGAGCAAGATGATCAATATCGAGTAGAGCGAGTGATTCTGATACCCTAAGGTGATCGTCTTGAGTTGGGGATGAAAACCGTGGGATATGAGGGTAGCGTCCCATCATCACGGTTTCATAGACGTTAAAATCGAAATTGAAGGCAAATCTCTGGGGCACAACGGTCAACACGGTTGCCAGCTCGGAGCGTTTTAAAGAATGCAGCGATTGACCTTGTAAGCGGATAGCGCCAGTGTCCGGTTTGAGGTAGCCGGAAAGCAAATCGATGAGGGTCGATTTGCCGCTGCCGTTAGGCCCAAGCAGTCCATAAAAACAACCCGAGTCAAGCGAAAGCGAGATATGTTCCAAACAGGGTGCTGAATTATAGGAGAAATCGACATTATCAAGCTCCCAGGCTTTGCGACCTTCCATCACCGCCACCTCTGAAGCTGAGTTTTTCTGAAAATATAGCAAAACAGAGGGCCGCCGATGAGGGCGGTCAGAACGCCGATGGGGATTTCTGTGGGGAGCATTACTCTGGTCACTGTATCAGCCCCCAGCAGAAGAAGACAGCCACAGAGAAAACTGCAGGGAATCAGCAGTCGGTTGGAAGGGCCGAGAATCATTCTGACGAAGTGAGGGACAATGAGGCCGACAAAACCGATGATACCGGAGACCGCCACGCATCCCGAGGTTGAGAGTGAGGCAATGATAAGCACGAATCTTCTGACTCTGCCGGTGTCGATGCCCAGCGATTCGGAGGTACGATCTCCAAAAGTCATAATGTCCATTTCCCGGGCAAAAAGCATCAGAATGACAGTAGAGGGCATCACCAGCACTGCCAGCAGCAGTACATCGCTCCAGTCTTTTCCTATGAAGCTGCCCATCAACCAGAATATAATTGCGTTGACCTGCTCATCGGCCAGAAACTTTATCAAACTGATACCGGCGGATAAGATTGCCGAAACGATGATACCCGAGAGAATCAGACTGTTTGATGACAGTCGGGTGGAGGGTGCCGCCAGGGAAAAAACCGCCAGCAGGGTAAGCAGAGCTCCCGCGAAGGCAAAGGAAGGAATAACCAGAGGGGCAGGCAGTGTTATCCCGACGATGAGCAGCAGAATGGCGATAGAGGCTCCGAATGCTGCTCCGGAAGAGATGCCAAGCGTATAGGGATCAGCCAGCGGGTTTTGTAAAAGAGATTGAAAAATGCATCCGGCAACGGCCAACCCACCGCCGACCAGAACCGCAGTGAAAATACGGGGCAACCGTACTTCCATAATGACGAAAGGATAGCTCGCATCTATGGAGTCAGGGAGATTTCGGCCGAGCTGGGCAGCGATGATCTGCACTATTTCTTTAGGTGAGATCTCAATGTAGCCAAGCCCGGCAGAAAAAATCATTGCCGCACCAAGTACTCCGATGAGGATAAAAAGCCAGAGGATGCCAGGCCCGTCGGAACTGGTGCGAGACGATCTGCTGCTGTTATTTTTGTCTAAAGACTGATTCATGAATCGTCACAATCCCTGCCTATCGGTGACTCCAACCCAAACCTGCAGAAGCCCAGAGCACCCATAAAAAAATCCCCGGACCAGATTCTGATCCGGGGATGCCCTTTTTTCCTCGTATCTTCGGTTGGCTTGCTGCTCCTTGCCACAGGCAGCAATCTGTATCAGGCAGGTCTTCTGACTCCCGGTTCAATCTACTTGCTGCGCCTTCCCAACGATGATCGTCAGTGACATAATGCAGTGTTCGTCCCGGTTACAGCGGTGGGCCCGTCTCCGAATCTCACGGAGTTCCCTTTTAAACCAGAGCAATGCTCAACTGGTGCCTGAAGCTGTATTCTGAGGTTCTACTGGTATCGTCTGATTTTGTCAACCGCAAGGTCTTGTCGAGCTTCGAACCTGGCCAGGCGCAACCGTCAAATTTATGAGACTCTCTGCATCATAAAGATCAGGCGAGGACGATGACAAAATAGCAGAGCGCGGCAAGGATAAGGCTGACACTGCGAAAGCCCTGGTTGTAGATAATCAGTTCCAGGGCCAGCCTGGGCTTGAATATGCCTGCATAATAAGGCAGTTGATGTCTGACGGCACGCAGCGGAGACGAGAGGATGTTACCAATCAGCAGGGCAAAGACGATTTCATTGTAATTCATCACTCCCTCCTGCAGCAGTGCACCTGCTGCCGCCAGGCCCGCGGTCAGTTCAGCGGCGACCATAAGGGCAATGATGCCAATGCCCTGGGGAGACAAAAAGGGAATGAAGTCGAGATGCGAAGATAAAAAGGTCTCAAGGGCAGCGAAAAACTCGAGCCTGTTCATGATGAAAATCAGGATATAGATGGGGACGGTGAAAACTACAATCTTCTTCATTCGCCGTTTGAATCTCTTCCAGGTTTTTCGGAACAAGGCGGCCCAGTCCCTTGGTGCGGGCTGGGGGGCACTCAGCTCAACTGGAATGGTTGGTTTCGGCAGAATAATGCGACCCACCAAGACTATGGTCAGGGTTCTGAGCAGAGCAGCTCCGAAGGTGATACCGACATAGATAAAGCCAGCTCCGCGAATGAGGGGCAGAGTAATGACGATCACCGTTGGCAGGTGCAGGAAATAGGTCGGCAACGAGTTGAACAAGTTGGCCAGAATGAGTTCTTTTCGGTCGATCTGATTTTTCTCATAAGCCTCGGAGAGCATGGTGTTGGCTGCAACTCCGGAAACGATGGCCATGGAGAAGGCCGCTCCCACCTGTTCACTGAGATGGCCAAACCTGACCAACGGTCTTGCCAGCGAGCTGATGCGCCTGGTCCAATTTAGTGATTCAAGAAGATTGGCTATGATCAGGCCAATTGAAATGAAGATCAACAATCTGCAGAGTGGCCAGACAAGTTTGTCCCAGAGGTATAGCAGATCGATCGGTGAGCTATCCATGGCGAAGAAGCAAACCAGAGGTGGTGTGCGTGTAGGAAGTAATCAGAGAAAGTAATCGATTCTCCTCAAAGAAAAGCTCAGCGGCCCGCACGCCTGGTACTTTATTCAGCTGCAGGGGGCAGACCTTGAGTGTTAACCATCGTTCCCAGCAACCTCTGCCGGGCCATCTCGTCCTGCTTTTTAAGATAATCTTCCTGAGCGGCTGAGCGTTGGTCAGACATCCTGCTCAGGTATTGGGACCGCTTGGCGATTTTTTCCTGCCATCTGTCAAAATGGGCAAGCACAAGTTCGCTGACGAGACCGGCACTGATTTTCTCGTCGAGTTTCTTGTTGATTGCTTCGAGGTGATCGTTTAATGGAGAATCTTTAGCCACTGCCAGATGAAAGTTCTGGGTAGTGACTGGCGGGTCGAGGATAGTGATACTGTCCTCTCCCTGAAGCAGGCGGGCATAAATGAGTGCGGTATACAGGTCGATGATAAGATAATCCGCTTTTCCTAAATTAAGCGTTTCGATCGCGCGCTCTAACCGGTAGTAACTGACATCAAGATTGTTGGCGATAAAACTGTCGAATTCCTGGCCATAACTTTCGCCAATCCCGGAAACTCCTCTTTTCCCTTTCAGAGATTCCCAACTGGAAAGATTAAATTCTTTTCCCTTTTCGACGATGATCACCGTTTGCTCGGGCAGATACGGAACGGAAAAATTGAGGTACTTGCTACGCTCGTCGTTTTGATACGCTGACACGATAAGATCGATCTCACCCTTCTTGGCAGCTTCCTGCACCCGATCCCAGTCACTGAGCACACGCACTGCGTAGGGGAGGGAAAGCTCATCGAAAATTTCCTTGACAAGGTCAGGGGCGACACCCGCGAGCTGCTTGTATTCTTCCCAGACAACAGGTGGAGCGTAGGGGTTACCTGAGACGATAAAAGTCTCGGCTGAAAAGACACTGGAACTGCCCCAAAGACAGCCTACCAAGAGCACGAGTATTATTGCGATTCGTTTTGCCATCAGCTTCTCCACCTGAATTTATTCTATATTATTGATCATGCAATGGGCATACATACCGTTTGGATCGGGGAAAATCAAGAAACTTTGGAGGGTTGTCAACGTCGGTTCTAGGGCTTTGAAAAGGCTCGAGAAAATGACCTTTGTCCGGAGCCAGGATTTCGTTTCTGCACCGATCTGGTAAAAGAGCCTATCCCACCAGCTGAGCGGAGGGAGAAGGGTGGTAATAGTGTAGTCGGTCATCCCGGCCTGGCCGGCCGCTGCCTCGATAGCCTGATCCAGAGTCCCGAGTTCATCGACGAGACCAATTTCCTTAGCTTTTTCCCCGGCATAAACTTTTCCCTGGGCCAGTGCCTCCACCCTGGTGCGGTCCATGCCACGTCCTTCGGCCACCAGAGATATGAAGCGGTCATAGCCATTCTGAAGATTCAGCTCAATGGCAGCCCGCAATTCGTCGGATAAGGGTTTGCTGAGGTCGATACCGGCAGCTAGATTGGTGGTGCCAACTCCGTCACGATGGATTCCTCCCTGATTCAAAACTGTATCAAAGGTCGGCAGGGCCATAAAAATACCGATTGATCCGGTTAAAGTGTTGGCCGAGGCCCAGATTTCATCAGCGTCGGCTGCGATCCAATAGCCTCCAGAAGCAGCGAAGGACCCCATGGAAACGACAAGAGGCTTACCACTGTTTTTAAGGGCCAGTATCTCCTGGCGAATGAGTTCCGAGGCAAAGGCTGAGCCTCCACCGCTGTCTATTCTCAGCACTACCGATTTTATCCTGTCATCTTTACCGGCACGTTGCAGCAGTTTACTGATCGTCTCGGCACCAATGGTCCCTGGATGGCTTTCTCCTGTAACAATGGTACCCTGGGCAACGATTAGGGCAACCTGCTCAGCGCCACTTTCAGACCCATTGCGGGAGGGTTCCACATAGCCGAGGTAGTTGGTCAATGATATGATATTCAAACCATTTTCGCCGTCAGATCCAGCGATTTGAGCAAGATAACTTCGAACTTCTTTTCTGGTCTTGAGCTCATCGACAAGACCGTAACTCAAAGCGAGTTTTGCCGTGTCGCCGCCGACTTTTTGTAGATTCGTCGGAATGGAGTTTATGTAGTCATCTATATCTTCGGGTTGTAATGATCGCTGTTCCGCTACATCAGCAGTGTAGTTTTTCCACAATGCAGAGAGCCAGGCTCTGGTTTGGCGACGGTCTTCCGCCGACATCGAATTCCTGGTGATCGGCTCAAGGGCCGATTTATATGTACCGACCTGAAAGACGTGGAAATCTACTTTGAGCTTATCCAGGGCATCTTTAAAATAGAATCGGTAGAGACCAAACCCGTGCAGGTTGACACCCCCCATCGGGTTTAGAAACAGTGAGTCGGCATGGGAGGCAAGATAGTATTGATTCTGGGAGTAGTAGTCCTCGGCGCTGATAATCGGTTTGCCGCTGCGTTTGAAATCGGACAGGGCGCGGCCAATGGTTTCCATCTGGTTGAGACCGATGCTGCCCATCTGTTTCAAATCGAGGAGAAGGGCAGAAATCTGCGGATCATTTTCGGCCTGGGCGACGGCATCCAAGATGTCCTGCAGTACGGTTTCATTGGGTTCATCTGGTAAGCCCAAAAACCAGCGACCGTAACCTCCGAAGGGATCTCTCTGGCTCGTTTGTTCTACGACGTTACCGGAAATACTCAATCTCAGGATGGTATCGTCTTGCAAAACCGTTTTCTCCGATCCCCAGATTGAATAGATAACAATGACAATCACTGCCAGGAAAAGGAGGTTGAACAGCAGTGACCTGAAAAATGCAAGACAGCGCGCTATAAACTTGAAAAAACCTGAAATAAACCGGAACAGGGTCGTCATGATCTACTCGTCTCTTGTGGGTTTTGAAAATGTGAGGATAAAATATTGTCAGGCTCAGACAATAGCAACGATCAGCGGGCCTGTAAATGAAGTGGATGGAGAAGGACTTCAGAGGAGATTTAAAAAGGCAGGACCAGTTGTCGGGGTTTTCTTTCTGATCTGGACACCAGGTTGGATAAGGATACACCCAAAAGTCGGATTGGCCTTGAACCGGCTTCGGATTTGGCGAGTAGTTCGGGGAGATAGGAGAGTATTTCCCGAGAGGAGCAAATTTCAGTTTTGCACGAAACCGATCTGGTTATAGTAGTGAAATCGCTGTATCTGATTTTCAGCGTGATAGTTTTAGCGAGAATATCTTTGTTCTGAAAAACAGCCTCTATTTTTTCGGCCTGTGACTCGAGCAGCTCCCATATCTCATTCATATCAGTTGTATCTTCTTTCAGCGTTCGTTCGCTCCCCACAGACTTGCGGAGGCGTGAAGTTTGTACTGGACGAAGGTCTGTGCCCCGGACTATGTGGTAAAAAAAAATACCGTTTTTGCCGAAATGCTCATCGAGTTCAGCTCTGGAACAGCGGCGCAGGTCTGCTCCTGTCCTGATGTTGAGCTGCATCATCTTGTGCTCGGTGACTTTTCCGATACCGTGAAATTTACCTATCGGCAGAGTGGCGAGAAAATCCTCCACCTGCTCGGGTTCAATCACACTGACCCCGTTAGGCTTATTGAGATCTGAGGCAATTTTGGCCACGAATTTGTTGCACGAAACCCCTGCCGAGGCGGTAAGACCTGTCTCAGCGTAAATCGTCTTGCAAATCTCGCGGGCAAGCAGGGTGGCAGACGGTTGATTCAGCTTGTTTGAGGTGACATCCAGATAGGCTTCATCAAGGGACATAGGTTCAACAAGGTCAGTGTATCTGGCGAAAACTTCCATGATCTGATTCGAAATTTCCTTGTAGCGGCTCATCCGCGGTCTCACAAAGATAGCATCAGGGCACCGTCTGTAAGCATGAGCGCAGGGCATCGCCGATCTGATTCCAAATCGGCGTGCCTCGTAGGAGCAGGCGGCAACCACCCCCCGGGAGTCGGGTCGGCCTCCGACAATTAATGGTTTGCCGACAAGCTCCGGATCGTCCAGTTGTTCGACCGAAGCGTAGAAGGCATCCATATCGATATGGATTATTTTTCTGTGATCTGTCATAGTTGTTATTCTTTACCTGACCTGCCACCGCAATGATAAACAGGTCACCGAGCAGTTCAGCTACTCCAAGCCTGTCGCTGGATCGGGTGAAATCGAGGCCGATGCGACAATTATAATAGATAGCCCCCAAGATGAAGATGAAAAAAGAAGATATTATTAAATCGACCTCGCTTTTCGAAGGTTTGTCTGGAGAGGAAGTCGAAACGATATCCAAACTGATTTTCGAGAAGAAGTACGGAAAAGGGGAAACGATTTTTTTTGAGGGTGACGAAGCCGATGGTTTTTACATCGTCAGCAGTGGTCAGATCAAGGTGTTCAAGATGAACCCCATGGGCAAAGAGCACATTCTCCACATTTTCGGGCCGGGTGAACCGGTGGGGGAGGTGCCGGTATTTAGCAAGCAGCCGTTTCCTGCAAATGCCGAAGCTCTGGTAAAAAGCTCTACCCTGTTCTTCCCGAGAAAGGACTTTGTCGCCTTGATTGAGAATAACCCCTCTATTGCCCTTAACATGCTCGCCGTTCTGTCCAGAAGATTGAGGCAGTTTGCTACCCAGATAGAAAATCTGTCGCTTAAAGAGGTTCCCGCCAGGCTGGCAGGTTATCTGCTCTATATAGCTAAGGAACAGAAAAATGAAGGAGTCGTTGAGCTGCCGGTATCGAAGGGACAACTGGCAAGCCTTCTGGGAACGATCCCCGAGACCCTGTCGAGGATATTTGCCCGGATGAGCGATGAGGGGTTGATCCAGGTAGAAGGGCGTTCGATAACTATCCTGGATCGCCAAGGACTGATGAATAAATGAGCTTTAAAAGCCTATCCGGGCAATCGAGTTGTCGTACCGATGGCTGAATACGTAGCGCTTGTCGAAGACCTCGACTTTGGGCGGCAGCCGATATTTTTCAAACAGGTCGTAGCCCTGCTTCAAATTTGTCCAGAAAGAATGCCAGGGTGAGCTGAGGTAGAAAGTTAGATTGCTGGAAGTCAGCCTGAACGGAAAAATGTGTACATCAAAGGCCGCCTGTCCCCGTGCCAGGGCTGCGTCGGCAAGGGTGTATATTTCATCCATGTAGTAGTCGGTCATGGCATAGCAACCTATCGAAGTACAGCCTCCGTGCACCATTAAAGCTGAGCCACTGCGATCGTGAGTTTGGTCATAATCATTGGGATAACCGAGGTTGAAAGAGAGGTGGTTTTTGCTCCAGGGATTCATTTGCCCGGCGTTGACTGTATAGAAACCTTCAGGAGCCTGTTTATCGCCAACTCTCAGTTTGGGTCCAAGGTCGCCTGAATAGCGGCAGATGATGTAGGTCTTGAACAACTCGAATCGTCCGCCTCGTTTTTGCAGCCAGACCTCGAGTTCACCGGATCGTTTGAAAATTCGAATAAATATTGGTGCTCCGAGTTCCATTGATCTACTGCCGAGCATATCTTCGAGTCGGGCAGAGGACCGGTGGTAGGCGGCCACCGAGGCGACGCTGCCTGGCAGTTCCATGTCTATTTCAGCACTGTTTGTTGGCATTGCAAATAACAAGGCACAACAGGTGCTTATAATCAGAGATAGCAGTCGTATCATGGGACGTTCGATTAGTGGAAAGCTGAAAATCACCACTTTAAATCGGACACACTTTAGCAGGTGCACACCACTTTTGTCCAGATATGCAGAGAATTTCACCATCACTGTTTAGTAATCGTTTGTGATCTTCACGCCTTGATAAGACTAACGACGGGGATTAAGGTAGAACCCTACTACTCGTCAAACAAAGATTCTGGCGGAAAACCAGCTCATAATTGTCTGGATACAAAGGCATTTTTATGATAGATCTTCATCTTCACTCCACCTTTTCTGATGGTACCTTTGCGCCTGAAGCGCTGGTCCGGATGGCCAAAGAAATCGGTTTAGAGGCTATATCTATCACCGACCATGACACCGTGGATGGCACTGGTGAGGCAGTAACGGCTGGAAAGAAATATGGTGTTCGAGTCGTCTCGGGAGTGGAACTGAGTGTGTTTCTCGATGATTTCAATTTTCATCTACTCGGTTATTATTTTGATTGGAAAGATGAGGGCTTGGAGGCCAAGCTGGATGTTCTACAAGGATCAAGAAACCGAAGAAATTCGGTGATCATTTCACAACTTCAGAATCTGGGGTTAGATATCTCCGAGGCTGAACTGCGAGAGGTCTCAAGCAGCGGTCAGACCGGCAGACCCCATATCGCCCGTCTGCTGGTGGAAAAAAAAGTCGTCAGAGACATCGATCAGGCCTTCGCGCTCTATCTGCGAAAAGGTAGACCTGGATATGCCCGTCGTTTTATCTACCACGCAGCAGAAGCGATTTCTCTGATTCATGATAGCGGCGGCTGCGCGGTACTGGCCCATCCGGCACAGATAAGCAGGTCCAGCCAATTGTTGAGTGATCTGCTGGGCCATTTGAAGTCCTTGGGATTGGACGGTATAGAAACATACTATCCGAACCAGAAAGGCTCGTTTCGTAAAACTCTGCACCGTCTTGCCGCTCATCATGGCCTGTTTGAGACCGGAGGTAGCGATTACCACGGTGATATCAGACCTAATACGGCAATGGCAGGAAGACAAGGAAACTCGGTACCATTGGAACTTTTGGAACTTATGGACCGTTACCACCACCTACAACAGAAAGTGATATAGCGATGATTCCGATGCCCACCATTCTGGTTGTCGACGACGAACCTAACTATCTGATCGTCCTGTCTGAGTTGCTCAGGGATGAGAATTTCGAAGTGTATACCGCTCCGGGAACTGATGAGGCGATGAGTATTGTCAAGGAGGTTGATCTCGATCTGGTGATTACTGACATGCAAATGCCCGGAAAAGACGGTTCGGTGCTCATGCATGAGGTCAAATCCCATAATCAGGATCTACCGGTAATCATCATCACCGCCTATGCTGAAGTAGAAAAAGCGGTGGCAGCCATGCAGGCCGGAGCATTCAGTTATCTGGCCAAACCATTTTCCAACGATGAGCTGATTGCCACCATAAGTCGTGCAGTGAGTCATTATACACTGATCAAGGAGAATATCAGACTGCGGGAGGAGATGAGGCAGCGCTCGGGGTTTGATACCATGATCGGTAAGAATCCCCAAATGATCCAGATTTATGAATTGATCAAAAAAGTGGCGCCTACTCCGGCTTCGGTGCTTATCACCGGCGAAAGCGGTACCGGCAAGGAACTGGTTGCCAAAGCGATACATGTCAACAGCCCCAGGGAACCGTTTCCCTTTATAACCGTGAACTGTGCCGCCCTGACGGAAAACCTTCTCGAGAGTGAACTCTTCGGTCATGAGAAAGGTGCCTTCACCGATGCGGCGACCATGCGTAAAGGTAGGTTTGAGCTCGCCAATCAGGGTACGATATTTCTCGATGAAATTGGTGAAATTCCGCTGTCTTTGCAATCCAAACTGCTCCGGCTGCTGCAGGAAAAGAATTTCGAGCGAGTCGGCGGGAATCTAACCATCGATGTCGATGTCAGAATTATCAGTGCCACCAATAAGGATCTCAAGGAGGAGGTGCAGCAGGGCCGATTCAGGGAAGATCTGTTCTATCGTCTCAATGTCATACATCTTGCCTTGCCGGCTCTGCGTGACAGGATGGACGACATCCCTCTGCTCGTTGACCATTTCCTAAAAAAATGCGCGACCAATCTGGCTAAAGAAAAACTTGAAATCGCACCTGAGGCTCTGCGATTGTTGGTAAATCTGCCCTGGGAGGGAAACGTCAGGGAATTGGAAAATACTATCGAACGTGCCGCCATATTATGCAACGATAACGTAATCGAGCCGGATGACGTCCAGCCGGAATCGGTGTCGATTGACAAGAGTTCGGAGTGGAGCAGAGAAGTGGATATACTCGACTATATCCCCGACTCGGTGGAACTAAACGATGTACTTTATACCGTTGAAGAACGGCTCTTGAAGAGGGCCCTGGAAAAAACCGGACACGTGCAGGCCAGAGCGGCAGAGCAGCTCGGTATTACCAAGAGTCTGCTGCAGTATAAGATGAAAAAATACGGCATCAAGAAACGGAAGTAGTAACTCCTTCTCATAAACCCTGTTTTAGGCGTTGCTTCCCCATTTAAGTTTGTTTCTTAAAATCGCGAAATAATCCTTCTCGGTGGAGACAATGAGGTGCAGCGGATGTTCCGCCTGAGCGACCTCAAGAATGTCACCGGGTCTCATTTCCCACCCTTTCTGACCGTCGATGATGATATCGGCGGAGGCGCCGGAATCGTCTGGTTGCAATTCGGAGCTGATCGTCTTGTCGGCCGGCAAAATGATCGGTCTGCTGCTCAACATAAACGGGCAGATCGGGGTGACCAGGATAGTTTCCAGACCGGGATGGACAAGCGGGCCGCCGGCCGAAAGCGAATAAGCGGTGGAGCCGGTAGGTGTGGAAAGGATGAGGCCGTCTGCCTTGTAGGTGGTGATATAATCGTTATCGGCTTTGGTGGACAGGTAGAGCAGGCGATCTGCGGCATTCTTGCTGATCACCACGTCATTGAGGGCGTACCTGTAATCGGCTGGCCGTCCGTTTCTGAGCAGACGGGCTTTAAGCATCGATCTGAGTTCCATAGTAACCGATCCACCGATGATAGCGCGAAGTGCCGGCTTGGCTTCAGTCTCTGTCAATTCGGTAAGGAAACCGAGGTTGCCCAGGTTAATTCCGATTACCGGGACTTCATACCGGGCAGCGGTTTCTGCAACGTGGAGAAGGGTTCCGTCACCACCGAGGATTATCCCCAGGTCGAGATCAGGGG
This sequence comes from uncultured Desulfofustis sp., assembly GCA_905479735.1. Taxonomy (GTDB): domain Bacteria; phylum Desulfobacterota; class Desulfobulbia; order Desulfobulbales; family Desulfocapsaceae; genus JABDQA01. Next base: position 18,795 of record CAJQNS010000136.1, read on the forward strand.
TCAACTCATTGAAAGTCGTCTCTATGGAACGTTCTTCGAGCCAGGCCTGTAAACGTTTTGCGTAATCGGTTGCAGCTTCGTTATCTTTCTTGATGATGATGCCGGCTCGCTGCACCTGGAAATCTTCAATGGTGCGGACAAATCGATCCCGTGCCACCATCATTTGGCCCCCAGCTCTCGAGACCGTTTGCAGGCGGACTCCACTGCTTCGATTACGGTTGCTTTGAAACCTCCTGCTTCCAGCTGATAGAGACCACTGGCGGTAGTTCCTCCTGGCGAGGTGACCTGATCACGCAAGACCGCCGGATGGGCGTCTGATCCCTTTAGACACAGAGCTGCCCCCAGGACTGTCTGGACGGCAAGTTCACGGGCGACGCTGCGGCTCAGCCCGGTTTTTACTCCCCCTTCTATCAATGCCTCGATGAAGCTGAATACATAGGCGGGACCTGAGCCGCTCAAACCGGTGACCGCATCCATTAATTTTTCTTCGACAATCACCGCGCTGCCGACCGCGCTGAAAAGAGATTCAGCAAAACTAAGATCATCGTCAGTGACATACTGGTTTCTGCACAGAGCCGAGGCTCCCTCCTGGATCAAGGCACCCATATTGGGCATAACCCTGATAATTGAACTTTGATCGCCAAGATAGTGATGGTAATAGGTAATCGGCAGTCCAGCGGCGATGGTGATTATGAGCTGAGCTTCATGGTAATCCTTCAGCATGGTGAGTACTGAGCTCATCACCTGCGGTTTAACGGCCAGGACGATAACATCTGCTTCGTCCATGAATCCATCAAGACTGGGGACGGTTTTCAGATCATAGGTCGAAGTCAGATACTGGCGCCGCAGGGCCACGGGTTCCGCCACCCTGATCTGTTCTGTGGTCAGGGTTTGAGCCTGGACCAGTCCCTTTATAAGAGCTTCGGCCATCTGGCCGCCGCCGACGAAGCCGATGGATCGAGTCATTGTTGGTCACCGATGGATGATTTTCAGGACAATATCTATTAATTCTGCTATTCTACCATTTCCCCGAAATGAGGTCTAGATGACTTATACAAAAGTTCCGCGATGTTGTCATAGGGTTTGAGAGTTAATTTTTCATTGAAAAGGTGCGATGATGATCAACAGAGAATTATTGGACATACTTGCTTGTCCTCAGTGTAAAGGGCCGATTGAATTGACCCAGGACGAGAGTGGCCTGGTTTGCGACAAGTGTCGGCTGCTCTATGAAATAATAGATGATATACCGGTAATGCTTATCGATAAGGCCAAACGACTTGATGAACAAGACTGATGAAATGATCAAAAATTTTTATTTCTACGAAGCGAACCAAGGAGAAATCCGGATTAATTGAGAATTTGACGACAGGAGTCTGAGACATGGAACCGGACAAACGGATAGAGCAATTGTTGACCACCTATCTGGTGCGCGACAACCATGCCGCCAGTGATTACTTCGGCCTGATTCGAGAACTGCTGCAGGTGAAAAAGATTGATCCATCGGTCCAGGAATATATCGATCAAGTCTACGGCCTGGTGGAAGATGAGATCATCAGCAACCAAGGTTTGCCGGTAAATGAGATAAACTTTGGTACCTCGGGATGGCGGGGGACACTCGGCAAGGATGTGTTTGTGAAATCGGTTGGCTGTGTTACCGAAGCGATCGTTGACCTCTATAAGCTGGCCGACAGTGATCCCGACCTGCATCCCCACCTCGGTGTCAATTCGTTTGAGGAGGCCCGACAGCGAGGCTGCTTGGTTGGCTGGGACAATAGATTTGGTGGTGAAATTCTCGGCCGCTGTGTAGCCGATACATTGCTAAAACATGGGTTCAAAGTCTACTTCTGTGGCGAATCTACCACTGGTGTTCTGTCGGCCTCGCTGCTCGAACTGCAGGCCGCTTTTTCGGTTAATCTCACCCCATCGCATAATCCGCTTGACTATGGCGGCTATAAATACAATGCAGCAGACGGCGGTCCTGCCGCTTCAGAATTGACTTCTTTCATCACTGACAAATCGAGAGAACGTATTGATGGTGCAGCGGAGATTGAGACTGATGGAATCTCTGGGGGCGGCGAACTTGTTGAGATCGACTCATTTGCTCTCTGGCAGCAGTTGGTCGACAGAAACAAAGAGGTGCATCGAATCGATTATCGAGCCCTAATAGAGCAGGTGGCAGATCATCCAGATATGGATGTCGTGATCGATTCGGTACATGGCGCCTCCCGGCTTCATATAAAGCGGTTACTGGGTCCTGCGGTCAACAAACTGGAACACTTGCGCGGTGAGCCTGATGTGACTTTTGGGGGAATAGCACCGGAACCCTCGTCCAAGAATATGAGCAAGGTCACCGAACGGCTGCAAAAGTCTCGAAAAAAACTCAAGATCGGAGCGATAATCGACCCTGACGCCGACAGAATAAGGTTTACTGACGGAACCTCCGAGATCAGTATGAACCAGTTTGGTGCCATGGCCTATCATTTCCTGCATGAATATAAAAAACTTAACGGCATGGTGGCGAAAACGGTGGCTACCTCGAATCTTGCTAACAGCGTTGCCGCCATCCTCGGTGAAGAGTTGTTCGAGACCAAGGTCGGCTTTAAAGAGTTCAAACCGGTGATCGGCGAGGCGCTGGTCTATTTTGAAGAATCGGACGGCATCTCGGTGATCGGCCATACACCTGAAAAGGATGCCTATATCGGGCTGCTGCTGGCGCTTGATATGGTGGTTGCTACCGGCAGGAATCTGAGTGAGATCAAGCGGCAGATGGACGATATCTATGGTGAGTTCTATCCGGACCGGGACGGGGTTTTGGTTAGTCTGAAGGGAGATGATTTGATGAAGGCCCTGGCCGGACTTGAGAAATACCAAGTTGGTTCGACAGTAAAGGTGGGTTCTCGCGAGAAGACCATCAAGGAGATCATTTCCAAGGACGGCAGGAAGATGATTTTCGAAGATGACAGCTGGCTGATGATCCGCCCCTCAGGTACCGAGCCGAAAGTCAGGTTCTATGTGGAATCGAGAGACCCGGACGGCACCACACTTCTTGTCGAAGCAGCCAAAAGCATGCTCTCGGAGGTTGGTCTGCTTGATTGAGCGGGACCACTCAGACACCTTTGCTTGTTGAAGGTTGCAAATCAACCGGCAGGTATTATTGTCGATTAGCAGATTTGAGATAACCAATAACCATTCAGGCAGGAGTAATTGCAATGTGGCTGTATACCGATACGGTAACCGAACATTTTCAGAATCCCCGAAACGTTGGGGAAGTAGATAACGCAAACGGGGTAGGTGATGTGGGATCACTGGCTTGTGGTGATGCGCTCAAGCTTACTTTGAAAATAGAAGATGAGTGCATAATCGAAGCCAAGTTTAAGACTTTTGGCTGTGCCAGCGCCATTGCCTCGTCATCGGCGCTGACCGAAATGATCAAAGGTATGGAAATCGCTGAGGCCGAAAAAATCACCAACGAAGACATCGCTGAGTTTCTCGGGGGCTTGCCCAAAGAAAAAATGCACTGTTCCGTCATGGGCAGGGAGGCATTGGAAGCAGCGATTGCCGACTACCGAGGAGAGACATTACCATCGACGGAAGGACAGGTGGTCTGCGAATGCTTTGGTGTCACCGATCTTGAGATAACCCGGGCGATCAAAGAGTCCAATCTGCGCTCTGTCGAGGAGATCACCAATTTTACCAAGGCAGGGGGCGGCTGCGGTAAATGTGAAGACCAACTGGAATCATTGCTGAGGCAGACTATTTCCGAAGGACTCCAGATCGTCGAGGTGAACAAGAAACCCAAGCGAATGACCACCCTGCAGAAAATCAAAAAGATTGAAGATGTGCTCGAGAGAGAGGTTCGTCCTGGTTTAAGGCTGGACGGTGGCGACATCGAGCTGATTGATGTGGACGGAGATTTCGTTATCGTCTCCATGCGCGGGCAGTGCACGAGCTGTGCGAAATCCGAGACCACGATTAAGGAACTCGTTGAGAAGAAGCTGCGAGAACAGGTCCTTGAAACATTGATAGTAGAGGAAGAGAAGTAATGGCTGCTGACAAGGTTGTCTATCTGGATAACAATGCGACGACTATGGTCGCCCCCGAAGTCTATGAGGCTATGGCACCATACTTCACCGAGTTGTATGGCAACCCCTCCAGCATGCATACTTTTGGGGGCCAGGTAGGTGTTGCAGTCGACAGAGCTCGTCAGCAGGTAGGGTCTCTGCTGGGATGCGACTCAGCGGAGCTCGTTTTTACAAGTTGCGGTACAGAGAGTGACTCGACGGCAATTCTGTCGGCACTCCGGGCCAACCCGGACAAGCGTCATGTGGTCACCACCAGGGTCGAGCATCCGGCGGTTAAGAATCTCTGTGAGAATCTCGGATCCATGACCGGTACCAAATACCGGGTGACCATGCTCAAGGTTTCCGAAGACGGGCTGGTTGATTTTGACGAATATGTAAATGCGCTCTCCGAGGATACCGCTATTGTCAGCATCATGTGGGCCAACAATGAAACCGGGGTTGTCTTTCCTGTGCCGGAAATGGCAAGAGCCGCCAAAGATCGTGGTGTTCTGTTTCACACCGATGCGGTGCAGGCGGTGGGTAAGATACCCATCAATCTAAAAGAGCTGGATATCGATTATCTGTCGATGTCAGGGCATAAACTTCACGCCCCGAAGGGCGTCGGAATCCTTTACGTCAGGCGTGGGACTGCCTACGCGCCGTTCATGACAGGAGGTCACCAGGAACATGGCCGAAGGGCCGGTACCGAAAATGTCGCTTCCATCATAGGTCTCGGTAAGGCCTGTGAACTTGCCGGAGAAAAGATGGAGGAGGAAAATGGCAGGGTCAAAGAACTGCGGGATAAACTCGAGCATGGCCTGATGACTTCAATTCCACGGGCCATTTTAAACGGTAATAAAGAGCAGCGATTGCCGAATACCACCAATATCAGTTTCGAATATGTTGAGGGTGAGGCAATTCTGCTGCACATGAACAGGTTCAAAATCTGTGCCTCCTCCGGGTCTGCCTGTACCTCGGGTTCGCTGGAACCTTCGCATGTCTTGAGGGCCATGGGAGTCCCGTTCACTGCTGCCCATGGGTCTATCCGCTTTTCTCTCAGTGTCTATAACACCGAAGAGGAAATTGATTTCGTCCTGGATAAGATGCCGGCAATCATTGCCGAGCTCAGAGAAATGTCTCCTTTCTGGCCGGGGCAGTAAAGCCGACCAAGCCATAGTAAGAAACCTATCGAATCAGCAAGCGGATAAGGTTCAATCGGTTTTTGACTTTGCCCATCTGCGTTAAGACACCGATAAAGGTTCAGTCGTTTCTCACCTATCGTTTAAAAGGAGTTGGGAGGCGATATGAGCCAAGTTTGCCGTCTTCTGATCAATTTCCTGGATTCTCTTATCAATAATGGTCACTTGGGCGGTGAATTTTGTGTTTGGACTGGATTGTTTGTGTTATCATAACTACTTGACATGCTCGACTGAACCGTTATAAGGTTCTTTGTATGCCGGTTTTTCAAGGCAATCCACCACATTAAATTCTTTGATGAAAGGGAGGTTTTCAATGGCTTTAGATCCTACGAAACATGCAGATTGGGAGATTGCGCAGGACGCTGAGAAGGACATGTTGACGATCTACGAGATCGGCGAAAAGCTTGGTTTAACGAAGGAAGAGCTTCTTCCTCAGGGACATTACATTGCTAAAATTGATTTTCGCAAAGTCCTTGATCGCTTAAAAGACAAGCCTGATGGTAAATACATTGATGTAACCGCCATTTCACCAACTCCTCTGGGTGAAGGTAAATCTACCTCTTCCATGGGGCTGGTTCAAGGTCTTGGAAAAATCGGCAAAAGCGTTAGTGCCGCTATTCGTCAACCTTCTGGTGGACCGACCATGAATATCAAGGGCTCTGCTGCCGGGGGGGGGCTTGCCCAGTGTATTCCGCTGACTCCTTTTTCTCTTGGTTTCACCGGTGACATCAACGCCATTATGAATGCCCACAATCTGGCAATGGTGGCACTTACTTCCCGCCTTCAGCATGAAAGAAACTACACCGACGAGCAGCTTGAAAGACTGTCCGGCATGAAGAGAATCGACATCGATCCCACCAACGTAGAGATGGGCTGGATCATGGACTTCTGCTGCCAGGCCCTCAGAAACATCATCATCGGCATTGACGGTGTTAACGGTAAGGCCGACGGTTTCATGATGAAATCGAAGTTCGGTATCGCCGTATCTTCAGAGGTTATGGCCATTCTTTCGGTTGCTAGAGATCTCAAGGATATGCGTGAGAGAATGGGTAAAATCGTTGTTGCCTACACCAAGAAAGGCAAACCGGTTACCACCGAAGATCTGCAGGTTGCCGGGGCCATGACTGCCTGGATGGTAGATGCTCTGAATCCATCTCTGATGCAAACCCTCGAAGGACAGCCCGTTATCGTCCATGCAGGACCTTTTGCCAACATCGCCATCGGCCAAAGTTCTATCATCGCTGACCGCGTTGGTTTGAAGCTTGCCGACTACCATGTAACGGAATCCGGTTTTGGTGCTGATATAGGTTTTGAAAAATTCTGGAACCTTAAGTGCCGCTACTCCGGCCTCAAGCCTGACTGTGCAGTTGTTGTGGCAACTATCCGAGCTCTCAAATGCCACGGTGGCGCACCTGTTCCTGTACCAGGTAAGCCGATGCCTGAAGAGTACAACAGCGAAAACGTTGAATGGGTTGCCAAAGGCTGCGACAACCTGATTCATCATATCAAGACAGTTCGTAAAGCAGGTATCGCTCCTGTTGTCTGTATCAACGCATTCTACACCGATACTGACGCGGAAATCGCCAAAGTTCGTGAACTTTGCGAAGCTGAAGGTGCCCGTGTTGCGCTCTCAAGACATTGGGAACATGGTGGCGACGGTGCCATCGAATTCGCTGAGACCGTTGTTGAGGCATGTGAAGACAAGTCCGAGTTTAAACTGCTTTATGAACTCGATATGCCGATCAAAGAGAGAATTGAACTCATCGCCAAGGAAGTATACGGTGCCGACGGTGTTGACTACTCTGCAGAAGCCAACAGGGCTATCGACAGAATCCAGGCTGACCCTGAACTTTCTAAAATGGCTATGTGCATGGTTAAGACCCACCTCTCACTCTCCGATAATCCGTCGCTCAAAGGCGTACCCAAAGGCTGGAGACTGTCCATCCGTGAGGTTCTCACCTATGGCGGTGCAGGTTTTATTGTTCCGGTCGCGGGAACCATCAGTCTCATGCCTGGTACCGGCTCTAATCCGGCGTTCAAGCGTGTTGACGTTGATGTAGAAACCGGAAAGGTTGAAGGTGTATTTTAGGCGAGAAATAGTGTTTTTAGTAAGAAAGGTGTAATATAATAAGGTTAAGATACCGAACTTGAATTACACCTTTCTGAAGTAAGTATGAGGTTATGGCTACATCAACAAGTAATAGCGCCACAAAGAGACGATCTTCGATAAAGAAAACCGTCAAAGATCAATCGGGTGCCGGCAGGATCAAAGTCGGAGAATTATTGAGTAAAGCTGGATATATTACGGCTACTCAATTTGAAACCGCCAAGAAAGAAGTACAGAAGAACGGCACTCGTATGAGTGCCGTTCTTCGCCAGCTTGAATATATTGATGAGGATACGGTTTTTAATTTCCTCAGTCGTCATCACAATTATATTCCCGCAATCATTAGGAATGAACCGCCCAGTCCCGATGCGGTCAAGATACTTCCATACGAGCTCGCCAAACAATACATGGCCTTTCCGCTGCGGCTGGCTGGGAAAACCTTCCAGATCACCATGGCGGAGCCGTCTGATGCCGCTGCGATTGAAGAATTGCAGGATGAACTCCACAAAGAGGTCTCCGTTTGTGTATCCACGGAGAAGGACATTGTTGAGGCCTACAAAAAATATTATGGCATTGACGATGAGGAGGCCAGATCATTTTTTTCCTCCGGAGCCGAAGAAGTTGAAGAAGAACTCTCCATTACGGAGGTAGATGACTTTGGCGCAATAGTTGCCGAGGCAGCCGATGATTTCGAGATCGACAGCGGCGTTGAAGACGACCATCTCGATCAGTTCGCTGCTTCGGACGCACCGATTATAAAACTGGTCAACGGTATTCTGGTCAAAGCGGTGCAGGATCAGGTGTCTGATATTCATATCGAACCCTATGAACGAACCATGCAGGTTCGCTATCGCAAAGACGGTTCTCTGTTCAAGTCGATGAACCTGCCGCTTACCATTAAAAACGCGATAACCGCCAGGGTCAAAATCCTGGCTGGTCTCGATATCACCGAGCGACGTGTTCCCCAGGATGGACGTATTAAGATGAG
>CAJQNS010000137.1 GCA_905479735.1 uncultured Desulfofustis sp.
ATGGCGGGAACCCCGTCGCCTGCGAAGCGGCCCTGGCCGTGTTTGATATTCTAGAATCTGAGAACCTGCTGGAGAGAGCAAAAGAAATTGGCAAGGTTCTCAATACAACCTTCCTTTCATACCAAGAAAAGTACGATATCATCGGAGACGTACGCGGCCTTGGGCCGATGATAGCCATGGAGTTAGTCCAGGATCGCCAGACTAAAGCCCCTGCGGCAGAGGAGACAAAAGCTCTGGTTAATTACTGCCATGAGAAAGGGTTAATCGTTCTGGCCTGTGGATCTCATGGCAACGTTCTTCGTTTTCTCATGCCCCTGGTCATTACCGACGAACAACTCCAAAAAGGAATCGATATAGTAAACGACGGTCTTAGCAGGATCACAGGGTGAGGGACCTGTGGATAATACTGTTCCTCAAGCGGTTAAAGTGTCTTTGGCTGGCATAGGCTGAATTACAAATAGCTGACTTTGGGGTGGATTAATTGCAGAAGAGATGGTGATAACGGCCGATCACTCTGCACCCTGGACAGAGACCACCCCTGAATCTGGAACCCGGGTCTCAGAAAGCGATTCATCTGAGTATTGATTCACCCGAAATGGAAAATGGACCAGATCATCGATCAATTGTCACATCGTGCTGACCGGCGTTTTAAGATCTTCCATGAACTTATGCGCCGGAAAGTTCGGGAAATACTATTTGTCTCAAGCCCATACGATGCATGGGTTATGGAGAAAGACCGAGGTCTGTCAGAAGCGATTGTCCTCGAATACCGGGGGCTGAACCTGAGTCACCCCCCGCGACTCAACTGGGTGGCATCGATAGATGAGGCATCTGCTGCCCTTGCGGAAAAATCGTTTGACCTGGTAATCATCATGACCCAGGCTTCTGATCAACACCACCTGGAAATTCACAAACAGATTAAGCTTCTCTCTCCCAGCACCCCCATAGTAAGGCTCTATCATCGGGCCCCGGGGCATCTGGTCTCATGCAAGGGGGAAAACACCTATTTTTCCCCCGACCGCACCTTCATGTGGAGCGGCGACACAAAACTTTTGTTGGCGACAATTAAAAGCATTGAAGATCAACTGAATGCCACACAGGATACTCTCCTTGCCGCTATTCGGGTAATTATCTTTGTCGAGGATTCGCCTGAATACCTGTCATCACTGCTGCCTGTGCTTTACCAGGAACTGGTTAGTCAGACCCAGGCGGTTATGGAACAAGGGCTTAATCAGGAGCATCGAATGCTGGCGATGCGTGCCCGTCCCAAAATTCTTCTGGCCAACAGTTATGAAACTGCACTGGAGCTTTTTGAGTCCTTCGAGCCCTATGTTCTCGGGGTTGTCTCCGATGTGCGCTTTCCCCGAGAGGAAAAACTGGATGGCGAAGCGGGCATCCACCTGCTGAGAAAAATACAAAAGAAGCGATTTGATATCCCGCTGCTACTGGTCAGTTCCGAGCGACAAAATGCAGCAAAAGCCGAGACGATTCCGGCGGTGTTTGTCGATAAAAATTCTCAGACCTTGCATGAGGAGGTTCATGCCTTCTTCTCAGAAAGGCTAGGGTTTGGCCCATTTGTGTTCCAAAATCCGGATGGCAAGGCTATCGCCCCGGCATCAAATCTGCTTAATCTTGAAAATGGTATGCGCCACTTGCCGGACCAAATTTTTTACGATCATTGGATAAAAAATGATTTTTCCAGATGGCTATTTACCAGAGCCGAGACAATGCTGGCCACAGAACTTCGTAACGTAACCGCCGAAGATTTTGATAATGATCTTACCAGAATGAGAGAGTACCTCTATCAAAGGGTCCGCACCCACCGGTTGCAAAGACAGAAGGGTGAGCTGGTCGACTTTAAGTCAGGTGATTTTGATGTAGATTCCGATTTTATGAAAATCGGTGACGGCTCTCTGGGGGGTAAAGCTCGGGGGCTTGCGTTTTTTTCATCCTGGCTCTATCAACGGTCCAGTTTGAAGAAGAAGTTCGAGCAGGTCGATATCAGCATTCCCCAAACTCTTATAATTACCACGGAGTGCTTTGAAGTTTTTCTGCATGACAACAACTTGGATGAGATAACAAAGAGGAATCTCGACAACGAAGCGATAGCCGAACATTTTCTGAAGGCTGAATTTCCTGAACAAACTTGGACACAGTTGAAAATATTTCTTCAACGTGTTTGTGAACCACTTGCCGTCCGCAGTTCGAGCCTCCTGGAAGATGCCAAATTTCGCGCTTACGCCGGCCTCTATAAAACGTATATGCTGTCCAACAACAGTAATAGCCTTGATTACCGCCTCGCAGAACTTCTCAAGGCCATCAAGTTGGTTTACGCATCGACTTACTATCTTGAACCTAAATCGTTTTCAAACCGAGTCGGCAATCGGACTGAAGAAGAGAAAATGGCAGTTGTGATCCAGCAGATTGTTGGTGATAAATACGGCGATTTTTTTTATCCGGCCATATCTGGCGTTGCTCAATCCTACAATTATTACCCGTTTTCAATCTTGAGGCCGGAAGATGGGGTCGCCATCATGGCCCTGGGACTCGGCAAGACAGTTACCGAAGGTGGAAAGTGCCTGCGCTTTTCTCCACGCCACCCGGAAATTCTTCCTCAACTCTCGACGGTAGATGACACACTTAAGAACAGTCAGCGACATTTTTGGGCCCTGAGGGTGGATCCCCAGTCGCCCCCTTTTGAAAAGTCATGGTTTGAAGATTCAATGAATCTGACTAAAAGGGAAATTTCAGATGCAGTCAGCGAATATCCTGTTTCTGCACTGGCCAGTTTTTATGATCCGCAGGAGCATCGTATAAGAGAAACGTTTGACAGAAAAATGTCACCGGTCATGACTTTTTCTTCTATTCTCAAATATAAATCCATACCCCTGGCGGAGATGCTGCAGGAAATACTCGCTGCCGGCCATCAAGGAATGGGCGGACCGGTAGAAATTGAATTTTCGCTGACTTTCTCCAACAAAGAAAATCAGAAGCCACAATTAGCAATCCTGCAAATTCGTCCAATGGGCGCTCATGAAGAGTTGATGACTGTGGACATTGATCTTCTGGATATCTCCAACTATTTCTGCGTTTCCCATCGAGCACTGGGCAATACCATCAACGATGAGATGAGACACGTTGTTTATATCAAACCTGAAGCCTTTGACCCTGCAAAAACGGTAGACATCGCAAGAGAAGTTGCTCGTTACAATGCTGAGCTCAAAGCAAGCGGGCATAAATACCTCTTGATTGGCCCTGGTAGGTGGGGGTCTGCAGACCGCTGGCTAGGAATTCCAGTCAGCTGGGGCGATATTTGCGGGGTGGGCGCAATCATTGAGACGTTTCATCCACGAATCAATGCAGAACCGTCCCAAGGTTCCCATTTTTTTCATAACATTACATCTCTTGGTATCAACTATCTCACCGTAGCGAACAACCAAAGGGACCATCTGGACTGGAAATGGGCAGAAAATCTGAAAATCATAAAGGAAACGGATTTCATCGCTCATGCGTGCACTGAAAAGCCGATAACCTTAAAAGTCGATGGGCGACGAAGTCTTGGGGTTATAGAAGAAACCTAACAACCGCCCGGACTGAGAACACTGACTCAATAGCTGAAAGCCATGCCGGGATCATCACTTCAACAAGTTACTAAATATCGAATCCGGTAATCATCATCGAGTATTCAGCTAGAGGTACGCCTGCACAGAACAACTTTGCCTCACCCGGCTGCAAAGTTATTCCTACCTGAAGTAGCCTTCTGCAGCAGTCTATCGCTCTTGAGTCTTAGCTTCTTCTCTGTTCAAGCGTAAGTAGATCGAGCCTCGAGCCTTTGGTATGAAATATGTTTTTACTCGGTTATAGGGACACCTTGGTCGTTCCAGCCTCTCAACTCATAATAATCCTGCAACATGTATTCCATATCTGCTTCGGTGATTGTTCCGCCTTCGGGCAGGGCCTCTTTATGAAACCTTCCGGGCAGCCTGTCATCTTTGGCTTTGAGTCCTTCCCGAATATTAAACTGTCTGGTCATCGTCGCTATCTTTGCAGCTATTGTGCGCAACTCTTGTTCATTTCTTTCGCTGCCTGTGACAAGCTCCAGAATCTTTACCAATTCCTCCCAGCTGTAGAGATCTCGATAGAAACGGCAGAGGGTCAAGGTATCAAAAATGTTGAGTCTGTCCTCATAGTCGATCAGCATTTCGGCCTTGTTCTCGATCTGATCTGGAGCAATAAGGCCAGCGAGTTCAGGTTTATAAAAGGTTGTACGCAGATGGCAGGCACCTCGGGGTGCAGTCCCAAATGTAAGCCCCATTCCTTTTAGAGTTCGCGGATCATAGCCGGCTGGTTCCAGTCCTTTCACATGAATGGCCAGATCCTCAAGACCAAACTTTTCTGAAACGGCAATGATGCCATCGGCGAGAACGTTGCCGATCTCTGATCTTGAACCAATTTTCTCGATAAGCTCGATGACCTGGTCAGCATTTCCATACTCAATTTCATATTCGATTCTGCCCTGCTCCTTCGCTTCCATGAGCAGAGCGCAGAGATTGCCGGCAGTAATCGTGTCAATGCCGATCCTGTCACACAGATCATTGAGATAGGCTACTTCTTCCATCTCTTTGATCATGCACAGGCTGCCGAAGGAATAGATGGTTTCATATTCCGGACCTTCAAGCTCGAGGCCCTTTCGGCGCCCTTTGCTGATAGTGGTCAACCGTCCACAGGCCATAAAGCATTTGGCACAGGCATGAGGAGTTACCTTATGCTCCTCATGATAGGTCTCGCCGTTGATGCTCTCTGCGTGTTCCCATGTTCCCTGGCTCCAGTATTTGGTGGGCAGAGCCCCGGCATGATTCATCAGAGATACCATCATCGTAGTTCCAAGTTTCCGATATGCCTTGACTCCCGGCTGGTCAAAATTTGTTTTGGAAAAGGCTTTTGCATATTCAGCCACACCATCTGGATCACTGTACTCACGTTTTCTGTCACCCTGAAAAACGAGGGCTTTAACACGTTTTGACCCAAGCACTGCTCCAACACCTGTTCTGCCCGCACATCTCCACTTGTCGTTGGCAATAATGGCAAATTTAACTAGGTTCTCACCTGCGGGCCCTATGACAATTGCTCCCGGTTTTCCGAATCCTTCCTTGTTAGGGGCAAATCGTTTTACTGCCTCTTCTTCTGCTAAAAATGTCTCCAGACCCCATAATTCAGTACCATCGCAAAAATCAACCCCGTCCGGATGAATCGACAAGACGGTGGGCCGCTCTGATTTTCCATGTAAAACGATTGCATCAAAGCCTGTCGAATCAATGGATTCGGGAACTTTCCCGCCCGAGTAGGACTCTGCATAATAGCCCGTCAGCGGGGATTTCGTATAAACCCCGAAACGGCTGCCGCCCCAAAGCCGTCCCCCACAAAATGGGCCCGTTGCAATAATGAAGTTATTTTCAGGAGCAAACGGCTCTACTCCTTGAGGGTTTCGGTCAAGCAGAAGACGCGTAGCCAAGCCCTTGCCACCAAAACATTCAGCCAGGATCTCGTCAGGGATATTTTCAATATCAAAACTCCGGGCAGACAGATCTATTGTCAGGATTCGATTGTAAAATCCATGCATAACTCCACCTCACATTGATTTGGTTGTAGACGCTCAAGGCATTTGAGCCAATTAAGACCCAAAACCAATAGGTACTTGTTCGCTAGACTGCTCGTTTGATAACATCCATACTCAAAGGTGGCAACCCTGCACTATGCCTTCTAGCAGATCATTTGAGGCAGAGGGGAAATCAGGAACAATACAGGTTCCCTACAAAGTTACCCAAATCTGTATCTCGCTGACATTCTCAGCGGAGCAGTTTCTGTTTATCTGTCTCGGTCTGGTCAAGTCTGAATTACTAAAGATCACAAGATGTCTTCGTCTGCCGAATTGATAATGGTGTTCATGGTTTGAAGGTCTTCGCGGTCTAGAGTAATGGTACCACCACCTATATTTTCCTGAACCTGGTTAGCCGATCTTGCTCCAACCAGCGCATGGGTACATCCTTTCTGGGATACCGTCCAACCAATTGCAAGCTGGCCAAGAGAGACACCATGTTTTTCTGCAACAGGCCGGAACGATTCGAGCATCTTTTGTACTCGTTGCCTATTTTTCACACTGAAGCGAGGTTTGAGATTTCGTTGATCTCCATCATTGAAAACTCTTTCGGGTCCGATCTTTCCGGTCAGCAAACCCTGACCAAGTGAAGAATAAGCAAGAAAAGCCATATTCTGCTGGCTGGTATAAGGAAGAATTTCTTTTTCCGGTCCTCTGTCGAGTATTGAATAAAGCTCCTGGTCACTGTCAAGCTCACCCGTAGCATCGTAGTGACGAATTTGGTTGAGATCTGCATTGCAGCATCCAATTGCTCTGATTTTCCCTTCTTCTTTCAATCTAAGCAAAGTCTCCATCGTCTCAGAAATGGGTGTTGTCGTATCCTGCCAGTGTGTCTGAAGAAGGTCGATATAGTCCGTTTTGAGTCTCTTCAGGCTTTCCTCGACTTCGTAACGGATGACGTCAGGGGCAAGACACCTGGAGATTTTAATTTTTCCATCCTTCGATGGGTGTTTCTCGTCCGTAAAACAATGGAAATCTCCTCGCTCCTCATGCCAGATCAAGCCGCACTTTGTCGCCAGTACCACTTTATCCCGTCTATCAGAAATAGCCTTTCCCACTGTCTTTTCGGAAGCTCCAAAGCCATACATAGGGGCAGTATCAATCAAATTCATGCCTGAATCAATCGCAGCATGAATTGCCCCTATGGCCTGCCTCTCGTCTGTAATACCACCCCACATCCATCCCCCGATTGCCCAACTGCCAAAACCAACAACCGATGCTTCTATGCCTGATTTCCCAAGCTTTCTGTATTTCATACTATTCAGATCCTCTATTTGATATCTTGATGTTTCGCCAATACTGACTTTAACTCGTCGAACATGCGATAAAACGCACTTGAAACCAGATAAAAGCAGTGTTTTTATAACAGTATCTTAATTGCATACTCACCTACAATAGCAATTTAATATTCTAACAATCACGATGACACTCGTGATTCAAAATATCTTTACCTAAAATAGCCGATATAATGGGTACCCTAAAGCTTCTCAACTTCTGGCCCCAATGATTAATGAATGGTTTGTAACCGTTCCTGTTGGTGAAGAGGTATGAGAAAGAGAACACAACAATTTGTATCTATCCCTGACCAAGCTCAGCTAATTAATCTTAATTTTAGATTCCAGCCAGTTAAGCGGAAAACTTGCGATTAATGCCTCTTATCTGTATACCACGCCAGCATATCACCATCTTCCGCTGCCATTTTGATAACCCATCAACATTGATAAATATCGGAGTTGGCGGCATGGGCCCGACTGAAAGACGTTGGCTTCAAAAAGACGGTTTTTTCGATTGTTATCAATTGTAAACAGTGTACTTTTGTCACAGTAATTTGACAGATCACTATTCAAACCAAGAGACACTCGTCTGGAGCAATGACGGTCAGGTCCCATTTGGGCTATGGCATCAAGCCAGTCTATTTTTTCCTGCGTTGTTCCAGGATCCGTTTCTCTACCAGGTCACGCAATTGCCGGCCTGGAACCGTGGGAGCAAAAGTAAAGAAAAATGGATGTGACTATTAAAGACATGGCAAACGCGGTTCGCATGTTGGCCGTAGATACACTTGTTCTCTCCCAGGATGGACATCCCGGCACTCCTACTGGTGCCGCCGATATTGCTGCGACCTTGTTTAGCCGCCATCTCAAATTCGATCCCAAGGATCCGCACTGGCCAGATCGTGACCGCTTTGTGCAATCTAACGGCCATGGCTCGACTCTTGTCTACTCGCTCCTGCACCTGACTGGCTACGAAGCCTTCCCTATAGAGCAAATCAAGAAATTCCGGGTTCTTGACTCGAATACGCCGGGGCATCCCGAATACGAACCCGATCATGGTATTGAGGTGACAACCGGCCCGCTCGGGCAAGGCATTGCCAATAGTGTCGGCATGGCCGTAGCCGAAAGGATCCTTAACGATATGTTCGGTGACGATATCGTCGATCACTATACCTATGCCCTGGTTGGTGATGGCTGTTTGATGGAAGGAGTCGGGCACGAGGCAATCTCGCTGGCGGGTCACCTTAAGCTTGGCAAATTGATCTGGCTCTATGACGACAACGGCATGACCGATGACGGTAGAACAGATCTGGCGATCTCTGAGGATTACTCAGCTCGTTTTGCTTGTGCCGGCTGGCATGTGGTGGAATGTGACGGCCATGATCATGACGCCATTTCGGCGGCTATCACCGAGGCCAAGACGGATCCCCGCCCATCCATGGTGCGTTGTAAGACCTTCATCGGTTTCGGCGTACCGCGCATCCAAAATGACCGTGCCGCCCATGGCGGAAAACTCAGTGTCGAGGACGCCGCCCAAGCTCGAGAACAGCTCGGTTGGCCGCATGAACCCTTCGCTACGCCGGATGACATCGTTGCGGAATGGAGGAAAGCGGGCCACAAGGGAGCGGCAGCGCGCCAGGCCTGGCAGAAGCTCCTCGATAAGATGGCTCCGGCCAAGCGGGCTGAATTCGACCGCTTGATGAATCGACGCCTTCCTGACGGCTGGGAGACGAGTTTACTCAAATTCAAGAAGGCGCGAGTCGAAGATCAGCTGGAACAGGCTGGCATTCGCACTTCAGGGCAGATAGCCAGTACCCTCTCGCAGGTCATCCCCGAGTTTCTCGGCGGTGCGCCGGACCTCGAGGCGGCGACTCAGCACAAGCAGGTCATGGAGCCCTTCACTGCTGAGAATCCTCGAGGACGCTATATCCATTATGGGATCCGCGAGCATGTTATGGGCTCGATGATCAACGGCATGCTTTCGCATGGGGGCCTCGTACCCTTTGGCGCCACCTTTCTGGTCTTTTCGGATTACATGCGTCACGCTATTCGCCTTTCGGCAATGATGTCATTGCCCGCGATCTGGGTGTTCAGCCATGATTCCATCGGCATAGGCACCAACGGTCCGACCCATCAGCCGGTCGAGTGTATACCGTCTCTACGCGCTATTCCAAATATGTGGACCATGCGTCCTTGCGATCCGGTCGAGGCCGTCGAGTGCTGGCAGCTGGCGGTGGCAAACCGGGACCATCCCTCCGCCATCATTAACTCACGTCAGGCGCTGCCGACACTTCGCCAGGATTATTCCGAGGAAAATAGGTGTGCAAAGGGTGCCTACATCATGGCCGATGGAGAAGGCGGCCGGCGCCGTGCGACTATTTTTGCAACCGGATCCGAGGTCGCCCTCGCTCTTCAGGCAAGGGAGGTTCTTCAGGCCAGAAGAATTCCCACGGCGGTCATCTCAGTCCCGTGTTGGGAGCTTTTCTGGAAGCAGGACAAAGACTATCGGGAAATGATTATCGGTCGGGGTAGCGCTCGAGTATCGGTCGAAGCAGCGACCAAGCTGGGCTGGGAGTGCTTCGTGGGCGAAGACGGCGGCATCGTTGGTATGGAGAGCTTTGGTGCCTCCGGTGCGGTTGAGGCGGTGTACGAGAAATTCGGTATTACCGCCGCTCAGGTGGTCAAGGAAGTCGAAGCCAGGCTGTAGATTTCCTCCTCCGCTTTTTCTTAACCAAAATCGGTGGTGCTAAATTGGGCCTCAACCTAAATTTTTTTAGATTACAATTTCCTTATTGCTCGTGGTTATAAGATTTTATAGCTGAATGAAGGATTCTCCGAAACAGCCGGATTAACCACGGTCAAGATCTCCCTCATAACCTATGGGGGACCAGTGAAGCTGTTCATTCGCTGGTCGGAAAATATACATTATATTAAATCCTTGAGTGAATACTCCCCCTGCTGCCTTGGAAACGGCAGTGTGGACTGCTGAAATAGCGAAACTTGTTGAGCTAGTTACTCAACAAATCCAGTATCTCTCCAGGTGAATCGCGCAAATAAGATCCACAATGCATAACCGGTTAAACAGATCGCAAACATCGTCACGATCATGTTTTTGGTTATAAGCATCAGGGAAAGCGCGGCCAGCAGGAAAAACACCGGTTTCGCAGTGTACAGCGGCTGGGGCAGCCAGAACATATAACCCGCTCCTTTTGTCAGGGTTATTGTCTGATCGTACGCTTCCCGGAAAAAAATGTCAAAATAAATCAAAGATTTCAGCTCAAATTCCTTTTTAAAGTATAGTGGAACAAAATGTGATCGGCCTATTTCACGGCTCCGGTCAGGTAATCTTAGTTTTTTCGATGTCATGACTATAAATATCTGGGCCCAGAAATGAGAGACTTTGAACTCGAACGATATTTTTCCAAGTGGGAATTCAAGGCAAAATATCATATGACCGCCTCGGATATCGAGAGCATGTCAATTTCCGAACTGTTGGCTATGGCCTCGAAGGAGGACAATGATGCGTTCAACCATCAATGGCTAGGGTATACAGAAACCTACGGTCATCCTGAGCTTCTGAATGAAATCGCCAAGACCTATGACAGCGCCGATCCGTCCCATATCCTCTGTTTCGCCGGGGCCGAGGAAGGCATTTACACTGCGATGCGGGTGCTGCTCGAGAAAGATGATCATGCCATCGTGGTGGTACCTAATTATCAGGCTGCTGAGACTATTCCAGCAGATATCTGCAGTGTATCAGGTGTTCCGCTGGACGAAAAGGACAACTGGTCATTGGATATAGACAGGGTTAAGGGAGAAATCCGGTCGAACACAAAACTGGTATCCATCAATTTTCCCAACAACCCGACCGGCTCGGTCCTGAACAAAGACCGTTTTATGGGCCTTGTCGCCCTGTGCCGTGAACATGGAATCTATCTCTTCAGCGATGAGGTCTATCGATTGGTCGAAAGTGACCCAGCCACCCGGCTTCCTCAGGCCGCCGATGTGTATGAGAAGGCTCTGTCGCTCAACGTGATGTCCAAGGCATATGGACTTCCCGGCTTGAGGATTGGCTGGATAACCTCCAAAGATACCCGAATCTTGTCGAAAATGGAGCGATACAAACACTATCTGACCATCTGCAATGCTGCTCCCAGTGAGCGTTTAGCCATCATAGCATTGAAGGCAAGAGATAAAATTCTCGAGCGAAACCGAAACCTGCTGCATCGAAATGTAGAGAATCTGGATGTGTTTTTCGGGGAATTTCCAGACCTGTTTGAGTGGGTTCGACCAGATGGGGGATGCGTCGCTTTTCCAAAGTATCTGGGTAGAGAGAGCGCCGATCAATTTTGTGAGGAGTTGGTGGAAGAGGCGGGTGTGTTGCTCTTACCCCCTAAAATCTTCAATTCTGAATTGCTGGCTACTCCACAGGACAGATTCCGTGTTGGTTTTGGGCGCAAGAACATTGAAAAAGGCCTTGCAGCGTTTCGTCATTATTTACTCTCGGGCAGCTTCAAAAGATAATTGGCTGCAGCTCTTGAGGGTTGCCCCGGCAAAGTTCGCTTATTCATTCCAAAGGCTGTCTATCTCTTCCTGGAGCAAATATTTTTTTTGTTCAATTTCTCCTACCCATGAAACGATAGGCAATTGCACCGAGCACCGCTGTCAATCGGAGAGGACACCCTCTGGGATGAAGAAGACAAACCTTGCCTGGAAGGCCTAAGTCTCAAAATTTATCTCACTCAGGCAGTCATCAAACAAACACTCGGACTGTCTCTTGGTTATGGTTCAGCACTCACGCTCAATCTCCCAGGTGCAACTTGTATTTTGCACCATTTGAGAAAATGCATGTGCCTGCCCCTTGGCGTGGGGTGTTCATCTGATACTCGCAGCTCATATAGCCGCCCGTTGGGCTGAAAGCACTGGCCACGCCGCGCCGTGAGTCATTCGAGACTCGAGTGGCTTCACCCGTGAAGGTTTCGCCCTTATAGCTGAGATTAAAACGGCCCTTACCAGTCAGCATATTGGTGACAGAGCCCGTAATTACACCGGTTTCCGCAGCCAGGTCACTATCCGGGTATAGCCGGGCTGAAAAAGTTATGGGACCAGCTTTTTTGGCAGGGCTTGGAGGTACCGTCTTTTCGCCATAACTGGGTGGCG
Organism: uncultured Desulfofustis sp.; assembly: GCA_905479735.1. GTDB lineage: Bacteria > Desulfobacterota > Desulfobulbia > Desulfobulbales > Desulfocapsaceae > JABDQA01. The sequence continues at coordinate 12,088 of CAJQNS010000137.1, forward strand.
GGGATGGGTAGATTGGGTTTCCATACCGATCCATGGGGAGCACGTAACAACCTCCGAGCAGGATAACCAGCGGTAAAACTTTAGCGATGAACCTTAGTGTCGTTTTCATTTCCAGCCTCCTGGGGTGATGAGTTTGGTCTATAAATCATCTCCATGACAACCGAGATGCGCTTCTGAACTGGGAGCTTTCTTAACTGATCATGGTGTTGGCTGCCAATGTCGCGAGTCTGTATACTGCTGTTGTTGGTCAGGCTGAATGCGGAAAATTTTGTCACTCAATGACTCGAAACACCTGTTCAAATTCCTCAACGATCGTTGGAAAAGATTGATCCGGACAGATTTTTACCCGTAAACGGAAGTCTTTGAAACTATCACCATTTCTTACCTATTCAGTGAGTGCATTTCATAGACATTAACATTTGAAATACCTTTTACAATTATTGTGCCAATCGGCCCTATTGTTGGTAAGGGTTTGAAATGTAATCGATTAATGTAAAACACAAAAAGTGGGATGAGAAAAACATGAGCAGAACGGAAGCATTTGATGAGGGTGGGATCGACAATTAATGGAGATAAGGTGGTGGTATTTTTTATGGGAAAAATTAGCAACAGAGAGTGCGGGGCGGATCCGATAGGTAAATTAAGTGGCTATAGACAATCGGATAATACAGTTTACCCTGACTAATAGGGCTGTTGG
>CAJQNS010000138.1 GCA_905479735.1 uncultured Desulfofustis sp.
GCGGCACCAGCGCCGGGATGATTACTGGAAGCACGGCTCGGTATGCGAGGACTTCGAGGCCATCCGATGTCCGGTCATGGCGGTGAGCGGCTGGGCGGACGGGTACTCCAATGCCGTCTTCCGTCTGATCGAGGGTTTAAAGGTGCCACGCTTGGGGTTAATCGGTCCATGGGGCCACAATTACCCTCACCTTGGCGCACCTGGGCCCGCCATCGGTTTTCTGCAGGAGGCCCTACGCTGGTGGGACAAATGGCTCAAGGATATCGAAACAGGCATCATGGAAGAACCGATGCTGCGTGTCTGGATGCAGGACAGCGTCCCGCCGACCACCAGCTATGACCTGCGTCCCGGGAAATGGGTGTCCGAACCGACCTGGCCGTCACTGCGCTCGACGATGAAGGTATACGCCCTGGCTCCGGCCAGGATGCTGGTCAGTTTTCCGAAGCCACAGGAGGAGGAGTGCCGCAGCCTCCAGTCGCCGCTGGGCTTGGGCCTGTTTGCCGGCAAGTGGTGTTCCTATGCCTCCGCCCCCGATATGCCCTATGATCAGCGTCAGGAGGACGGCGGCGCACTGGTTTATGACAGTGCCCCTCTGGCGACCCCCCTGGAATTATTGGGGGCCCCCCGGTTAGAGCTGGAACTCGAGGCAAACCGGCCCGCCGGTATGTTAGCCGTGCGCCTTTCGGATATCGCACCCGACAATAAGGCTACCCGTTTTACATACGGTCTGCTGAACCTGACCCACCGCAACGGCCACGAGCAACCGCAACCGCTCGTGAAGGGCAAAAGGTACCTTATTAAACTCGCTCTTAATTACGTGGCCCAGCGGATCCCTGCCGGTCACCGCTTGCGCGTGGCTCTCTCAACTTCTTACTGGCCAATGGCCTGGCCGTCTCCGGAAGCAATGCAACTCAAGATATACACTGGTAAGAGCATGCTGTTCCTGCCGGTTCGCAAAACGCGTCACGAGGACACCCTGCTCAGTCACTTCGACCCTGCGGAGGCAGCCCCCCCATTGCGCGTCAAAATTATCAAGCCGGAGCATCATAACTGGAGGGTCGTTCGAGATCTGGCCAGGGATATTTCCACACTGGAGGTAATCAACGACGACGGCGTGCAAAATATCAACGAGATCGACTTGACCATCGGTCGTTTCGCCAAGGAGTGGTATACCTACCAGGGAGACGATTTCAATTCGGTCAGGGGCGAAACCCTGTGTGAGCGAAGATTCAGCCGCGGTTCCTGGTCCGTCAGGACCGTCACCAGGACTGTCTTGACCTCTTCCGAAAAGGAATTTTTTCTCTGTGCGGAACTCGACGCTTACGAAGGAGATAAACGGGTTTTCTCTAAAAACTGGGACACCACCATAGCTCGCGACTTCGTCTGAGCATTATCAAAGTTGTATGGCATAATCTGGCGCATGATATTGCTGCAGTATTGCTTTCGAAATTCCAGAAGTGGCGGTTGCGTGGTTTGTGGTCCCTAAGTACCATTCAATCTTCCCTCCAGCGCAACATTATGCCTGACCTCTGACCTTACCCGAAGATAAGGTGTCACCAGCCTGCTTAAGGAACAGCGCTTTGTTTGGACTCTTGAACGAAAGTCTCATCTGTAAGCGCATGCAGAAATGCAATTAGTTGCCGAGTATCATCTTCCGAAAGTTCGAAACCGGTCATCAGTGGGTCTGTGATGGATTCGACTGTAATGTTGCCTTCCTGGGGACGGTGTAGTCGGTGACGACCACCCACACCATAATGATCAAGTACTGCATCCAAGTCAGGAATGCTGCCATCGTGCATATAAGGCGCAGTAAGGGCAATGTTTCGTAAGGTGGGGGCTCTGAATTTGCCCATGTCAAAGCTTTCACCGGTATGTCGATGCAGGCCAGTATTGGGCTCAGGATAGGCGCCCTGTCCGTCTTCGTCGTACAGTCCAGTGTTGTGAAAGCGAGCTTCAGGAGATTCAGAACCTTCATACTGTATCGGACCAGAAAAATTAAACCCACCATGGCACCGAAAGCAACCCAAACGCTTGGAGAAAAACAAGCGTGCCCCAGCGCGCTGAACCTCGTCGAGCCCATCTGCTTTTCCTCCATAAGCCCAACGATCGTATGTGGAATTCCCTGAGATGAGCGTCCTTTCGAAAGATGCCAGCGCATATATGATATTGCGTATAATAATGGGAGAGGGATCTTCAGGAAAGGCCGTGCGAAAATGGTGGACCATGCGGGGGTCTTTGCGAAAGCGGGCCAAAACTTCGTTTTCATGGTCAGTCACTCCCATCTCGGGAGGATCTGTGTTATAGAGCGGTACCAAAATCTGATCTTCAAGCCGAGTGAGGTTTGGATCGTCCCATCCCAAAGTGGTGTTATAAGCCACGTTGGTCAAGGACATGGCTGAGCGGGGATGGATGCTGCCACCGATTCCCTCAGCCTGCCCTCGGCCGTCAGTAAAGGCGTGCTCAGGTTGATGACAGGTGGCGCATGAAATCGTACTGTCGCCCGACAATCGTGGATCGTAAAACAGAAGACGACCGAGTTCCACCTTTTCAGATGTCATCGGGTTGTCCGCAGGTACTCTGGGTAATGGGAAGCCCTCGGGCAACCTCCAGATATATCCTGGTGGCGGCGATAGGTCGCTTGCCGCGGGTTTATCAAGTTCACCACCGCAAGCAACCAAAAACAGAGGTATAAGATGCAAGAATGGTTTGATGGGGTTTACCACGACTTAGCTAGACCGTCGAGACCATCAGGTTCTTCACCAGATGCGATAGCTGCTTGAAGCGCATCGGCGAGGTCGCGATCTAAAAGAGTCAACTGGCGGTGGTCCTCCAGTGCTTTTGCCTCTTGTCCCATCAGCATGAACAAAACCCCTCTATACATAAAGGCCTCTGCCAGGTCCGGTTTTAGTTCAATGGCCTGGTTATAGTGACTCAGTGCCTTGTCATAATTCTTGGTACCCTGCTTTCTTAGAGAGTAGCCCAAATTATTGTGCGCTTCTGCCATCTCGGGATTTTTTTTCAGGGCAGCCGCAAACTTCCTTTCGGCTCTGTCATACTTGGCCTGTTGCATCAATTTTACCCCATCGTTATAGTCAATGACACCTGGGCGAGTGTCGCTGACCGGTTTTGAACTGCTCCCTGCGGCAAATGCATGGCTGCTAAGAGCCAGCATTGAAAAGATGCTGACCGAGATTACAATTGCAATTAATTTCATGATGTGATTTCTCCTGTGCAATGTTGCTCGATTAATTTCAGGTAATTGGTCGACAATTACGCTAAAAAGTGAACTTTAAGCGACCCCAAGCGCCATGGGTTTTTGGATATGGTAGGAAGACGATAGAATCGAAATGATACGGTTACTTATAATACCGATTCTATCGTATCTCCCTGATCTACAGCAGCGGATAGATGTATCAAAACCGGATCATTCCAAAGAGCTATAACGGACCTATGTTGTCTTGTTTCGACTGTACCTCCAATATCACCCAGCTTGGGTATAACCTAAGTTAACTATCGAACAGCTGTTTTCAAGTGAGCAACATTCTGGCTGCTTGAGTATTGTGTTTTCTGATTTACCCATAAACATCTCAGATAAATCTCCATACTTTTTACCAAAAGATGTCAGGCCTTAGATAAGCAAGCGTAACTATAATTTTCTTCAGTATTCTAGGCTGAATAGAGTCAAATAAAACCCCAAAAGCCCAAAAGGTTTTACAGCCAGATATCAAAGCTGTAATTCCCCCAAATTTAGATTTCTTGACTCATTAACAGAGTACAAGGCGCCATCTTAAATAATAGTAAATGACCCCAACATCCCACTAATGATTAACCATTGAGAGATTGCAAGCGACTCTTAAATTTTTAAAATTAAGTGAATACTGTTTGCTCAGATCGCCAGTCGGAAAGTTCCAGAAGTTCATTGCACTTTCCTGGAGAGAGTCAATTGAGGATTCGAAATAACCAAAGGAAGTGAGATAATAAGCAATGAAAAATCGTCTTAGAAGTTTAACTGTGTTGATACTCATCGCTGCCTCTGTGCTATTATCAGCGACTGGCAATTGCCTGGCCCGGCAACCGACTCCAATCATTGCCGCAGAAGCGAAAATTAAGCAGCTCTACGACCGGGTCGAGGCTCTCGGAACCCTGCGTGCCAATGAAACCGTTGAAATTACCGCCACTGTCACTGATTCCATTACTGCAATTCATTTTACCGACGGCCAGTTTGTCAAAGCGGGTGATATACTTGCGGAAATGACCAGCAGCGAAGAGCACGCCCTGCTCGAGGAAGAGGTTTCCCGTCGACAAGAAGCACTCAAAAGATACGATCGGGTGTTTTCTCTGGTCGCCCGTGGTGCGGTATCTCAGGCGCAGTTAGATGAGCGGGAGCGTGAACTTGAAACCGCCAAAGCGCGCCTGCGTGCCATCGAATCGCGACTTCAGGATCGGCTTATAAAAGCACCATTTAGTGGCGTAGTGGGATTGCGCAATATCAGTCTCGGAGCCCTCGTCGAACCCGGAGATGTAATTACCACCCTGGATGATATGAGCGTAATGAAACTTGATTTTAACATTCCTTCTGTCTATCTGGCTACCCTGAAACAGGGTACGCAGGTGGAAGCCGTATCTCCAGCCTTTCCGGACAAACCCTTCACAGGTTCGGTGAGTGGCATCGACAGCAGGGTCGATCCAGTAACCAGGTCGATCGTGGTACGGGCCATTATCGATAATGGTGATGGACTGCTAAAACCGGGACTACTGATGTCTGTGGAGCTTCTCAAAAATAAACGTGCCGCCTTGATGATCCCGGAAGAGGCCTTGATTCCCAGAGGCGAGATGAATGCAGTGCTGCTGGTTAACGAATCGAAGTCGCCTGCAGTGGCCGAGCAGCGAACCGTCGCAATTGGCGCCCGCAGAATCGGCGAGGTGGAGATCTTGGAAGGTTTGCAGCCGGGAGACAAGGTGATTACGCACGGTACGCTCAAGGTGCGCCCCGGCCAGGAAATTTCGATCAGGGGTATGGATGGGCAGAACAAATCACTCAGCGAGATGTTATCTGGTGATTCTTCAGGTGCCGAACAATGATCCTCTCCGATATCTCGATCAAGCGGCCGGTGTTTGCATCGGTCATCTCGCTGCTGCTCATTGTTTTCGGCCTGGTCTCCTTTTCCCGCCTGCCACTGCGCGAGTACCCGGATATCGATCCCCCGGTAGTTACTATTGACACAGTATATCCCGGGGCCTCAGCCTATGTGGTGGAAAGTCAGATCACCCAGCTAGTGGAAGAACGGATCGCCGGAGTCGAAGGCATCCGCTTTATTGAATCATCAAGCCAGGACGGACGTTCCAGGGTGACCATAGAATTTTCCACCGGCCGGGACATAGATGCAGCTGCCAATGATCTGCGGGACCGCGTATCGGGGATTGTCGACGATCTGCCGACTGAAGCTGATCCACCCGAGATCCAGAAAGAAGATTCCAACGATGACGTCATAATGTGGCTGAATCTCACCAGCGAAAAAATGACGGTGCCAGAACTTACCGATTACGCCGACCGTTACCTTGTCGACCGATTTTCCGTACTTGATGGTGTCTCACGGGTCCGGGTCGGGGGCGGGCAGCGCTATGCCATGCGCGTCTGGCTGGATCGTTCTGCCATGGCTGCTCGTGACCTCACCGTGACTGAGGTTGAACAGGCTTTAAGAGCAGAAAATGTTGAGCTCCCCGCAGGTAAAATTGAGTCAGCTACCAGAAGCTTCACCTTACGGTTGGGGCGCGCCTTCCTCACTTCAGAGGATTTTTCCAAGATAGTCATCAAGCGTGGTGCCGACGATTATCTGATTCGGCTCGGCGACATCGCCCGGGTCGAGCGCGGTACTCAGGAGGACAGGACTTTTTTCCGGGGCAACGGGGTTGCTATGGTCGGTCTCGGTATCATAAAGCAATCGACCGCCAATACCATAGATGTGGCCCGCAGCGCTAAGTCACAAATGGAGTCCCTTAACCCGACGCTGCCGGATGGTATGCAGATCAGGCAGAGCTTTGATACTTCGGTATTTATCGAGGAGGCGATAAAAGAAGTTTATAAGACGCTGGCGATCGCTATCGGATTGGTTATCCTGGTAATCTTCCTTTTCCTGGGGAGCGTCAGGGCAACAATTGTGCCGGCGGTTTCGGTACCTGTTTCGATCATCGCCTCCTTCATCGCTTTGAACGCTTTCGGTTTTTCAGTCAATCTTCTCACCCTGTTGGCCCTGGTACTTGCCATTGGGCTGCTTGTGGACGATGGTATAGTCGTTTTAGAAAATATTTATCGACGTATTGAGGAACACAACGAAACTCCATTGGTGGCCGCCTTCAACGGCACCAGACAGGTTGGCTTTGCAGTCGTGGCCACTACTCTGGTACTGATTTCAGTGTTCGTGCCAATTGCCTTTCTGCAGGGCGATGTAGGGAGGCTCTTCTCTGAATTTGCCCTGACCTTGGCGGCCGCGGTCTGCTTTTCAAGTATCGTGGCTTTGAGCCTGTCTCCGATGCTCGCCTCAATCCTGCTAAAACCCAGACGTCTGGAGCGGAGTTCCCCGCCCCGAATAGATCGTTTTTATCGCTGGATTCGACGAACTTATAGAAGGTTTTTGGGGCGCGCCCTTCGTTGGCCGCTTCTGGTCGCCATCGTTTTCGTCTCACTTCTGATAGGGACCTACTGGCTGTTCAACCAGATTGCGACCGAATATGCCCCCAAAGAAGACCGCGGTGCTTTCTTCGTTATCGTCAATGGGCCTGAAGGAGCAACGTATGAGTATATGAGTGAATACATGGATGAAATTGAGGCCCGTCTGATGCCGCTCGTGGACAATGGCGAAATCACCCGTCTGCTGGTGAGGACGCCGCGCAGCTTCGGCAACATTGAAAACTTCAATTCTGGTATCGTGATCTCCGTACTCGAGCAATGGGATCAGCGGCGCTCGGCCTGGGATATTATGAACGAGGTGCGCACTAAGCTCAGAGACCTACCAGGAGTGAGGGCTTTTCCAGTCATGCGCCAAGGCTTCGGTTCCTCGATCCAGAAACCTGTGCAGTTTGTTATTGGGGGGGGGACCTACCAGGAGTTAACTGAATGGCGCGACATTCTTATGGAGAAAATCGAGGCCGGCAACCCCGGGCTTTTGGGGCTCGACTGGGATTACAAAGAGACCAAGCCTCAGATTGAGGTAAGCATCGATTACGATCGCGCGGCTGAGCTCGGAGTTACGGTGTCGGCAATCGGCAGAACACTGGAAACCATGTTCGGTTCGCGCCGGGTGACCACCTATTTGGAGGAAGGGGAGGAGTACGATGTAATTGTCGAAGGGGAGCGTGATTTGCAGCGCACCCCGAATGACCTACAGTCGATCTATGTTCGTTCGGCTCGCAGCGGTAAGCTGGTACCGCTGGCCAGTTTCATATCATTGAAGGAGTTTGCCGATTCAAGCACCCTGAAGCGCTACAACAGGGTCAGAGCAATGACGCTGCAGGCCAACTTGGCCGATGACCTGGCCCTAAGCGAAGCGCTATCTTATCTTGAAACTCTGGCACGCGAAAACCTGCCGGAACGGGTAATCATTGATTACAAGGGCATTTCACAGGATTACAAGAGCAGTTCTGATTCGATCCTGTTCGTCTTTGCCCTGGGTATAGTCGTTGTCTTTCTCGTTCTGGCGGCGCAGTTCGAGAGCTGGGTAAATCCGCTGGTGATCATGTTGACCGTGCCCCTGGCTATGGCCGGCGGGCTCTTCGGCCTTTATATCACTGGCAATACTCTCAATATTTACAGCCAGATCGGTCTGGTCATGCTGGTTGGCTTGGCCGCCAAAAATGGTATCCTCATAGTCGAATTCACCAACCAGCTGCGCGACCGTCAGATCTCTTTTTTACGGGCGGTGCTCCAGGCTGCTGAAATTCGACTTCGGCCGATAGTGATGACAGGCATTACCACCGCTGCTGGGGCTGTACCGCTGATTCTTTCTTCAGGTGCCGGGGCAGAAACGAGGATGGTGATAGGTGTAGTGGTACTCGCCGGAGTTATATCGGCTACTCTGTTTACGCTTTTTGTTGTGCCGGTAGCTTACAGCGTGCTTGCCCGGCGCACCGCGCTCCCAGGTACGATCGAGCGCCGCTTGCAGCAAGAGCAGCAAAGTCACTCAGGTAAAGACCAGTCACGCCGGTTATAGCAATTCGACTCAGAATCCTTTTGCTCGACAGTGATCGCCTTTTAGACTGTGGAAAGCTAATTTCCGCGACCGTAGACAGAAAACTGCGCGGTAATGCACTACTCGATTGCATTACTCAAGTAAGCATAATGGTATGATCTCAAACAGTTTTACTTCAGCTATCGTTAGTTTTTTTGTTTGTTAGGTTGAGGTAATCGTTAATCTAGGGCTAACCTTTGTGTTTTATTCCCGGTAACGTCTTGATTGTCATCCCAACAATCTCTATCATTATAATGATGCAGGCAAAATGATTCCATTGGATTGTTCGTTTTGCATAACTTAACCATCAATTATAAATCTTATTAAATGAGGAGAAAATCATGAGTATGCGAGGAGAGAAGATTTCTGAAGAGTATCAAAAAATGGTATGGGTGCGAGACAAAGAAGGTAAAGAGTATGCATGCTATATTAATGATCTCAAAAGTATAAAGAAAAAAGAAGATCTCACAGACGAGGAAAAAGAGAAGTGCTTGGATTTAAGCTTGGTTCTCGGTGACAGCTGGTAAAAATCGATCCATAGAATATAGCAATTTACCCCGTTTGCCGCTAAGGTAAGCGGGGTCTTTTTTATCAGCGCTGGTAGCTGACCGATTAAGTTAAATTTTTTTTTCTCGGAATTAAGTACTTCATATCCCAATATTCAAGATGTTAGCGGTGAACTTTAAACCGGGCGGTCAACTCTGGCGGCTTTGGTTACTTCATATCCGTCAGTCCTTGCGTCTTTCCTGGTAGTAAATTTTCATATAGTACCCGCCAGATCCTTTCCGCTTTTCTCTGACTGTCACGCCTATTAATTAGCCTCAGTCAGATAGATTTAGGTTTTTAGTTGTATAATTTAATCACGATGAAGGAGGTTGGGGTTGCTGATTCGTCAATTTGGGCGTCCCCAATTGCCGGTTGGCTCAAAATATGTCCAATTTGTTGCGCAAAATTACAATATATGGGTTGTGTTTCTCAGAAAAGTCATTACTTTTACGACATGATACATCCTACATGTATCATCGGGTGGTGCAGACCCCTTCTTTCTCCCTCCCTCTCGAAAAAGCTGCACCACCCATCTTATATTTCTTCCCTGCTCAACTTCTGAATTGCCGTCTCGATTGTGGCAGTCCAGGTTTTTCAATCAAAAGATAAACCAGGAAGAAGCAAGATACTCGGCTATTAAAAGTTGCAATTAGCTTGGATCGGGCAACGTAAACTCTCCAAAATGGAATTTGCCAGGAAGAGCGGGGTAGATCAACTCATCGACCTTTTTTGATAGTAATGGCTATCAATAAACCCTTTATATGGTCCCATTGTAAATTCATGAGCCCACCTTAACGTTTCATGTACAAACAACTGTAGCCAAAGAAGGGCCAAATCAGTGGAGTATATATGCATGGTTGTTTGAGAGTCATTTTTAGATTTTACACGTTAAACCACTGATCAATGAGTAATTGGCTCCTTCAATCTTCCATGAGGAAACCACAATGAAAGCCCAGATATTGATACTCTCGTTGACTTTAGCATTGATTACTTCCATGCCCGCCCACAGTGCCCATCACGAAAAAGACATTGTCGACACTGCAGTTGGTGCCGGATCTTTTAATACGCTCGTTGCTGCAGTTCAAGCTGCCGATTTAGTTGAGACCTTGAAAAGCGAAGGACCATTTACGGTTTTTGCGCCAACCGACGAAGCCTTTGCCAAACTGCCAGAAGGAACGATTGACGATCTGTTAAAGCCGGAAAATAAAGAAAAGCTTCAGGCAATTCTCCTATATCATGTTGTGCCAGGAAAAGTGATGGCAGCAGACGTAGTGAATTTATCCTCTGCGAAAACTGCCAACGATATGAGCCTGTCAGTTATGGTAGATGGAAAAACGGTTAAAATAAACGAGGCTCAAGTCATTCAAACCGACATAATGACTAGCAACGGTGTAATTCACGTGATTGACACCGTTTTAATTCCCTAATTAGCCGAAGCAGAAGAAACGTATTTCTCGATAGCGGGTTTGATCTATCAAATCAAGCCCGCTCATCTCTTTAACGAAGCACACCCAGCCAAATATTTGGATGCGGGTATGAGCTGAAGACGATGAGTAAAAAAAACCAATTTTAAATAGACAAATTGTGCAGTAATGGAGCAGAATAATAATCATTTATCGAGACGGCAGATTCTGCGCAATGGTGTAATAGGCAGCATGGTGCTTTTTAGTGGAGTAGTTGTCTCATTTGGTATTGGTATTACAGCCGCAGGACACGAAGTTGACAGTCAAATGGGCATTTCAGTTCTGATAAGTGCTCTTCGCTCTACCGGAAATGTTGTCTGCCTGAATGCTGCCGAGAGACTGGAAGCATCTCGGGCGTCGAAGGTGGAGTATGATCTGCATCTACGCAAAGCGGATCTGGGAGCATCGGACGCAGAGATCATAGCACATGGGATCCACCAGAATTACCTGCATAATGGCCCCGCCCTGCGTTCCTTCAGCATGAGCTACAATCCCGGACTGACAGATAGCGGTGTCGTAGCCCTGGCCCGGGCATTTCCTTCCACACTTACCGAATTGGGTCTTGTGGGGTGTGCAATCGGGGATGAGGGCGGTGCGGCCCTTCTGCGCTGGAGTAAACAGGCTGCCGAATTGCGGATGATCTGTGTGGAGGGAAACGGCTTCTCCTCATCTATCAAGTTAGGGTTCACGGCCCTTGCCCAAGAAAGGCCAAGCCTGCTAATTGTCGTCTGAGGGCATACAACTCCCTAAGTGCCTGCGCTCCTGCTGGCGATATTTCTTGATAGTAATACGGGGACACCCTGCATTAAACGTTAGGAGGCTAGCATTGGCAATTTTAAATCCATTAAAAAGTTGCTGAAAATACCCTCAGGAAAAACAAGAAAAGCTGTTTGAGAAAGAGGTAAATCCTTACTTTCAACCTAGTATAGAAACTATGGTCAGCTCATGCGCACTTTCAGCCTTTCGACCATCAGAGGCTGCTACTGGCTTTATGTCCATGACATCACTGCCTTGGTGAATAGCAGAGGCCTAACATCTAAGTTCAGCGGCTATTTTTAAGCCTTATGCTTAACTTCTTCGTTGGCCTATTTTCGTTGTTCATTCCAGCCAGATCTTATTGATCTCTAGGCGGAACGACTCTGACTTCCCGTTAGCGATGAGGAATCGCACTTGTGCCATGGTTTGGCCCGGATAGTTGGGGATAGCCAATCGCTCCCCGCGATAAACAGGATACATCTTTGCTAGGGGAACCTCCACCGTCTGCCAATCTTTAGTCGTCTGGAATTCGTAGACATAGTAATGTTGTCCTTCTCTGTCTGCTTCCACAAGAAATTGGTAACGCTTGCCATCGCCTTTAAGCCGAATGAAAGCAGTGAGGTAGGGTGAGACATCGATGGTCTCGAAATAGTGCTGTACAGACGAGAATCCCCCATTGTTCTCGAGTGATACCATACCGGAAAAGACCCCGTTTCCCTCATCATTGATAGAGAAATCACCTATCGAACGCCCGCCCATAACAACATCGTCTTCGACTTCCCATCTCCTCGGGTCTGCCTCCTTACTGAAATCGAACACAATCATCTCATCGGAGGGGGGCCTGTCCAGGCGTTCTTCGTTGGTCAGATGTCCATCGCTGGCTGATGCTCGATATATACCCAAGTAATAGGAAGCGAAAACTACGCCTAATATAAGAATAGTTGTCTTGATCATTACTATCCTCCTGTATCAGCCCAACAAGTTAGAATTGGTCCAGATTTGCCGGACAGAACATTTGGATGATTAGATGACAATACCTGCTGTCCAGCAAATTGTATTTTGGGATTGGCATCTCGAATATTTAATATTTGAGCAACCCGTACGACTTTACACTGCTAATATATCTATTAAGAATGTATAGTAAACTCCCAGGCTAGTTCTTCCTGTTTCTCTCAAATTTCTGCAAGCCGATCGCTCGGCGGCGACGATTCGGTAAGTTCAGTAATAATCTTCACAACACAATAGCACTATATCTCTATATTACCGTTGAATATACAATCTTCGAGACGCTACCACAGTGTTCAGTATATTTGTTAGGAAAGGTGATTATTCTATACCCTATGACCATCAACCTCTAACGCCTCACAGCAGCACATCTCAAAAGCGGCTTCCTGTCGCACATTAAAGGAGGGGTATATTATGGTCAAACAGATAAAGTTAATATTATTGGTAGTGTACTCAGTCATGGCAGCGTTTCTGTTGAGCGCAATTTCTTCTTGTTGCCCAGGGACTGCAGGGTACGACTGGCATAGTGGTGAATCAGAAGTTCTCCAGACATCATCTCAAATGCACGAATCGGCAGGTAGCAGTCGAGAAACAAATTTTTCAAATAGTATTGGAATGAACTTCGTTTATATCCCTCCAGGATCTTTTTTAAGAGGAAGCCCTATAGAAGAACTCGGGAGGGAGAGTGACGAGAAGCAGCAATTGGTATCATTGTCACATGGCTACTACATGCAAACAACAGAAGTTACTCAGGAGCAGTGGAAAACAGTAATGGGGAGTTTGCCGCTCTATATCATAAAGTGTGACGAAAAGTGCCCAGTAGAGAGAGTGTCTTGGGATAATGCGCAAGAATTTATTAATGAATTGAATATAATAGAGGAGTCTCAAAAATACCGACTCCCGACCGAAGCAGAATGGGAGTATGCCGCACGAGCCGGGAGTAACACATCCTTCGCCAATGGTGAAATATCGGTACTCACCTGTGATAATGATACAAAACTGGATGATATTGGATGGTATTGTGGTAATTCAAAAATTTTACGACACCATATCGTTGCCCAAAAGAATCCAAATTCATGGGGACTTTATGACATGCACGGTGGTGTATGGGAGTGGTGCGCAGATTGGTATGGTCAATACTCATCAGAGGCCGTTACCGATCCTGGCGGCACTCCAGATGGTGCAGAACGTATAATGCGAGGTGGAGGAATCGCAGATACTGCCAGAAGTTGTCGGTCAGCTAACCGTCATAGTCTGAGACCTGACGTCCAATTCAACAATATAGGGTTACGTATAGTGCGTTCGCTTTAAATAGGTATCAGATATTTGGGCGAAAAAGCGATTTTTCAAGGTAGCCTTTAGATAAACAGGAAAACCTTAGGATCTGAGGTGAGGATTATCAGTTGAGACTGTTAAGATTCATCTGGAACAATCGATTTGGGGATTAATCTGGTTATGGTCGAGCCATTTAGAATTTCAAATCATACTTTTTCTGCCGTAATTGATACCTAATTTCCTCATTCGGTTACGCAACGTACTTGGATTCACTCCCAGAAGTGCGGCCGCGCCTTTTGATCCGTTGATCTTCCCATTGGCTAATCTTAAAACTCGATTGATGTGGGAGGCTATTATGTCATCCAGGTTGTAAGATTCAACCGGGGGAGAATCTGACAAAGGAGCGGGTCCCGGAGTCCTTGTGCCAAGGTGTTCGAATGATAGCGGGCCCTGTGGATTGAGAATCAGCGCTCGCTCAATAACATTCTGCAGTTCTCTGACATTGCCCGGCCATCGATAGTTCATTGCCAATTCAATAGCACCAGGAGCTATCGAGGGGACCGATGCAAGTTTTAATTCCTTTGCTTTCAGGTTGATAAAGTGTTGGATGAGGGCGGGAATATCAACAGTTCTTTCCCGAAGCGGAGGCACCAGGACCGGGAAAACATTCAGTCGAAACCAGAGATCCTCCCGAAACTCGCCGTTCTTTACCATTGTCTCAAGATCACGGTTGGTGGCAGCTATAATTCGAATATTCAATGAGATTGTGTCTATTCCACCAACACGTTCAATTTCTTTATTCTGAAGAACTCGGAGAAGCCTGGTCTGAGCCTGCAGTGGAAGTTCCCCTATCTCGTCAAGAAAAATTGTGCCATTGTGAGCCCGTTCGAATCGCCCTCTCTTTTGAGACAGAGCCCCGGTAAATGCTCCTTTCTCATGACCGAAGAGCTCGCTATCCATTAACGTGTCAGGTATGCCGCCGCAATTAACGCTGACAAATGGGCCCTCACTTCGGGCTGATGAGTAGTGGATCGCATTGGCGATCACATCTTTGCCAGTTCCGGTTTCCCCCATAAGCAGCACCGGGCTATCAAGGGTGGCTACCTGATGGATCATTTGGGTAGTTTCTTTGAGGCCAAAGCGGGCTCCAACAATTTCGTCCCCGGACAGCCTTCTCAGTTCTCCATGAAGATAACGATTGTCATCGGCGAGCAGGTCGTTCAACTTAACAACCTCCCGGTGCTTTAGAGCATTAGACATGGATATCACAAGAGGTTCCTTGAGAAGTTCAACAAAGGAACGATGCTGGTTATTAAAAATATCTTTTTCTTCAGACACAAGAATAAGAAAGCCCAGAGTTGTTTTTCCGGTCCGCAGGGTCATAACGATGATAGATGAACTCTGTAAACCGTGAAATGCTGTCATCTCCCTGCTTACCGGAAATGACATGGGGTCTGTGATCAGAAAAGCATCCTGGTGATCCGGGGCATTGGCTGCTTTCTCACGTGCTGTTTCTGACAGCGGTGTCAACAAGTCCAACTTGCCAGATTCAGACTTGCTGGCATAGGCGATGGTCCGCATGGCGTGATAATCATCGTCATAATGTTGCAAATAGATATTTGCTACCGGCATAACTCCTTGGAGAAACAGAAGCAGTTCACGCAGAGCCTCATCGATTTCTAAATTGCCACATATTCTCAGGGCAGCCTCCCTGAACAGTTCATTCTCATTCATCATAGCTACGACCTCCACAATTGTTTTACCATATATGATAAATAAGAGGTAATTACCGAATAAGGCAACAGCTAATTACCAGATAAGACAAAAAAATTGATTTATTTGAGTAACAAACTGTAATCATTATGAAATAAAACTGGCACATTTTTCACTGTTATAAAATCGTCGGGTAACAACATTTTAGTTGCAGGCAATCTGCTCGCCCAAAGACCGATTGAAAAAAATCAAATCAAGCGGGGAAGTAAAATGAATTATCACTATATCGACTGCATGATCAAAGAGCGGCAAAGGGAGGAACTGGAAGCCTGCGAAAGACGGCGCATGCTGAGGTCTGCCGGCTATCATCAGGAGACTTTGATCCGTAAGATCGGTAGTGGCATTGTCAACGCTGTTCGTCGCTTAAAAGAACAGAAGGTATACCGGTTCAGACGGCTGCATCCCAGTTATTCCATGGCAAATAACGTTGTCGGGACTAAAGGGGGAGGCAAATGATGCGGCTTGAGTTGATTCACGTAAGAGTGGCCGTGCGGGCTGGTTCGGTATGATTATTAATTGGATCCGTATATCGGCTGGGAACATTACTGCAGGCTACCTTGAATCTTTGGATGAAGTACTGGAAATATTGTCGGCAAGACGAAAAATTATTCCCTACAGGTTAAGGCGCTCAAGAGGTGGGCTCAGAGTCATAATATGGTCGAAACTTCTACAGTATTTTAGCTCTATGGGAGAGTTACAAATTTGATTGTTCGATCAATTTCTTGAGGTCTTCTTTTATTGTTGGTTCAAGTTTTTCGACTATCCGATGTGAGAAATTCACATAAGATTCATGCCCCTCAGTGGTCGCTACAGTCTCACCCGAGGAAATCACAAATACATTAACTTTTTGACCGCTTTTCTGCGTTGTCAAAGTCTGCAATTCTTGAACCTTTTCTATGGGAAAGAAATGGGGTCCTGCAACATCTAGGTAGAAGTAAAGCTCTTCACCTATCAATGTATAGTCAGTATTCACAAGGGAAAAATCGACATCGTCTGCAAACCAGTTCTCCAAAAAGGACCTAATAGTCTCAATCGGCTCACGCAGCTCGGAAGTTAATTCAAAGAAACCGGTTAGTTCTGCCCGTCGCACTCCTTCGCGATTAAGCAAATCATATTTTGAAAACCTGATTATCAATTCCAAATCTGGTTCTTCTAATTCTTCACGCAATACTGATTCAACCTCTCGAACCGCTCCAACAGCAGGGTAGATAAGACCTGTGATCGTGGCTAACAAAATATCCTTGCCGTCTTTCTCAAGCATGTGTGTCTGAAGAAGTGTGATTCCGGGGCGTTCTGCAATAAAATTTCTTATGATGGTATCGGCCTGTTTCGATTTTACCACGCGAGGATGTAAATCTTGATTGATAAACTCTCCATTCAAATTCAACGTGTTCACCTGGTTCAAAGAATCCAGTGCTCCCACGGTTCGGGCAACATTGCTCTGGACGATCAACTCTACAGGTCTGTTCAAGTTGTCAGCCAGATTCTGCTGGATGCGACTGACCTGGGTGGGCGAGATCACGCCGGCCGAATCGACATAAGCAAGAACATGGAGCTTGTCATCACCGCTTTGATAGACCATCCTGACAAAATTTTTATGAGGCAATTCTGCTAAATTTGTGATGAGCACGTCAGTAATCGTACTCTTCAGGTGGCGGTCCTGATTAATTTTGTGAAGCGTATTACTCAGAACAATTGCGACGATAAAAAAACCAACTACAGGCAGACTGAATCTTCTGATCACTACCTCTTTGCCAAGATCGTGATATTTCCCAGCCATACCAAAAAACCAGAACACAATGGATGCTACCAGCAGGATGGAGAGGAAGTTGCTGAAGAAGAGTAGAAATGAACCGACCCCACCTGCGTAAGCTCCCACGGCAAAACAGAGACCGGTATTGGCCAGAGGAGGAACTATGGCGGTAGCAATGGCAACCCCGGGAAGTGCAGGGCTGATTTTTTCATCTACCAGTGCATATGCTCCTGCGAATCCGGAAAAAATGGCAACCATCAGGTCGAATAGCTGTGGTTGGGTGCGGCTGATCATTTCTGGGGTTGGTTCCAAGGAGGGATAAATCATGCCGAGTATGAATCCCATCGCGATGGCTGCTGCAACACCCGCTATTTCCGCCTGACTAGCCCTACCCAAAAGGCGCGCATCTCCTCTGATCAAGGCCAGCGCTATACCGAAAATTGGCGTCATCAGAGGAGCCACCAGCATGGCTCCGATGATTACAGCAGTACTGTTCATGGTCAGGCCGAACCCAGCAATCATAGTCGATACAATCACCAGAATATAAAACCTCAATCCTGGTTCGGAGGCATCGGAGATTTCCTGAACAACGAGTTGGGCTCTTTCGGGAGTGATCTGAGTTGCTTTGGGAAATTTCATAACAGACCCTGCTTGGAAATAGATAGATCTGAGATATAGGAGTTGCATCTCAGTGCTTGGTGACCAAATATCATTTCCCAAGTACTACCTTAAGGAGATTTGCCTTGGCAACTTTAAAATTGGGATAAAACAGGATGATGGATATTATTGCTGTTCATTTTTAGTTTAGGCAGTGTGCAGAACTTTCTGCCCATTGCCTCTCTCCGGCGCTTCAGTCATAATCAATTTTGCCATACCTGCCGATCCGGTAGATAGTAACAGTCAGCAGTTTTCCTATTCACTCAACCAGGGAGGCAGACAGGGAGCGTAAGGACCGCTCTAAGGTTCTGTCGGCACTGCTGCTGCACGAGTATTGGGTCGTGTTCCGTTCAAGCAAATAATATCCAGAACGCTGCCTGCTGTTTTCAAACAGACGACCGTACTTATAAGTATTTGGGAAACGGTATATTCTGAATTTTTCATTAGGCGATCGCAAGTTCAGGAAGAATCTCAATGAGGCGGCAACTTGTTGCATAATAACCTTGCCACTAGATACATTAACAACAGTTTGATACAATCAGCACACAACAGATAAACTGTTTCACAACAAATTCATTAAGACATGAAAAACAACTATTTCAAAACGGCTGTTCTGACAGCACTGATCTTTGTACTGGCCAGCGGATCCCAGATTTTCGCCCAGAATGAGGGCAAACCCAACATTGTCATACTGGCAACAGGTGGAACCATTGCCGGTTCTGCAGAGTCTGGAACCCAGGCC